>JARIEV010000106.1 GCA_031127225.1 Gemmatimonadota bacterium | reverse complement strand
TGATGCGCTGCGAGTCGTTGGGATCGATCCACATGGCGTGGTGATCGACGTGAATGCCCTGCGTCGTGTTGCCCGCCGTCTTGCCGCCATCGCTGGAATACTTTACCGGCGTAGATGACCAGTACACGCGGTTCGGATCGTTCGGATCGACACGCACCTGCGAGTAGTAGAACGGGCGCACATTCTCGGGGCTCATGTAGGCCCACGTCTTGCCGCCGTCGTCGGAGCGATACAGGCCACTCGGCCGCTTCTGCGGGGCGACCTTGGCGTCCGTCTTAAGATTGGGTGCCGTGTCGGCTTCGACCATGGTGTACATCACGTCGGGATTCGAGCGCGCGATGGCGATCTCGATGCGTCCCTTAGTGGTGGCCGGAAATCCGCCGCCCTTCACTTCGGTGAACGTTTCGCCGCCGTCGATGCTCTTCCAGAGCGCCGAACCCGTACCGCCCGACTTCAGGAAGTACGGTCCGCGCACGCGCTCGTAGCTCGAGGCCCACACGGTATTCGCGTTGCGCGGATCCAGCTGAACGTCCACGAAGCCCGTCTTCTCGTCGATGAACTTCACCAAGCGCCAGTTCTTGCCGCCGTCGGTGGTCTTGTAGAGTCCGCGTTCCTTGTTCGGTCCCCACGGATGACCGAGGGCCGCCACCCACACGGTGTTGGGATCGGTAGGGTGCACCTGAATACGACCGATGGCGCGCGTGTCGGCGAGCCCAAGGAACGTCCACGACTTGCCGCCGTCGACCGACTTGTAAATGCCGCCACCCGGCGAGATGGAATTCCGCGAATTCGCTTCGCCCGTGCCCCAGTAGATCACGTTGGTGTCGGAGGGGGCGATCGCGAGATCACCACCCGACGACACGCGGGCCGTGTCCATGACGGCCTTGAACGTGGTGCCGTTATTGGTGGTCTTCCACAAGCCGCCGCCGGCCGTGGACACGTAGAACGTCTTCGAGGGCGACGCGATGCCTTCGATATCGACGATCCGGCCCATCATGTTGGCGGGACCGATGTTGCGCCACCGCAAGGCATTGATGACGGCATCGTCGACGGAGGCCTTGGGCGGCAGCGCCGTCTGAGCGGCCAGCGGACTGGCCATCAGGCCGGACAGGCCGGCACTGAGGGCGAGGACGCGAATATTTCGCATGGGCGAGGTGAGCATAGGTGGACCGACACGGCCCGGGAAAACGCGGGCGGAAGCAACTATGGGCTACGCCGCGGCGACCCGCAATGTTGTCGCGACGGGGCTGGCCTCGTGGGACGGGAGGAAGCGGCTGGCGGCACGCCGAACGGCTTATCCGTGTTGGTTCGGTGTAATCGGTGGTATCCGTGTTCTGGCGGTTCTCGGTCTCGCCTTATCACGACCGGTGGTGTCGGGGACAGCTCGCCAACAGCCGGAACACGGATATACGGATTGCACGGTAACAACACGGATCTGCTCCGGATGTGCGACCGAGCACGTTGCTGATCCGACAGCGTTGCATTCTTTGATTGAACAACACAACAGCGATGCGTCGGTGCGTTGCGATGGCCCTTCGCACGCCGAACGGCTTATCCGTGTTGGTTCCGTGTGATCTGTTTATCCGTGTTCTGGCAGTTACGATCGGGCCCATTCACCACCGGCCGTGTTACAGACAGATCGCCCAGGCACTGGTGACCGGCGTCGTCCTCGCCGCGCATGCGCTCACCCCGAGCCTCAGCGCGACCGGGAACTGTTGCGACAATGCGGTGGTGGAAAGCTTCTTCAGCACGCTCAAGCGCGAAGCGCGGCTCGAGGCGTGCCCGTCGGTGCGGGCGCTCCGCGCCGCCATCGGCGACGACATCGATGGCTGGTACAACCCGCACCGACTCCACTCCAGCTTGCAGTATCAAAGCCCCCTGCAGTACGAAACACAGCTGCTGCTATCCGACCGCGCTGCGTAAACCGGTGTCCACCAAACCCGGGCAAGCTCACCGCGTGCGCCTTTGCTTATCCGTGTTGGCTCCGTGTGATCCGCGGTATCCGTGTTCTTGCTGTTTTTAGTCGTGCAGGATCAGCGGCCGGAAGACGGTGAACCAAGGCGGCGCGATGGGGTAGGATCCGGCAACCACCATGACGATGACACGGCACAGGCGACATCCCGTTGGTACCGCGTGCGACCGCGGCCTCATGGTCGTGCTGGCGGCAGCCTGCCTCGCAGGCCCGATCACCGCGGCAGCAGCACAACCGACGCCGAAGCCGATGCCACGCGCCACCGCCCCGGCGCGCAGCGGCGCGTGGGCGCTCCCTGACGCCGAGTCGCTGATCAATCAGGCGATTGCGCGCATCGTGGCGCAGGACCGTCCCGCCGGCCTGCCGATTGCACAGTTCCACACGCGACGCTTCGGCCGCGACGCCACCGTCCATGCAGTCCGTGAGTTCAGCGGGCAATCACTGGCCCCGCACGCCTTCGCGCCCGTGGACGCGTGGCCCGACGCCCCGGCGCTCGACGTGGAGCCGTGTCCGGCGGTCGGCGGCATCGGGTGCGCGAGTCCGTCGGCCATGTGGCTGGCGATCACGCGCCTCGAGCGCGGCGAACGGCCACACGACCTCCTGCTCTGGTACACCACGCACGTCACGGTCGCCCCATTCACCGCGGGACAGCCACCACAGACGCAGCGCTACACCTTCTGCGAACGGTGGCACCGGCTGGGGAACCGCTGGCAGTACTACGGCTTCGTGCGGGTGGTCCCGCAGGAGGCCGTTACTCCGGCGCCTCGCGCGCCAACTGCAGTTGTCGCCGCCCAAGCCAAATCGCGATCGTGAGCCAGAGCGCGCTGAGCGGCGCGGCCAGCAGCGAGATCGTGCTTACGGCCATCCCGATTGCGCTCAGCCCCGCATAACTCCACGCCCCGATCTGATCGCCACCCCGATACACGAAGGTGTCGATCAGATTCTTCGCTTTGTATTTGTCCTCCGGTGGCACCACCGTGAACAGGATCTCGCGCGCTGGCCGACCGAAGGCGTATTCCCCGGCGCGGCGCATCACCTGAAACACGACAAACACCGCGAGCGTCCCCCACAGGCCGAGCGCCGTGAACCCCACGAAGCTCAGCACGGGCATGATCGCCAGCGTGAGCCCCACTCCGGCCCAGCGGATCACACGCCCGGTGACAAACAGCTGTGCGAGAATGGTGAGCGACTGCACCACGGTGTCGATGTTCGCGAGAAACGCCGTGCGTGCCTCCCGGTCGTCGTAGCGCGCGCCCACGATCTCCGCCTGCTGGAAATACAGGATGGTCGAGCCGATGGTGAACATCAGCATGTACAGGCAAATCCCCAGCAAATACGGAGATCGCAGGACATGCGTGATACCGGCCAGCGACGACCCACCCACCGAGCGCTGCGCCGCATCGCGCTCGCGCGTTTCCCGACGGAAGCTGGGGGGAAACCCCCGCACGGTCTGCACCGCGCACTCGAGCAGCACCACCGACATCACCATCAGCACGGGAATGCCCACCAGTTCGGCGAAGCGCGCCGTCAGGAACGACCCCACCAGCGCGCCGAGCGTGCCGCCCACACTGATGATGCCGAACAGCCGCTTGCTCTGCTCGGGTGAAAACGTATCGGCCATGAATCCCCAGAACACCGAGGGGATGAACAGGCTGTAAATGCTGGTCAAAATCCAGAACGCGGGGCCGAGATACGGCTCGAGCACCGGCGGGCCGTACTTGATCAGGGCGGCAAACCCGAGCAGCAGTGCGATGAACACGCGATACACGATCGGGATGAACCGGCGCACCGGAAGGCGCGCCACGACCGTGCCGTACACCGGATTCATCACGAGCGTCGTGATCAGCGTCCCGGTGAACAGCCACGGCAACCCCGAGGTCCCCGCCGCCACACCCGCTTCGTCACGCACCGCGCGCAAAATGAAGTAGCTCGCCAGCGCGAAGAAGAAGTACGTGGCCGCCAGCAGCGTCGACCGTTCTTCCCCCGGCTCCATCGTGCCGAGCCGGTCCACGATGCGTCGAAGCGGACCGACTCCGGCGGCACGTCCCGCTGCATTCTCGGATGCCATCACCGGCTCCCACCCGCATCACGGCTGCCAGCTCCACCCTGCTGCGCGCGCCAGGCCGCGAGCACCTCGCGCTCGCGTTCGGGCGAAATCCCCGCCCGCAGCTTCTCCTGCTCGGCCGCCGGCCGCGCATGGTACCACGCGAGCGCATCGTGCACCGTGGTAGCCAACGGACGGAACGTCAGCCCCGCCGCCAGCGCCTTCTCGATCACGCTCGTGCTGAACGCCACCGTGCTTGCCCCCGTGAACGACCACACCGGCATCTCCGCCCACGAGCGCACCTTCTGCGCGATGAGGAACGAGGTCGGCACCCACGTGAACTGCGCATCGTTCGCAAAGCAGCCCTTGATGCCGTACAGCAGTTCGCCAATGCCACACACCGTGCGCGGACCCACGGCATTGAACACGCCGCCGGTGCGGCCCTCACCCAGGCGCACCATCCACTCGGTGAGATCGCGCACGTCGATCCACTGCGCTGGATCGTCGAGCGTGCCTGGCGCGAGAATGTCACCACCCTTCTCGATGCGCACGGGCCAGTACGTGAACCGGTCGGTGAGATCGCCCGGTCCCACGATCAATCCCGGGCGCACCACCGTGGCACCGCCACCGAACGCCTCCTGCACCAACTGCTCGCAGCGCACCTTCTTGTTACCGTATGCCGCGGCCGCCGCCTCGGGGCCGCTGATCGGCGCGGGCTCCTGCGTGGGATGCGTCTCGTCAGGAAATGACCGCGTGAAATCCTTGTACGCCGCCGTGCTGCTCACGTATACGTACTGCGTCACCTTCCCCTTCAGCACCGCCGCCGCGTTCACGATCCACTGCGGATTCGTCGTGGGCAGGTCGTACACCACATCCCACGTGCGCCCTGTCAGCGCCTCGTGTCCATTCGGATCGTTGCGATCGCCGATCAGCGTCTCGACCTTCGGAAACAGCCCGGGCTTCGTCTTGCCGCGATTGAACAGCGTAACCGCGTGCCCGCGCGCCAACGCGTGCTCCACCAGATGCGGCCCGATGTAGCCGGTGCCGCCCAGCACGAGCACCCGCAGTGGCGCAGGCCGTGTGCTCACCGGCCCACCTTCGCATGCCACGCCGCGAGCACCGCCGTCTCCTTCGCCGGCGCGATGCCGGCGCGCGCCTTCTCCTGCTCTGCCGCCGGACGCGTCATGTACCAGTCGAGCGTGCTCTTCGCCGTTTCGGCCAGCGGACGGAACGTGAGCCCCGCCGCATACGCCTTCTGGCAGTTCACCGCCATGAAGCCGGCCGTACGCCCGAACGCCGGTTGCCACACGGGCATGTCGCTCCACGCACGCACCTGCTGCTCGGCCAGAAACTCGGCCGGCACCCACGTAAACCGCGCATCGCTCGTCGTGACCGCTTTGATGCCGTACAGCATTTCGGCGATCGTCGTGGGCGTCTTCGGACCCGTGGCGTTGAAGGTGCCGATGGTGTGATTCTCGCCCGTGCGCACGATCCATTCGCTCAGGTCGTGCACGTCGATGTACTGCACCGGATCGTTCGGTGTGCCGGGAGCCAGCAGTTCGCCGCCCTTCTGAATGCGCACCGGCCAGTACGAGAAGCGATCGCTCAGATCACCGGGTCCCACGATAAGACCCGGACGGACGATGGTCACCTTGTCCTCGCCGAACAGCGCCTTCGCGTCGATCTCGCACTGCACCTTGTTCGGACCGTAGAACGCGCCGTCGTTGCTGGCCCACACCGCCGGATCGCCCGGTGTGTGCAGCGTCCCGTTCTCGTCCATCCCGGGCTTGGAGTAGTCGCTGAACACCGAAATGGTGGACACGAACACATACTGTCCCACGCGCCCCTTGAGTGCCGCACCGGCGTCACGCACCCACTGCGGATTGCGCGTGGGATTGTCGATCACGACATCCCAGGTGCCCGACTTCAGCGCATCGTGCCCGCCGGGCAGGTTGCGGTCACCGATCAGGCGCGGGACCTGCGGAAAAAGCGTGGAGTTGGTCTTGCCGCGGTTGAACAGCGTCACGGTATGCCGGCGCGCCAGCGCGTATTCCACCTGCTGCGGCCCGATGAAACCGGTGCCGCCCAGAATCAGAATGCGCAGCGGCTTCGGCTGCGGAGTGCCTGTTTCCGGACGGTATACCAGCGGACGGATGCCGTCGGCCGTGAAGGCGCCCGCGACCGCAGGCAGCCCGAGTCCGGCGGCGGCGCCCAGCAGCGCGCCGTGCTTGAGGAAGTGGCGACGATCGAGGCTCATGGGCGTCCGTCCAGCTGGTGAATGGTTTTGGTCGAGGCGGGGCGTGTCGCGCGTAACTTGACCGACACCTGCTCGGCGCGGGCCAGGGCGCGTAGCACGTTCTCACCGGCCAGCCCGCGCAGTTCTGTCGCGTTCCAGCCGCGCTGTACCAGTTCAGCGAAAAGCATCGGGTACGTGGAGACGTCCTCGAGTCCCTGCACCGTTTCGGTGATGCCATCGAAGTCGCCGCCGATGCCCACGTGGGCGGCGCCGGCGATCTTTTTGATGTGATCGAGATGATCGGCCACGTCGGCGATCGTCGCGATCGGCGTGGGGTGCGTTTCGCGCCACGCCGCGACGGCCTTGAACTGCGCGTCGTTGTCGTTCGGATACCGCTTGGCGATCGAGTCGCGCACCGCCGTGATCGCCGTGCTGTGATTGGCCACGGTCTGTGATACGAAACCGGGCACGAACGTCATCATCACCACGCCGCCGTTCTTCGGCAACCGCGCCAAAATGGAATCGGGGACGTTGCGCGGCACATCGGTGATCCCGCGCGCCGCCGAGTGCGAGAAGATCACGGGCGCCTCGGTGGTGCTCAGCGCCTGGCTCATCACCGCCGGCGACACGTGCGACAGATCGACGAGCATGCCCAGCCGGTTCATCTCGCGCACCACTTCCTTGCCGAACGGCGTGAGGCCGTTGTGGCGTGGTACGTCGTTCGCCGCGTCCGCCCAGTCGAGCGTGACGTTGTGCGTGAGCGTCATGTAGCGCGCACCGAGCGCATAGTACGCGCGCAGCGCGCCCAGCGAATTCTCGATGGCATGCCCGCCTTCCATGCCCAGCAGCGAGCCGATTTTCCCCTGCGCGTACGCGCGGCGCACATCAGCGGCGCGCAACGCCGGCACGAACACATCGGGGTAGCGCGCGATCACCCGCTGCGCGATGTCGATCTGCTCCAGCTGCACGCGCGCGTAGCCGGAGTCGCGCACTTCACCCGGGATGTACACCGACCAGAACTGTCCGCCGATCATGCCGCGCCGCAGGCGCGCGATGTCCGTCATGCCGGCCGTCTTACCGCGCAGATCGTACGCCACGACGTCCAGCGGATCCTTGGCCGCCTCACGCATCGCCCACGGCAGATCATTGTGCCCGTCCACCAGCGGCGTGGTACGCAATAGTTGGCGCACGTAGGCCAGCCGCTGGGCCAGCGAGGCCTCCTTCATAGACACGGTCGCCGGTCGCTTCGCCGCCGGCAGGCGCTCCGCCGCCTGCGCCGTGACCACTGCGGGCACGCTCATCGCCAACGCCACACTCATCGCACCGCATCCAATCGTGCGCATCAGCATCCGAGTCGCTCCAGGTAGTGCGGCAGCATTTTGCGCCACCACGGCCAGTCGTGGTTCACGTCATGCCCCCACAGGTCGAAAGTGTGTCCGATCTGCTTGCGGTCCAGCAGGTCGTGGAAGTCACGCGTCATTGCGGGCTGCTCGTGCGCCCCTTGCCCGGCCACGAGGGCGATCCGCGTGTGGTGCCGTAACGTATCCAGTGCACCACCCTGCAGATTCGCCACGTACCACATGGGATTGTTGAAGTAGCAGTGGTCGTCCGTGTAGCCCTTGAAGTAGCTCGGAGCCAGATCGTAAAAACCGCTCATGCCAATCAGGCCGCCGAATAGATCGGGACGACGGAATAGCGCATTGGCGGCGTGAAAACACCCGAAGCTCGCCCCCGTCGTGATGGCGCGCGCCTGCCCGTCGCCGCAAGCGTGACGGATGTACGGTACCACTTCGTCTTCGATGTAGCGTGAGTACAACGCCTGGCGCCGTGCCGACTCCGCCACCGGCAGCGTGCGGTCCATCCACGCCAGCTTGTTGATGCTGTCCACGGAAAAGACACGGACGCGCCCCTGCATCAGCAGCGGCTCGATGGCCTTGATCAGCCAGAAGCGCTCATTCTCGAGAAAGTCGGCCGCTGCCGTGGGGAAGAGCAACACCGGCTGACCGCGCCAGCCGTAGGACACGATCGGCATGTCGATGCCGAGCGCGGGGCTGCGCCAGCGATCGATCCGCTTGGGCAGCGAGGGGTCGACGAACTGTGGAGACATGATGTGGTAAGCTCGCGCCCGTGCCGCGTCGGGGCCAGTGCGCGGCCGTGTGGCGCGTGCACGATCGTTGCCGCGCAGTGACCGTTCCGTGGCGCGACCGCCGCCGGGATGGTACCGGCCACTCCGACGTTCCCTCGTCCGCGTACTTCCACAGCGGACGTGACCGTCCGCCAGGAGGCCTCGCATGCTGACCCGTGTGTTCGACGCGTCGAACTCCCCGTATCTGCCCCCCGTTGATGCCGGCGCCGCCGTGGCGCCCACCGACGCCGAGGTCTTTCCGCACCACACCGACGGCATCCCGCCGGGGATCGTGGAAGCGGGGCCGTACGTGGTGCGTTTCGCATGGTCACGTCAGGAGTTGCACGCGGTGCAAGCACTGCGCTTCCGCGTGTTCAATCAGGAGCTGGGTGAGGGGCTGGCCGGTGCGCAGCTGACGCAGCGCGACGAGGACGAACGTGACCCGTGGTTTCATCACCTGATGATCTGTGACCGGCGCACCGGTGAGGTGGTGGGCACCTACCGGCTGCAGACCGCGGTGATGGCGGCCACGCGCTTCGGCTTCTACAGCGCCACGCTGTTCGAGCTCGGGGCCATCCCAGGGGCCACGCTCGCCGACGCCGTCGAGATCGGCCGGGCCTGCGTGGACCCGGCCCATCGCTCGGGGCGGGTCCTCCGGCTGCTGTGGAAGGGATTGGCGCGGTACCTCCAGTGGAACGGCAAACACGTGCTCTTCGGCTGCTGCTCCCTGGCCGGCATCGCCCCTGACGTCGCGGCCGATGCCTGGCGCACCCTCACGGCGCGAGAGGCGCTCCACCCCGGGATCCTCGTGCGCCCCCGTCCCGCCGCCCGCGCCCTGCCCGACGACGGTCGGGCCCGTCCTCTGCTCGACGCCGAGGCCGGCAACGGCGCGCTTCCGCCGCTGTTCGAGGGGTATCTCGCCCTCGGCGCCACCGTGTGCGGCGCGCCCGCGCTCGATCGCGAGTTCGGCACCACGGACTTTCTGGTCATGCTGGACACCCGGGACATGGACGCGCGGAGTTACGCCTCGCTCTTCGGATGACGCGCCTCCTCGTGGTGCGCGCGACGCGCCTGCTCTGCCGCGGGGTGCTGGCCGCGCTGCGCATCGAGGTCCGCCGCGAGGGCGCGGCGGCGGACGGGCCGGCGCTGTGGGTGGCCAATCACCTCTCGTGGATCGACATCGTGGCGATGCTCGGTCACCATCAGTGCACGTTCGTGGCCAAGGACGACGTCCGGCGGTGGCCGCTGGTGGGTGCGCTGGGCGAGGCCCTAGGGGTGATCTGGATCGACCGCACGCGGAAGCGCGATCTGCTCCGCGCTGTTCCGCTGCTCGGCGATGCACTGCGCAGCGGTCGCCGCGTGATCCTGTTCCCCGAGGGGACCACCACGCTCGGCCACAGCGTGCTGCCGTTCCGCTCGTCGCTCGTGGAAGCCGCGGTGCAGGCCGGCGTGCCGGTGGTCCCCGTCGCGGTGTCGGTGTCAGCCGACCGTGGGGGCGGCGAGACGCTCTGCTGGGTGGGCGACGAAACGCTGTGGGCGCACCTACGACGCATGCGCTCCGTGCGCGGCGCCGTGTTCACGATCCGGGTGCTGCCCGCCCTCGCACCCGGGCCATCACGCAAGGTGCAGAGCCGCACAGCGCACACCCGCATCGTCGCGGCGCGCCGGCAGCCCCGCACTCACCCCGTGGCGGCGCGCGACACCAACGTTTTTGCGAAGCAGAACTTCCGGCCGATGGACAGTTCGGATCTCGAAATCGCCCGGTAGCGCGCAATTTTTTCGGGATAGCGCAGAATCGTGGATTCCTGAAATCCCATGCGCAGGAACAACGGCTCGGCCAGCGAAATCGCGAACAGCTCCGGGTAGCCACGCGCGCGCGCCAGCCGCTCGGCCGCCGTAATAAGACGCTGCCCCAGCCCGTGCCCCTGCGCCTCCGGAGCCACCGCGAGGGAGACCAGTTCCACCAGCGACGGTGAGTATTCGTCGAGGGCGACCTGCCCCAGGAGCGCGCCGTCGGGGCCACGCACCACCTGATAGTCCTGCAGGTGACTCACCACGAACGCCTCGCTGCGATGCAGCGTGAGACCGTCCGGCGCGAACAGGTTGTTGAGCGCGACGATCTCGGCGACATCCGCGCTGTTCGCCGGCTGCACCCGCAACGGCCACGCCGACGCGTGGACCACCTCCGCCACCGACGTACCCATCAGCGGGACGCGAACACCCGCGTCTTGCCGGCTTTGTCGAAGAGCACGACGTCGTAGGCGTCCTTCATGCCGCCCTGCTCCATCCCGGGTGATCCCATGGGCATGCCGGGCACGGCCAGCCCACGCGCCGCCGGCTGGTCGCGCAGCAGCTTCAGAATCACATCCGCCGGCACGTGCCCTTCGATGGCGTAAGCACCCACCCGGGCCGTGTGGCACGACTCGAGCGCCGAAGGAATGCCGAACGAGGCTTTGACGCTGGGCATATCGGCCGTGTCGCGCACGGTGACCGCAAAACCGGCCTTCCGCGCGTGCTTCACCCACTCCGCGCAACAGCCGCAGTTGGGGTCTTTGTAGACCGTCATGGGGGGCAGCGCGGGGCCCGTCGGGGTGCCGGTCACGCCACCCCGGGCGGGCGGCTGGGCGTGCAGGGCGCGAGCGCCCACCGTGGCCGCCACGGCGGCGACCCCCAGCTGCACGGCGGCGGCAACGAACGCCCGCCGGTCGGTCGGGCGGGAGGAGATCGGATGAGGGCGCATATCGAGAAGTATACAGGGTTTCGGGGCGTGGGGCGCCACCATCGGGGAATCCCCGACGCAATCACGTCAGGCTCCTGACGTACGGGCACGGTGTGACGGTCTAAACTCTGCGCGCATGACCCTCATCCCACGATTCACCAGAGGCACCCGATGACCTCAGCCCCCAGCGCGGGCGGCGGCGCCGTGCCGCGCGCGTCGGCCGCGTCGCTCGACCGGTTCTCGTACGATGACGCCATCGTCCGCCAGTTCCTGTTCGCCACGCTCATTTGGGGCGTCGTGGGCATGCTCGTCGGTTTGATCATCGCGTTGCAGCTCGCCAACCCGATCTTCAATACCAACCTGGAATGGCTGTCGTTCGGGCGGCTGCGCCCATTGCACACCAATGCCGTGATCTTTGCCTTCGCCGGCAATGCGTTCTTCACGGGCTGCTACTACTCCACCCAGCGCCTGCTGAAAGCCCGCATGTTCTCCGATGGGCTCAGCAAATTTCATTTCTGGGGATGGCAGGCCATCATCGTGAGCGCCGCGCTCACGTTGCCGCTGGGCTTCACGCAGGCCAAGGAATACGCCGAGCTCGAATGGCCCATCGACATCGCGATCGCGGTGGTGTGGGTGGCGTTCGCGGTGAACTTCTTCGGCACGCTGATCCGGCGCCGCGAACGGCACATCTACGTGGCGCTCTGGTTCTACATCGCGTCCATAGTCACCGTCGCCATTCTGCACATCTTCAACAACCTGTCCATGCCGGCCGGGTTGTTCAAGAGCTACAGCATCTACGCCGGTGTGCAGGACGCGTTCATGCAGTGGTGGTACGGGCACAACGCCGTGGCTTTCTTCCTGACCACGCCGTTCCTGGGCCTGATGTACTACTTCATGCCCAAAGCCGCCGAAGGGCCGGTGTTCAGCTACAAGCTGTCCATCCTGCACTTCTGGTCGCTGGTGTTCATGTACATCTGGGCCGGTCCGCACCACCTGCACTACACGGCCCTCCCCGAGTGGGCGAGCACCGTCGGGATGCTCTTCTCGGTCATGCTCTGGGCGCCCTCGTGGGGCGGCATGATCAACGGGCTGCTCACGCTGCGCGGCGCGTGGCACAAGGTGGCCACCGACCCGATCCTCAAGTTCTTCGTGGTCGGCATCACGGCGTACGGCATGTCCACGTTCGAGGGCCCGATGCTCTCGATCAAGAGCGTCAACGCACTGGCCCACTACACCGACTGGATCATCGCCCATGTGCACACGGGCGCCCTCGGCTGGAACGGCTTCATGACCTTCGGCATGGTCTACTGGCTGCTGCCGCGGCTCTTCCAGACCGAGATCTACAGCAAGAAGGCGATGGAGCTGCACTTCTGGATCGCCTCGGTGGGCATCGTGCTGTACGTGGTCGCGATCTACAGCGCCGGTGTGACACAGGGGCTCATGTGGCGCGCCTTTGACGAGACGGGACGCCTGGCCTATCCCGATTTCGTAGAGACGGTGCTCAAGCTGCTCCCCATGTACTGGATGCGCGTGGTCGGCGGCACGTTCTACATCGTCGGCATGTTCATCTTCGGCTGGAACATCCTCATGACGTGGACGCGCCGTCCGGCGGCGTACCACGTACCCGTGATCGAAGCGGCACCGCTGGCACCCAGGTACGTGGAAGAACACCCGGTGGTGCCGGCCAGCGGCCTCTGGGCACGCTTCAATCAGGTGCAGTGGCACCGCGCGTGGGAACGCGCGCCGATGCTTTTCACGGCGCTCACGATTCTCGCCGTCGTCGTCGCCTCGCTGTTCGAGATCCTGCCCACGTTCCTGATCAAGTCGAACGTGCCCACGATCGCGTCGGTGAAGCCGTATACGCCGCTCGAACTCGCCGGCCGCGACATGTACATCGCCGAAGGGTGCTTCAACTGCCACTCACAGATGGTGCGTCCGTTCCGCTACGAGACCGAGCGGTTCGGTGAGTACTCCAAGCCGGGCGAGTCGGTGTACGAGCATCCGTTCCTCTGGGGCTCGCGACGCATCGGTCCCGACCTGGCGCGTGAGGGCGGCAAGTATCCCGACCTCTGGCACGTGCGGCACTTCGAGAATCCGCGTGCCGTCACCGCGAAGTCGATCATGCCGGCCTACGCGCATTTCCTGACCAAACCGATCGATTTCGAGCAGATCCAGTCGCGCGTCGACGCGATGGCAATGGTCGGCGTACCCTACGGCGATGCCGTGAACCGGGCGCCCGCCATGGCCCGCGCGCAGGCAAAGACGATCGCTGCAGCGATCGTCGGGCAGGGCGGGCCGTCGGGACTCGAGGACAAGCAGATCGTCGCGATGGTCGCCTACATGCAGCGCCTTGGCCGCGACATCAAGGTCCAGCCCACCGCCGCCGTCCCGGCGACCGCGGCATCGGGAGGATCGAACTGATGAAGCTCTCCGACATCATGAGCTACGC
>JARIEV010000105.1 GCA_031127225.1 Gemmatimonadota bacterium | reverse complement strand
CGCCGCCGCAGCGCGGCGCGGTCGAGGGTGCCATCGCCCTGCAGCACGCCGGTCCCGAAGTGTTCCACAAGGCGCTCCAGCTCGGCCGTCCCCGGGGCCACCGCATCCCGCGCCAGCAGGTCGGCGTCGATGATCGTGGCGCCGTGCGCCGCGAGCAGCGCGGCCACGGTGCTCTTGCCGCTGGCGATGTTTCCGGTGAGCGCGAATTGCCGCATGGCCGGAATGTACACGAAAAAAGGCCCCGGATCGCCGGGGCCCTTCGTCGGTACGTTGCGTCGGTTTGTTGCGTCAGGGGCAGCGCTAGGCGGCGGCGCTGTCCTGCAGGTCGTCGTCGGCGTCGGAGATCTCGCGGCGCTTCTCGCGGTTCACGAGGAGCTCCTGAATCACCCAGCCGGCGCCGCCGCGCAGACGGATCTGGTGCGGCGTGCACCCCAGGTACCGCTGGCACGTGTTGCGGAACGCGCTGCCGGAGGGGAAGTCGAGGGCACTGGCCACGCCGTCGGCGCTCCGCGATCCGTCCTCGAGCATGCTGGCCGCCACGATCAGGCGGCCCCACGTGATCAGCTGGTGCGGCGGGGGCAGTTCCGCGCCTTCGAGGCGCTTCGACAGCAAGCGCCGAGAGACCGCGATCAGGCGGGCCAGGCTGTCGGGGGTGAGCCGCTCGTGGGCGCGCGTCACGGACAACATCACCGAGTCGCGGACCACGCTGCGCAGCCCCGCCAGATGGGGCTTGAGCAGGCTCGAGACGCTGCGGGCTTCCGCTTGATCGAGCAGGGCCGCCAGCAGCTGGGGGGTGTCCGTTTCATCCGCCACCACGAGCACGTCGATGCCGCACCGGCCGGCGTCGAACATGTCCTTGGCGCGCTCACGGGTGAGGTCCACGTACGCCACCAGTGCCGCGCGCGGCACCCGGATGCGGAGCTGCCGTACGCGTTCGAAGTCGGCGCGGCCGTCGACGTACAAGTCGAAGACCACCACGTTGACCGGCCCGCGCTCGCAGGCGCGGGTGAGGGAGGTCCAGTCCTCGCACGTGACGAAGCGGTACCGGTCGCGCGCGGCGGACCGCAGCCGCGCGAGCCGGGGCTCGTGTGCGAGAAGCGTCGCGATTACGCCCATGCGACGATCCGTTCGGGAGAGGGGGGACTTGACAAAGGCATCAGCGACAAGACGCCGTCCCCCATACGATGGTCACGCGCCATCACGCGCCGGGGCGTCTTATCCCCTGACGGGCACGGGGGTCGGCGTGCACATTACAGCAGGTCACCACGGGCGACGCCGTCCATGTGGGGCCATCATTTTCGCGTCCGACCGTGTCCTCCGTTCCATCCGACACCCCTGCGCTGCTCCGGGCTGCCGTCACGGCACTCGACGATGCGCTCATTGTGACCGATCCTGCGGGACGGATTCTGGAGGCGAACCGCGCGGCGGGCACCTTGCTGGCGTGCCCAGCCGACGCACTGCGCGGGCAACGGCTCACCGAGTGCACGCGCGCGCTGGGCGGCGGCGTGTTCGCGGAGTGGGTCGCGGGGCATCTCGCCGCCGGCACGCCGCATCGCGTTGAGTTTGCCGTCGGCACCGCTGATGCCGAGCGCGTGTGGGAGGCGCAGTTGCGCGACGCGGGCACCGTCGAGGCGCAGCCGATCCGGGTGATACAGCTGCGGGACATCACGGAACAGACGCACCGGCTGCGCGCAGCGGCAGCGCGTGAAGGGCAGTGGCGGTTGCTCACGCAGGATATGCACGACATGGCATTCCTGCTGCGGATTGAAGGGGCGGGGCAGTTCCGCTGCGAGGCGGTGAACAGCGCGTATCTCGCGGCCACGGGGCTGCGAGCGGAGCAGATCATCGGGAGAATGCCGCAGGAGGTGTTTCCTGCCGAGGAGGCCGCGCAGATGCTGTCGCGGTGCGCGCAGGCCCTCGCGGCACCCGAGCCGATCGCGTATCGCGAAGAATTCACGGTCGGTGCGGTGCGCCTCGTGCTGGAAACGCGCTTGACGGTAATTCGCGGTCACGATGGCGTTGCCACGCATCTGCTGGGGCATGCCCGCAACGTGACCGGCGAGGAAGAGGCCTCGGCGGCACTGCGTGAGTCGGCGACGCGCTTGCGTGACGTGATGGAGGCTGGGCTCGATGCGTTCGTGATCGTGCGTGCGCGCCGGGCGGATGACGGGACGATCGACCGGTTCGACATTCTCGAAGTCAATGAGCGGGCGGCCCGCATGGTCAACCGCAGCCGCGAATCGCTGTTGGGGCAGTCGCTGCTCGACGTCTTCGCCAGCAGCCGGAGCTGGAATCTCTGGGAGCAGTGCTGCGCTGTCCTGATCACGGGCGCACCGCTGGAGACCACGCAACTGGCCCCGCTGCCGGGGCAGCCGTTGCGCTGGTTGCAGCGCCAGCTCGTGCCCGTGCATGGCGATGCCGTCGCCATTTCCTCCCGCGACATCACGCCGCGACAGCTCGAGCGGATGGCGCTCGAGGAGAGCGAGGCCCGCCACCGGCAGCTCTTTGAAAACAACGGGGCCATCCAGCTGCTCGCCGACATCGATACGGCGCGGATCGTGGATGTGAATCCCGCCGCCGTCGCGTTTTACGGATGGCCGCGCGAGACCATGCGGGCGATGTACATCACCGACCTCGAGGCCATCGCCCCCGATCACTGGCGTGACACCACGTCGGCGATCGCGACGGGGACCGGACTCCGTGCGCCGCGCGAGCACCGGATCGCCAACGGGGAACTCCGCCAGGTGGAATCATTCATCGGCGTCGTCGCGATCGCCCAGCGCCGCGTGCTGCACATCATCATCCAGGATACGACCGACCGGGTGCGCGCGGAGCGGCAGCTGCGGGAATCAGAAGCCCGGTTCCGCGCCGTCATCGCCGGGATGCAGGAAGGTGTCGTGTTGCATGACGACACCGGGGCCATCCGGTCGTTCAACCCCAGTGCCGAACGCATTCTGGGGTTGTCGGGCGCCCAGTTGCTGGGGCTCAAGCCCATCGACCGTGAATGGCAGGCGGTCCACGAAGACGGGTCCCCGTGGCCGCCGGACTCGCACCCCGCGCTGATCGCCCTGCGCACCGGGCGCAGCCAGCCGCGTGCGCTCATGGGCGTGCAGCGTGGTGACGGCACCTTTGGGTGGCTCAACGTGACCGCCGATCCGTTGATCCGCGCCGGAGAGCAGCGGCCGCACGCCTCCGTCGCGGTGTTCACCGATGTCACCGACGCGCGGAGTTCCGAGGAGCGCTTACGGCAGGCGCAGAAGCTCGAGGCGGTGGGGCAGCTGGCCGGCGGTATCGGGCATGACTTCAACAACCTCTTGACCGTGTTGCGCGGTTCCACGGGCTTTCTCCGCGACGGCATCGGCCCCACATCGCCGTACCGCGAGGATCTCGAGGCGATCGAGCGCGCCACCGACCGGGCCGAGGAGCTCACGCGACGGCTGCTGGCCTTCGGCCGCCGTCAGATGCTGCGGTCAGAGGTGGTCGAGCTCAACTCGCTGCTGCGTGACCAGCTGCCCGTCATCCGGGATGAAGTGCCCCTCGCGATCACGGTGCGCATCGAGCCGGCCGCTGGGGCGGTGCATGCCGCGGTCGATCGTACGCGGCTGCTCGATGCGCTGCGCGCGTTGGTCGACAATGCCATCGCGTCGATGCCGGCCGGTGGGACGTTGGTGCTCGCCACCGACGATGTCGTGACGCTCTCACCGAGTGCCGACGACGGGAACGTGCCGAGGCCGTACGCCATGCTGTCCGTGAGCGACACCGGCACCGGTATGAGTGAGGAGATCAAGGCGCGGCTCTTCGAACCGTTCTTCTCGACGCACGAATTCGGCCTGAACAAAGGGATGGGGCTCGCCTCGGTGCATGGGCTCGTGCATCAGAGCCGCGGCTTCATCGAATGTGACTCGTCACCGGGGGCAGGGACGACGCTGAAGCTCTATTTCCCGGCGCCCGGCACCGGCCCCACGCGCGCCACACCGGCGGCGTCGGCGGTGATCGTGCCTGAGGCGCAAAGCGTCTTGTTGGTGGACGATGACCCGCTGCTGATCGACATCGGCCGGCGGGTGCTCGAGAAGCTCGGGCACGCCGTGGTGACGGCCACGTCGGCGCAGCGTGCACTGGATATTCTGTCGCTGCATGCCGCCCAGATTTCGATGATCGTGACCGATCTGACGATGCCGGGGATGAGCGGGCTCGAACTCATCGAAATCGTGACGGCCCGTTATCCGACCATCCCGATCGTCGCGGTGAGCGGCTACAGCGTAAATCCCGATGCGCGCCTCGAAATCGATGCCCGCAACATGCCCTTCGTGAGCAAGCCGTTCACGAGTGCGCAGCTGGCGGCCGCCATGCAGCGGGCGATCGCGCAACCGCGCTGATCGCTCGCTGCATGGCTGTGCTACAGAAGTTGCTGCTGCGCCTCGGTGGCGCGCGGCACCATGTGGCAGGCACGGCACCGGGCTTCGTAGGCGTCGGCGGCCCCCACCATGATCGTGGGGGAATCGTACGGGGCCGGCTTCCCGCCGATCAGCCGCTGATTGCGACTGGCCGGCGCGCCGCACAGCACGCAGATCGCGTGCAGTTTGTCGACCAGTTCGGCCACGGCCATGAGTTGCGGCATGGGGCCGAACGGTTCGCCACGGAAGTCACTGTCGATTCCGGCCAGAATCACGCGTCGGCCGCGATCCGCCAGACTCGACGCCACCTGCACAATCCCGGCGTCGAGGAACTGCGCCTCGTCGATGGCGACCACCTGCGCCATCGGATCGAGACGCAGCAGGATCTGCGCCGACGAGTCGACGGGAATCGCCTCGAAGGTGCGCCGGTCGTGGCTGGACACGCTCCACAGTCCGGCGTACCGGTCATCGAGATGCGACTTGAACACCTGCACGCGCTTGCGGGCAATGGTGGCCCGCCGCACACGCCGTAACAGCTCTTCGGTCTTGCCGCTGAACATCGAGCCGGCCACGACCTCCATCCATCCCCCGGAGACCTGGAAGCTGCTGCTCATGGTCAGCCCTCGGTGCCCGGTTCGGTGTTCGGACGCGGCTTGCGGCTTGCGTTCTGCATCCGCTCACCACGCTCCGACCACTCCGCGCGCCCTTCGGCGCGCTCACGCACCGGGCGATCACCGAACGCCAGCCGTTCATCGGCCGCGCGCGGCGGTCCGCCACGCGGCGGACCACCACGTCCTTCTGGACGCGGGCCACGGTCCCCGCCGAATGACGGACGGGCCGGGCGGTCCCCACCGAATGAGGGCCGCGCTGGCCGGTCACCGGTGTCACGACGCGGTCCGCCGCGCGGTGGGCCGAACGTCCGTTCGCTCCGCGGGCCACGCGCTCCGCCTCGGTCGCCACCACGCGGCGCATCGCCGGTGCGCTCGTCGATGCGCGCACTGAGCCGACGGCCACGCAGCGACACGCTGCCCAGTGCTTGCACCGCTTTGGCGGCATCGTCCGCCGCCAGCTCCACGATCGCATGCGATTCGAACAATTCCACCTGTCCGATGCGCTCACCCGGGATGCCAGCTTCGTTGGCCACCGCACCCACGATGTCCCCGATCCGCACGCCGTCGCGCTTGCCCGCGGCCAGGAAGACCCGCTGCTTGCCGGTCGCGGCCGGGGAGTCGGGACGGACGCCAGCCGACAGCGGGGTGCGCGTCGGACCGGCGGTGGCCGCCTTTGCGCGCACCGTGAGGGCGTCGCGGCGTGCCCCTTCGTACAACCGCAGCGCTGCCGCGGCGATTTCCAACGCGTCGTGCGTGTCGAGCAACGGCGCCAGCAGCGCCATCTCACTCGCCGACGTGCCGCCGGAGTTGGCCAGCGTGGAGCGCAGCGCGGTCCGTAGCGTCTGCACACGGCTCTCGGCGTTCGCCTTGCGTACCGTGGGCGTCCACGCTTCCGCCAGCCCCGCCGTCATGCGACGGAACGCGGCCAGTTCGTCGGGGAGCAACAGTGCCACGGCATCGACGGGGCGGGCGGTCAACGCCTCCACCAGCGCGTCGTGGGAAGCGGGCGCCTCCCAGAGCACCACGAGCGCCACGTGCTGCGACGTGGCCTGACGCACGACCTGGACGTTCAAGCCGTCGATGACCATTCCCATGCGGGTGATCGCCGCCTGCGCGTCACGCAGGCCGACCTCGGTGGCCGCGACGATGACCACCGACGGCGGGTCCACTTCGTCGAGGATGCCGCGCAGGGCATCCGCGCGTCCGCCGGCTGAGGTGATCACGAAGCTCGGCGTCATGGCGAGCGGTGTCTCGCCGGTGAGTAGCGGCGTGAGCCGACGGGCGCGCCGCAGCTGCGCTTCGAGAAACGCGTCGATGTCATCGGACTCGCTGTCGATGGTCGCCACGCGCATCATGTCGTCCGGCGCATCGCCGAGGAGCGACTGCAGCGTCTCGCCGCTCTTCTCGGCGAGAATTTCATCGAGGCTGAACACCACCAGCACCTGCAGATGCTGCAGGTCGATGGCGGCCTCCGATCGGAGCGCGAGGAGGTCGGCGGCGGTGCCGGTCACCACGGCGACCGGGCCGGCCGCCAGCACGCGCCGCGCGCGGATGGCTGACGACACCGGCACGACCCGGAGTGACTCATCGGCCAGCAACAGCCGCGCCTGCTCAGCGGCGCTGAGCGCCTGCTCGACCGTGGGGGTGATCACCAGGCACGTCGGTGCCGCCACGCGCTGCACACCGCGGCTCCGTTCGAGCCCCGGACGCATGGCGGCGCTCATCATCCGCAGATCGGCGGGTCCCTGCAGCACCACGTGCTGGCTCCGCGTCGCCCCTGGCGACGTCTCTTCCCGTTCTTGCTCGCCCACGCCCCACCCCATCGATTGTCGGTCAGCCTGGCCGCCCAACGGCCAGTGATTGTCGCGCCCCTGTGGCGCGGAACGTCCTGCGGTGAACCCGCGTAGCGCGCCTCCGTGGGCCGCGCTTAATTGCGTCTGTTCGCCGTCTCTTGCCCGGCCGTGGACCGCCCCGCGGTCACGCGCCGTCGGGTCTGCCGTCAACCCAGCTTCACAAGATAGCGAGCGCCGGCCCCGAACTGCAGGGGGCGGCGCATCGAATGGCGTGCCGCTGGGGCGTTGCCGCGCCCCGTCTCCGTTCCGCACGCTCCCTCCATTTCCGTTTCGCGCGCCGACCATGCCTCTGGAATTCCAGCCGTCCGCTAACATCGCCCGAATGAAGGAATCTGCGACGCTGGCGGTTGCCGCCAAGGCGCGCGCGCTGAAGGCGGCCGGGCTGGCCATCATCGACCTTGGCGCCGGGGAGCCTGATTTCGACACGCCGGCTTTTATTCGCGAGGCCGCCGTGGCGGCGATGAACGCCGGGGCCACGCGGTACACGGCCACCGAGGGTATTCTGCCGCTGCGCGAAGCGATCGCGGCCGACGCCAATCGCCGGCTGGCGCATGGTGCGCCGATCACCGCTGCCGAGGTGGTGGTGTCCAGCGGATCGAAGCAGTCGCTGTACAACGCCTGCGTCTGCTGTTTCGGCCCTGGTGATGAAGTGCTGATCCCGACGCCGGCGTGGACGAGCTACTACGAGATGGTCGAGCTGGCGCGGGCTGTGTCAGTCCCGGTGTTCGGCGACCCGGCGAACGATCTCAAGGTGACCGCCGATCAGCTGCGGGCCGCGGCCACGCCGCGCACGAAGGGGCTGATGCTCAATTCCCCGAGCAACCCCACGGGGGCGGTGTACACGCGCGACGAGCTCGCGGCGATTCTGGATGTGGCGGCCGAACTCGGGTGGTGGGTGCTGGCCGACGAGATCTACCTGCGCATCGCGTACGAGGGCGGCGCGCAGTCGGTGCTCGAGGTGGCGACCGCACGCGACAACCTCATTGTGATCAATGGGGTCGCCAAGGCGTATGCGATGACCGGTTGGCGAATCGGCTGGACGATTGCACCGGTGGCCGTGTCGAAGGCGATGACGGCGTTCCAGTCGCACACCACGTCGAATCCGGCGGCGGTTTCCCAGCACGCCGCTCTGGCCGCCATGGCGCGGACCGAGGAGGCGGATGCGGCGGTTGGTGAGATGGTGCAGGCGTTCCGCGCGCGCCGCGATGCGGTGGTGGCCGCATTGGCCGCGTTCCCTTCGGTGCGCTACGTCCAGCCCGCCGGTGCGTTCTACCTGTACATCAACGTGGCCGGCTTTCGTGGCGCCGCCGATCCCGGGGCAGCGTTCGCGGCGGCGGTCCTCGAAGAGCATCAGGTCGCCGTCGTCCCGGGGAGTGCCTTCCTCACTCCCGATTGGATCCGCGCGAGCTACGCGACCACGGAAGCGATTGCGGTGGACGGGATCACCCGGATCGCCCGTTGCCTGACCGGCGCCTGATCCGTTCCGTGACCATCCACCACGATTCACTCACGCCATCGAGGCATTCTTGATCACGACTATCGTGCTGGTGCAGGCTGATCCGAAGAGCATTCCTGCGTGCGCCACAGCGCTGGCGGGCATCGACGGGGTCGATGAAGTCTATTCCGTCTCAGGCGCATGGGATCTCGTCGCCATCGTCCGCGTGGCCGATCTGGAGCGGATCGCGACGGTGGTCACCGAGGAGTTCGCGAAGGTGCCGGGCATCATGCGGACGCAGACGCTCACGGCGTTCCGCGCCTACAGCCGCACGGACCTCGAGCAGGCGTGGGACATCGGGGTCGAGTAACCGGCCCCGAACGCGCGGCCGTGCCCCTCAGCGGTGGCAGCGTTGCCGTTCGTTGCGCAACAATTCGCGCCACGCATCGACTTCGTAGCGCAGGACAATCGTGTAGAGTGTGGCGCCCGTGTTCGTGATCCCGAAGAACAGCTCTGAGGCGCCGTCGCCGTCGGTATCGAGGTGGTCGAGGTAACGGAGGCGCGGCGGAGTGCGCTTGTTGCCCAGCGTGCTGTACGTGTAGGTGGGCTTGTAGCCGTACACGCCCTTATCGAGCACCACAACCAGATGCCGCGGGCGCTGGGCGATCGGCTGGGTCGTGTCGGGCACGACCTCCGGATCATCGTAGACCACGATGATGGACGGGTGCGGCCCGTTGCCCGTGGCGGCCACGTGCACGCTGCGGGCGTAGCGTGGCATCATCGCCATCGAGATGCCGGCCGCCGGCGCGATCAGCAGCGGGATCGCGTCGACCGCCGTCTGCAATTCCCCGCCAGAGAGCGGTGTCACCGGTTTGAGCGGCGGTCGCGACGCGCTGGTCACGAACTCCACGCCGTCGGGCAGGTCGGCGAGCCCTCCCGGCAACAGCACGGAACACCCCGCGATGGTATCGAGCGGTGCGCCCTCCCACATGCCGCGCGTGGAGGGCACGGCCGGTTGCGATGCGCCCGCGCGATAGGGACGCAGCGTCTGCCCGCCTTGCAGATACGCGAGATCGAGGGCGCGCCAGCCGCGGTCGCTGAGCGTGAGCAGACGGAAGCCCCGCGGTCCCAGGGTGGCCAGCGGAACGACGCGCCGGCCGGTGCTGTCGCGCGTGACGCGGAACAGCACCTCCGGGTGGGCCGCCAGCGCCGTGCTGTCCCCGCGCCACACCGGATCACCGGCCTCGGCGGTGATCGCCTTTCGCGCACGCTGCGCGGCATCGCACGCCGACCCGGCGACGGCGGTGGCGGCGAGCACGAGGACACGGGCAACGGCGCGGAGGCGCGGCGTGGCGGTGCGAAAACGGACAGAAAGTCTCACCCGGTGAGTTTCGCGGACCGGCCTCCCGATGTCCACAGGGCGCGCCACGTTGTCTGCCGCGTCGGGTATCGCTAGCGTGCCCCACGTGACCCACGCGCCTCATCTCCCGCCGCCGCTGGATCCTCCTGCGGATCCCTCGCTTCGCGGCGCGCTCCGCGCCCTGCGGACGCTCTTCGGCGACGAGGCGCTGGGGTCGGCGGGCGCTGGTCTACCGCTCGAGCGTACCGCCCTGCGGGGCGATCCGCCCAAGGTCGCGCCGTGCGTGTTGCTCGAGTCGGCGGGCGCGCGCGCCGTGGCGGTCCCCGCGGTGCCGCTGGTGGCGGCGTTTCTGGACGGGGTGCAGCGCAGCCACGTGGTGGGCTATGTGAGTGGTTCCCCGCTCGTCCACGCGTCCGTGGCGGCCGCGGTGCGCCAGCGGGTGGACCGTCGCCTCGAGACCTGGCGGGCGCCCAGTGTTCATCGTGCCCTCTTCGCCTCGCGCGCCCGGCTCGGTGAGGCGGCGTGGGACCACCTGATCGCGCGCGGCGTGTCCCTGGTGGACATCACGGCCGAGTATGCCGCCGACGAACTGCCGGTGCATCCCATCGCGCTGCGGGCGCGGGCGCTCGAACTGGTCGCCCTCGAACGTGAGGCCCTCGAGCGTCGGCTGGCCGCCGACTGGTGCCGCGGTGAACGGCGCTGGCTCTGGATCGACGGCGGGATTTCGGGCAACCTCGCCGTGGACGAGCAGGCGACGGCGTTCGGCGTGGTGAAGTCGCACACCACGCTGTACGGCACCACGGAGCAGGTGGCGGCCGCGTTGGCGCTCCGGGAGGCGGAGCGCTCACCGGTGTTTCTGGTGGGGCACCGCCCGCGCCGCGCCGTCGCCAGCTGGTACCTGCGGCTGCGTACCGGCGCCGATGGGGATCCGCTGCACGGGCTGGTGCGCGTCGAAATCCCGCCGCCGGCGGAGCTCTCCGAGACGGGGGAACTCACCGCCGCCGTACGCGACCGGCTCACCGCGCACGCGGACCGCATCGCCGCTGGCATTCTCGCGGAACGGGCGCCGCTCTCGCTTCCCGATCCGCGGTGGGATACCCTCACCTACGGCATCCACGCCTGCGAGATGTATCTCGATGCGCTGGTCGGATCCTGACCTCTTCTCCGTTGTGACCCTGTGACCTCGCCCTCCACCGTTCCCGCCGATTCGTCCGCTGCCGTCCCGCTGCCCATCGGCCGCGTCGTCGCGACGGAACGCAAGCCGAATACGCCGCACGAGTTCCACTTCTGGACGGCGCTCGATGCGCCGATCGGCATCGGCACGATCGTGCGGGTCGAAGGGACGACCCCGGTTGATGCGGTGATCCCCCGCGTCTACGGTCTGGTCGTGGAGGGCTTCAGCTACAGCGACCTGCAGTCCCCGTTGCACGATGTCCTCGGTCACGATGGGCGGCCATCAGACGGGCCGCTCGCGCACACCGACCGAACCGAGATCCGGCTGTATTCGGCGTCGGTGCTGCGCCACATCCCCGAGGAGCCGCTGCAACCGGTCCCCCTCGGCGCGGTGTACCTCGCCGACGATGCCGATGTGGCGGTGGCGCTGCGCATGGATGCCTACGTGACCGGCGCGGCCTCCACCGGTATTCCCGTGGGCGTGTACCGCGCCGGCGGCATGCGGTCGCCCGTGTATCTCGACGCGGATTTCCTGGTGGGGCCGGAAGCGGCGCACCTGAACATCTCCGGTGTCTCGGGACTCGCCACCAAGACCAGCGCCATCGAATGGCTGCTGCAGTCGATTTTCGCGCACTTCCCGGCCCACCGCGGAACCGTCGCCGCGGTGTGCTTCAACGTGAAGGGGCCGGATCTCTGCTTCCTCGATCAGCCGGGCCGGCTCGAGCCGGCCGATCGCGAGATGTATGAGTTACTCGGCGTGCCGCCGACGCCGTTTCAGGACGTGCGCTACTTCGCGCCGTTCACGGCCCGCGGCTTCGCCCTCAATACGCTACGCTCGCATCCCGCGCTCGCCGACAGCGTGACGCCGCTCACGTGGGGACTCGGGGAGGTGCTGCAGTTCGCCGAGGTGCTCCTCAACAAGGACGATCTCGACGCGAAGGCGGATGCACTCATCGATTTCATCCGTGAGCGGGTGGTGGGCAAGGACTTCGAGGAGCCAGGTTTCTCGCGCGTCCATCGCGTGCAGTCGTTCGCCGATCTTGATGCATGGTTCCGCGAGGTGCTGCGCAAGCTCGAAGAGTCGAACGGGGATACGTGGCGGACGCATCACGCCGCGACCGTGCGGAAGGTGCGCAACCGGCTCTCGAATCTGTCCACCCGGTGTGCCGGTCTCGTCACCGACGATGGCGCCGTGTCCGATCTGCCGTTCGGGAGCTTTGCGGACCGCGCCGTGTACGTGATCGATGTCGCCAATGTGGAGGAGGACGCGCAGGATCTGGTGTTTGCCCGCGTGGTGTCGCGGCTGCGTGAGCAGCTCGAGCGGCGTGAGCTCGGGGTCGATCACGTGATCGTGTTCGTCGACGAACTCAACAAGTATGCGCCGCACGATGGACCGGATACCTACGTCCGCAAGATGCTGCTCGATATCTCCGAGCGCGGGCGTTACCTCGGGCTCGTGCTGTTCGGGGCGCAGCAGTTCCGTTCGCAGGTGCACCGTCGCGTCACGGGCAATGCCGGCACGGCGCTGTACGGACGGATGGACGGTGACGAACTCGCGGCGCCCGGTTATCAGGTGCTCACCCCGGCCATCAAGGCGCGCCTGTCCACGCTCGACAAAGGTCAGTTGATGGTCCGTCATCCGCACTTCACGCAGCCCGTCTTCGTGCGCTTCCCGCGCCCCGCGGTGATGTCGGGGCGCGAGGGCGTCGAAACGTTTCCGCAGGCACCGGAGCCCACGCTCGCGCAGGCCGTGACGCGGGAGCTGCGTCGGCTCGACGAGGGGGTCGAGCTGGGGTGGGTGCAACAGACGATCCTGCTGTACGACGAACCGGTCGTGCTCGCCGCCCGCAACGCCGTAGTGCGCACGCGCCCGGACCATGTGAAGAGTGCGTTTACGCGCGAACTGGCCCGGCGTGCACGGCCGAGCGCGAACGATGCCGAGGCGGTCGCGCCGCGCCCTCGTGCGCTGCGTGCGTTCGCCCCCGACGAATACGGGGGATGATCGGCTGGGCGGCGGCTCGGCGGTGCGGGCGTCCTTTGTGGTGACAGGACGGGCCTATACCTTCCGGCATGCGCCTGGTCCACCTCGCCGATCTACATCTCGGGTTCCGCCAGTATCAGCGGCTCACGCCGACCGGAATCAACCAGCGTGAAGCGGACGTCGCGGCGACGGCCTCGCGCGCGGTCGCGCAGATCATCGACTGCGCCCCTGATCTGATCGTGGTGGGTGGGGACGTGTTCCATACCGTCCGGCCGTCCAATCCGGCCATCCTGCACGCGTTCCGGACCTTCTCGGCGCTGCGTGACCGGCTGCCCGACACGCCGATCGTGATGGTGGCGGGGAATCACGACGCCCCCCGCACATCGGAAACGGGGTGCATTCTGCGGCTCTTCCGCGAGATCGGCGTGCACGTGGCGGATGCCAAGACGGAGCTGTTCACCTTCCCCTCCCGGTCGCTGGCCGTGCTGGCAGTGCCCGATGTGCCCGGCATCGACCGGCCGGCCTTCCTGCCCCCCGATGGCTTCGAGCACCGCGTGTTGCTGCTGCACGGGGAGATCGCGGGGATGTTGCCGGCCCATGCGGCGTCGGCGGATCGCGCGGCGATCGAGATCGATCCGGCGGAACTGCACGCCGATCAGTGGAGCTACGTCGCCCTCGGCCACTATCACGTGTACCGCGAAGTGGCGACCCGCGCGTACTACAGCGGCTCCCTCGACTACACGAG
>JARIEV010000104.1 GCA_031127225.1 Gemmatimonadota bacterium | reverse complement strand
TGCCGCGAGTCCGTGGGGGCAACAGTACCCCACCATCGTGGCCAGCTGGGAGCGCGCGTGGCCGTATGTGACGCCCTTTTTCGTCTTTCCCCCGGCGGTCCCGCCGGAGCCTACCGCCGGGCTACGTGACCTCTTCGCACGACCCAGTGCCGTCACGGTGCGATGATCATTCGGCGCATCGCCCAGGCAGACGGCGAGGGTGGGTTCTCCTGTGGAGAGCCCACCCTCGATGCGTTTCTCGCGAAGCACGCCTATCGCAACGATCAAGCGGGGATTGGACGGGCCTGTGTCATTCTCGACGCGCCGGACGCCACCGAGATTCTCGGTTTCTATACCTTGGCGGCCAGCAATGCGACCCCTGAGCTATTGAAGCCCGTTCTCGGCAGTGGGCTACCGAAATACGCGCTCCCCGTGTCGTACATTGGCATGTTCGCCGTGACCACACGTTGCCAAGGGCAAGGGATCGGCAGCGAGTTGATGCTCGACGCGCTGATGCGGAGTGCGGCAGCGGCTCAAGAGGTCGGATCGACTGGCGTTTTCCTCCACTCGCGCGACAAGAAGAGCACGGCGTTTAATACGAGACTCGGGTTTGTCTCGCTGGGCACTGCGGCGAAAAACCGACCGATGTTCATCCCCATGAGTGTCATCCGCCGGATGATGAACGACCACGCCTTCCGCAGCACCCCTCGGGCTTCAGCCCCCTGACACGGTAGGCATGGCGAGCCGGCATCCACGCGTGCTGCTTGGCCTCGGCGTTGACACCCCGCGCCGATATGCGTCCAGTGCGGCGACCCCAGTCTCGTCGAGCCAGCGGAGAGAGAGGCACCTGTTCCGTCGGGTTGCTGACGCCTCACGATTCCCGAAGACTTCATCCCGTGAAACGATGGCGTCATGTGCATCGGCTGTCCTCGATCGGAAATTCAATCGGGGTGGCTGGCGTATACGCGCTGGTCCGCTGGCTCGCGGGCAGCGGAGGTGGGTGAGGATCCGGTCGATCAGGGGTGGCGTATCGGCGGCGGCGGGCTCCGCCTGTCGTCGCATTCCGGAACGGGATACCGCGCGGACGGTTGGCATACCAGTCGCACGCCGGGGCTCGTCGTGCTCGTGCGCGTCGGGCAGGGGACCGGCATCCTCGCCGCGGTGACGCGACTGCCCGCGTTCAGGCGCACGTTGCAGACCGGCGTCTTCCCCTGGGCACGCGCGGCGGCGCCGCCGCGCCAGTTGACGCCCTCACGCGTCGGGTACGCGAGCCGGTGGCGCTGACGCTCCTCGATGGATGAGGACCCATCCAACGCAAAGACTCCCGCCATCCTTGCTGAATGCGCCCCGCGACACCACCGTTAACCGGGATTCCCCCTCCGCGCCCGGTGCGGGCGGTCAGTCCATGCGGCGGGGAGTCTCGAGATTTCGCCGAGCGCAGGAACGCACGACGCACCCACAACCCCGACTACGCATGTATTGTCTTCGTCGTGTTGGTCTGCCCCTCGGCTTGGTGACGGCGCTTGCCGTGGGCGCTGCATCGCTGCGCGCGCAGGAGATCGGCGATCGCCTCACGTGGCACGCCTCCCTCAACGCGGGCTACGGGCGCTCCTCTGACCTCCCGACGCTCGGGATCCCGATCAAGGGCACCTCGGACTATCGTCTGTTCACGCTCCAGACGCGCATCAAGCTCTCCGAGAAGGACGAGTTCGTGGCGCAGCTCCTGAACCGGAAGTTCGGCGCGAGCCCGCTGGCCAGCGCGATCGGTGACCTCACCGCGCAGTGGGCCTACTTCAACCATCGCTTCGACATCGGCGACGCCACCGCGAACATCAAGGCGGGACGCACGCCGTTGCCGCGTGGCTTGCTCAACGAGGTCCGCTATATCGGCGCGGTCCTGCCGTTCTTTCGTCCGTCGATGGAGGTCTACAGCGACGCCTTCGACGCGCTCGACGGGGCGGTGGTCAGTATCCGGAAGCCGCTCGGTGATTTCTCGCTCGAGGCCCATGGATTCTTTGGCGGCAGCGATTGGCGCTCGGTGGTGACCACCAGCACTGGCCAGGATGTGCGCGTCCAGCGCATGGAAAACTACTATGGCTCGCAGCTCTATCTCGATGTGCCCTTTGCGAACATCAGACTGGGCGCCCATGCCGCACGAATGGAAGTGCGGACGCCCACGACCAAGGGCATGATGACGAACACGTTCGTGAGTGCGCAGTCGCAGTTCTCCCGATTCACGCTGCGTGCCGAACAGACCAACATCAATGGGTTCGCGCCATCGCGCGACAATCACCACAAGTATGTGCAGGCCGTGGCGCAAGTCACCGACCGCTTTCAACTGGCGACCGAACGCACCATCTCGCGCAGTCGTTTGTTTTTCGCGACACCTGCGCTGCGGGCGGTGCTTCCCGCCGCGACGAGCACGGGCGCCGCGGCCATCCTCGAAGTGGCGCCGGGCACGCAACTCAAGTTTGAGCATCACTGGCGAGCCGGCTACGTGTTCGATAGCAACGTCGCGACCGTGCGCTCGCAGATCCCGCCCTCCGTGGTGCTCGCGCCGCCGCGCAGTACGCGCTACTGGCTTGTCAGCATCGCCACCACCTTTTGAGGTACCACGCCATGACTCGCTTTCTCTACCGCGGTGTGCTGTGTGCCGGCCTCGGTGTGGTGATGTTCGCCCCGCGGGTCTCAGCCGCGCAGGGGTTCAAGGTGGTCGTGAACCCCGATGTCGATCTCGTCGACATTGGCCAAGCCTCGCTGTCCAGTCTGTTCTTGAAAAAAGACCGCAAGTTTTCCACGGGCATCGAAGCGGCGCCGGTGGACTTGTCCTCGGGCGACCCGGCTCGTGGTGCGTTCTCCAAGGCGGTGCACGGCCGTCCCACCAACGCCGTGGTGAAATACTGGGTGCAGCAGGTGTTTTCCGGCAAAGAAACGCCGCCGGTCAGTAAGGACAACGACGATGCGGTGGTGGCGTACGTGAAGAGCACACGTGGTGGCATCGGCTACGTGAGCGAAGGCGCCGCCACCCCGGGCGTCAAAGTGCTCAAGCTCAAGTAGGTCATGGCAAGCGTCCTCATGATCCAGGTGCGGTAGCTCTGATGCGCGCCTTCATGCAAGGGATTGGCTTCCGGATCTGGTTTCCGTTGGCCATGGTTCTGACGGTCTCGCTCTCGGCGCTCGGTGTTTACTATCCCCAGCGTCAGGAAGTGTTGTTTCGGGCCACCACCGAGCAGCGCAACAAGGAGTTGGCCCGCATCACGGCGCTCAGTATTGAGCTGGCGATCGAGCGGGAAGACTACGCCTCGCTGGCGCGCACCATTGAGGTCACGACCTCGGCCAACGACTTCGAATACGTCGCGTTCGTCCAACAGGATGAAGACGGGGTGAGCGTCTTCGCCGTGAATCCCAGCACGATCGATTCCACCGAAGTGCTCCGGCGTGCACGTCCTGATTTGATGTACGAACAACGTGCGGTGAATTCAGAGGCACTGAAGGGGTATATCGTCGTGGCGGCCTCGCGCACGCGTCTCGACGCGCAAATCGCGAAGCTCAATGTCCCGTTGTATCAGGCGCTGTTTGGGCTCGTGGTCGTGGCCTTGAGCGTATTGGCCTACATCGTCCGATCGGTGTCGCAGCCGGTGCGCAATCTCACGGTGGTGGCGAATGCCTTGCGCGACGAACGGTATGACGTGCCGATTGTCAACACGTGGCATGCCACCGAAATCGACCAGCTCACGCAGGCCTTTGGGCAGCTGCGTGATTCATTGCAGGATCTGAAAGCACGCAACGCCGAGTTCAGCGACGGATTGCGGCGCGCGCAGTTGGTTGCCGACGAAGCGAACCAGACGAAGAGCGCGTTCCTGGCCAACATGAGCCACGAGATCCGCACGCCGATGAACGCGGTGATCGGGCTCGCGTACCTCGCGCTCAAGACCGACCTCACGGCGAAGCAGCGCGACTATGTGGCCAAGATCCATACGGCCGGGAATTCACTGCTCGGCATCATCAACGACATCCTCGATTTCAGCAAAATCGAAGCCGGGAAGCTCGATATCGAGTCGGTGGACTTCAATCTCGAAGATGTCATGCGTGGCGTCGCGACCGTCACCACGCAGAAGGCGTACGACAAGGGGCTTGAGTTCCTGATCGATATTCCGAACACGGTCCCGATGGATCTCATCGGCGATCCGCTACGGCTCAGCCAAGTGCTCACGAACGTCATCAATAACGCCGTCAAGTTTACCGAGCGCGGCGAGATCCACCTCAAGGCATCGCTACGGGAGCACGTCGGGGACGACGAGGTCATGCTGCGCTTCACGGTGCGCGACACCGGCCCCGGCATGACCCGTGAGCAGTGCGCCAAGCTGTTCCAGCCGTTCACGCAGGCCGACATGTCCACCACGCGCAAGCACGGTGGCACCGGCTTGGGGTTGACCATCAGCAAGACGCTGGTGGAGATGATGGGCGGGGAGATCGGGCTCGAGAGCGAGCCAGGCGTCGGTACCACGTTCTTTTTTACGGTGCGGATGGGGGTCGGCAAGGCGGCGGATCGCCGCACGATGGTGCCCGAGGCGATGCACCGGCTACGTGCGCTGGTGGTGGACGACAATTCGGTGGCGCGCGAGATCCTCACCGAGTCGCTCAGCGATCTGGTCGCCGTGGTGGACGCTGTGAGCTCCGGCGCGGAAGCGCTGGCGGCGATCCGCGAGTACAACGTCGACAACACGGCGCCGTACGATGTCGTGTTCATGGACTGGCGTATGCCCGGGCTGGACGGCTTGCAGACCGCGCGGCTGTTGCGCGCGGAGACCGGCCTCACGACGCAGCCGGCGGTGGTCATGGTGACCGCCTTCAACGGCGAGGAAGTGAAGGAGGCCGCGGGGGCGCTGAATCTCGACGGCTTCATGGTGAAACCGGTCAGCAAGTCGATGGTGATCGACACGCTGGTCACGCTGTTCGCCAGTGCGGCGGAAACCGGCGCCCGGCGCGCTGAGCCAACGTACGACGGCGACATCGACCGGTGTGCCGGTGTCCGCGTCTTGCTCACGGAAGACAACGAGATCAACCAGCAGATCGCCATCGAACTGCTGGAAGGGGCGGGGGCGCACGTCACGGTGGCGAACAACGGCCTCGAGGCGGTCAACTACCTCGACCTGAACCCCACGGCGTACGACGTGGTGTTCATGGATCTGCAGATGCCCATTATGGACGGGCATCAAGCCACGACTGCGATTCGTGACGATGCGCGCTTTGCCGCGGTACCGATTATCGCCATGACGGCGCACGCGTCGAACGAAGAGCGCTCGCGTTGCCTTGACGAAGGGATGAACGACCACATCTCCAAGCCGATCTCGCCGGCGATTCTCTTCGAGACGCTGGAGAAGTATTACGCGCCGTCGCGGGCGGCGGCAGTTCGAGCGGCCCGCGCGGCGGCCGTGGTCGGGGCCGTCGCCGTGGAGAGCGCACCGCCGGTTCCCCCAGCGGTGGCCGAAGAGCTCCCCCGCATCGAGGGGCTGCAGGTCGACGAGGGACTGGCGCGCGTGGCCGGCAATACCAAACTGTACGTGAAACTGCTCCGCCAGTTTGTCGTGCAGGAGGCCGATGCCGGCGCGCGGATCGGCGCCTGCTTGCACAGCGGCGACCGGAGCACCGCGGAACGGCTCGCCCACACCGTCAAAGGCGTGGCGGGGTCGCTCGGCGCCGGCGCGGTGCAGGCCGCCGGTGCGGTGCTGGAAAAGGCCATCGGCGACGGTGTCGACGCGGAGCAGTGTGCCCCGCTGTGCGACGCGCTGGCGCACGAACTCACCACGCTGATCGCGCGACTGGGACCTGCCTACGCGGCGGCGCCCGTCGCGGTTGCCGCGGCCCCCGCGGCTCCCTTCGATCCGGTCACGGGCCGGCCCATCGTGCATCGCATGTTGGAGCGCCTCGCGAACTTCGATGCCGATGCGGCCGATGATCTCGACACCCATCGCGACGTGTTCCGGGCGCTCCTTGGCGACGAAGGCTTTGCGACGTTCGAGGGCCACGTGCAGGGGTATGCGCTTGGTGACGCGCATGACGCGCTGCGTGAGGCGATGCGCGCGTTCGCCTGAGCCGCGAGGTGTGGGAAGGCGGGCGTGTGATGGCGCCGGTGGGGGCTGACGGATGCCGATTCCCCGGCACCGAGGACTCCCCCCACCTACAAATCCAACCCGCCCAGCTCTCCATCGCTGAACAGCGCCGCCTGACTCTTGCTGCGCTGCTTGCGCACCGCATCCCATCGCAGCGCGAACGCGGCGTCGAGCAGGGCCTCGTACCGCAGCACATTGTCCGCCTTGGCGCCCACGGACTTGAGCTCGAACAGACGGCTCAGCAACGGCCTCGTCAGCAGCGACACTGGCACGCTGGTGTCGGCGATGTTGGCCGGCGTGGCGCGACAGCCCGGGCAGAGCAGACGCGCAGCGACCTCGGTGGCACGGCCAATCAGCGTGAGGTGCAGGTCGGCTACGCTCCGGCAGTCATCGCATGTGGGGAACGCACTCTCCGGATGCGGGTCGTGCGCGAAGTCCATCTCGAGCTGGTTGGCCAGCACGGCCTCGGCAAACTCGCCGCCGCGTGCGAAAGCGTCGCCAGTGCGGTACAGATCCAGCAGGATGGCGCGTTCGAAATTCTGTCCCGCCACGATGCCCGCGGCCGCGAGCTTGCCTTCGCCCGCCGGCGTGAGCTGGTACGTATTGACCTGGCCATCAATGCTCGTCAGAACGTAGTGGGCATCGCGGCTGACGTATTTGTGCAGGCGGGGCATGTCATTGGGGGGTGCGCCGACGGTGGGCGAAGCGTCGGATGGGTCACGCGAAATCGCCGCCGACCCAGCGGCGTCGTGAGAGAGACGTTGGCGCTCCGACCGACACGGAGCAAGGCCGGACGTGTGCACCTCCCCCACGCTGAGCCCCCCCGACGGCCCTCCCGAATCTTCGCGCACCCGTCGCGCGCGTTCTGTAATCACCCGGTCCGTCCCACCCTCCCTTCTGACAGAGGAGAGCCTATGATGCGACCGATCCTCACGCGGTTGCTCTTCGCGGCGTCTGTGGTCGCGCTCTCGTCCGCGCTCGCCCCCAGCGCCCTGCTGGCGCAGAATACCATCACCCTCGAAGGCGCCGTGCGCGCCGACGGTGCACCGGTGGTCGGTGCGCAGGTCACGGTGCGCAATGTGGCCACCGCCGAAGTCACCCGCGTGGCCACTAGAGCGTCCGGTGAGTTCCGGGTGCTGGGGCTCTACTCCGGGCAGTACACCGTGAACGTGAAGGCGCTCGGCTTCCGGCAGCGGACGGATACGGTCAACCTCACGCTCGGTCAGCGCGCGCGGCTCGAGTTCAGCATGGAAAAGGGCGCCGCCGAGCTCGATGCCCAGACCGTCACCGCGGAACGGGTGAAGCAGGTGGAAGTGCAGCGCATGTCGGTGAGCGCGCCGGTCACGAAGGACGAGATCGAGAACCTGCCGTTCAATTCCCGCGGCATCATGAACCTGGCCGGCATCGCGCCGGGTATCAAAACGTATTCCGCCCGGTCGGGACGCTCGCTGCCGTCAGGCGGCGCCGCACCGGACCTCCGTTTCTTCAACGTCTACATGAACGGCGTGGAAATGAAGAATCTCTTCAACGGCAACATCGTGGAACTCGGGCACACCGGTTCGCCGCTGCCGCAGGAAGGGCTCGACAACTTCCGCGTGTACCTCAATCCCTACGACGCGGAATTCACGCGGGCCGGTTCGTACGTGATCAGCGCCGAAAGCAAGCGCGGTATCAACGAGTGAAAAGGCTCGGCGTTCGGATTCCTGCAGAACAAGTCAATGCTGGCCAAGAACGCGTTTCAGGCCGCGGTGCCCAACTTCGGACGCGATCAGCTGGGCTTCCACCTCGCCGGCCCGATCACGAAGGATAAGCTGTTCCTAGCCACCAGCTATGAGCGGACCAACACCAACTTCTTTTTGGACGTGAATCCCACGACGGCTGCCGCCAACACGGCGTTCCCGTCGGCCCGAGGGTCGTTTGAGGCGCCCAATACCAATCACACGCTGTTCTCACGTCTGACGTACGTGCAGAGCCCGCGGGTGACGTACGACTGCATGGGCTCCACACGCTTCCTGCGTGGGGAAGGCCACTTCGGTGGCCGCGCGTCACAGGATGCGGGTATCTCGCAGAAGTACGAGATCTATACCGCCCAGCTCCGGCGGCGATTCATCTCCACCAGCGGCAACCTGGTGAACGAAGCCTCGCTGCAGTTGGTGAACTGGAACCACAACGAAGCACCGCTCAAGCCGGGCCCGCAGTTCAACTATCCGGGCGTACAATTCGGGACCTCGGCGTTCCCGCTCATCCTCAAGGAAACCCATTTCCGCTTCGTAAACCGGGCCACGTACAACCTGGAGAAGGCCGGCTCGCATATCATCAAGGCCGGGGTGGAGCTCAGCACCGTCGGTGCGCAGCAGAACCAGCCGAACAACACCAACGGCACGTTCACCTTCGCGTCGGACGATCCGAATGCGTTGCCCGTGTCCGCCTCGATCGCGGTCGGCTTTACCGACCCGAATGGTACGTCTGATGCCATTGCGGACGCCCGAGGGTACACCACCGGCATTTACATCAATGACGAGTGGCGCATCAAGCCAAACTTCACATTGTCGCTGGGACTACGGCACGACGCGGAGTTCAACACGATGAACAACAGGTACACGGTGCCGTGGGCCAATGACCCCACGCTCAAGGCGATTCCTGCGCTCCAGAATTTTCTGAATACCGGCAACCGCAAGAACCAGCTCGGGAACTTCTCGCCGCGTGTCTCCTTCTCGTGGGATCCGTTCAAGGACAACCGCACCTTCGTGCGCGGCGGTTTCGGCATTATCTACGACCGTGTCACCAGCTTCATGGGCTTCCAGTAGCGCCGGAATTCTACATGGCGCACGTACACGTTCGCCAATCCGGGTACCCGCGATCCCGCGGTGTTGCGTCAGCGTGTGATCGCCGGCGCCACGGCCGCCGTCGCGCCGATTCTCATGGTCAATGAGATGAAGACGCCGCACTCCTTGCAAATGTCGCTTGGCGTCGGGCATCAGCTCATGCCGGAATCTGGCATTAACGTGGATTACGTGCGTCAGCACATGGACAACCTCTATGTGCAGCGGAACCCGAACTATCTCGACAAAACCGTTACGCCGGCGCGTCGCAAGCTGACGCCTGCGTACGGCGACATCCTGATCTGGGATGACATCGGACAGTCGGATTATTCGTCGGTACTGCTGCGGGCCACCTATCAGCGTGGCAAGGCGCGCTTCAACCTCGGCTACACGCTGGGTTGGTATCAGGGCGACTTCGATACGGCGGGGTTGCCCAACTTCCGGTACGATTTCCTGTTCAATCGCCAGCGGACCACGGGCGATGAGCGGCATCGTGTGGCATTCTCGCACATTCTACCGTTGCCGTTCGGCTTCACCTTCTCCGGTGTGACCACGATCGCGAGCCCGCGTCCGTTCCTATCCACGGACGGTCGGGACATCAATCTCAACGACGTCCTCGCCGACGATTTCCTCGGCGGTACGGTGTGCTCCACCGGCAATCGCACCACGATGCCGGCGAACGCATGGAAGAACTGGTATCCCACGGTGGACGTCCGGCTCGACTGGTAACGCGATCGGCGCGTTAGCGGTGCACTAAAACTGGCAGGGCGTGGCGTCAGGAACATCGACGTCACGCCCTGCTGCTGTTTCAGGGGCGCCTCAGCGGTACAGGAGGTACGGCTTGACCAGCGTGGCAAACTTTGCGGCGTCGGCGTTCCACTGGGTCATGAGCGCGTCCACGGTGCCGGCTTCCACGGCTTTGGTGAGTTGATCGGTCCCCGCGAGACGATCGATCCCCTTGATGCGGCCGGCAGCGTTCACGGTGGGCTCACGCCACGCGAACTCCTTCGGGTGCGCGGCGTAAAACGCGCGCAACATACGGATGCCCAGCTCCACCGGCTTGACCGCGTTGCGATCGGTCACGCTCACCTTGATCATGGGAATGGTTTTCCCCCCGAACTTGTAGCCCGGTTCGATGGTGCGCGTGGCGGTGTCGAAGCGCACGCCTGGCAGCTTGAGCGCGTTGAGGGTGCGGCCGATCGCCACGTGATCGGTGAGGTAATCGGCACCCAGCAACGTGAACGGCGCGTCCGTGCCGCGTCCTTCGGTGGCATTGGTGCCCTCGAAGAACACCGTGCCCGGGTACAGCAGCTCGGCATCGAGCGTGCGCAGGTTCGGTGACGGATTCACCCGCGGAATGCCCGTTTCGTCGAACCACATGGCGCGCGTGTAGTTCTTCATGGGAATCACCGTGACCTGCGCGTTGAGCGCCTTGGTGCCCACGAGATAGCGCATGAGTTCACCGGGGGTCAGGCCGTACCGGAGCGCCACGGCGTGCTGCCCCACGAGCGACCGGAATTTCAGATCGAGGATGTTGCCTTCGAACCGGTCGGCGCGAATCGGGTTGGGGCGGTCGAGCACGATGATGGGCTTGCCGGCGCTCGCGGCCGTCAGGGCGAGGGTCCACTGATAGGTGTACACGCGCGCGCCCACGTCCTGAATGTCGTACAGCAGGACGTCGATGTCCTTGAGCATGTCGGGCGTGGGCGTTTCCACGGCGCCGTATAACGAATGCACCGTGACGCCGGTCTTTTCATCGACGCCGCTGCTGATCTTCTCGCCGGCCTTGGCCTCGCCGCGGATGCCATGCTCGGGGCCGTACAGCGCGGTCAGCTTCACGCCGGCGGCCTTGAACAGCAGGTCGATGGTGCTCGTGCCCTTCCGGTCACGTCCCGAGTGGTTGGTGAGCAGACCGACGCGCTTTCCCTTGATGAGATGCAGCGAATCGGTGAGCAGCACTTCGATGCCGGGAATCACGTTCCCCACGCGCGGCGGAGCGGGGCGGGATTGCGCTTGGAGCGGCTCGGTCGGCACCAGGGCGAGGGTGAGCGAGCAGAGCACCGCGGCGGCCAACGCGGCGGCCATCGCGGTCGGCTGCCGGAGCGTGGAGCGTGTCATGGCAGGTCGGGAAGGAGGTGAGGGGCGCACCGAGTCGCGTGCGGCGAGGCACTCGATGCACCGGTCCGTCATCGCCTAACGTATCGCTGCGTGTGCGCCGCTGCTCGTGCGTGGTCGGTCATCGTCCCCGTGAGGCCCCTGTGCGTCACCCGATGCCGCGTCCCCGGCGTACGACCGGATGTAGTCCACCTCCAACCGGAACGTCCCGTCCTTGCCGTCGGCGATGTACAGCCCCACGCCGCGGATGTGCGCCACGTCGAGGGGCGCCGCGTTCACGGACCGCCCGAAAATGGAGCTTCGCAGCGCGCTGAAGGGCACGCGCACCGTGGTCCAGTCGGCCGTGGTCGCGATCGGCGCGCGACGCGAGATGTTGCGGCCGTAGGTACGCAACCCGTCGTCGATCTCCACTTCAAACTGGCGCCCGCTGCCGCGCACCCGGAGCTCGATCCCCGTCTGACCGGTGAGGTCGCCGTCGCGGCGCGCGCGCACGGAGGTGAAGCCGCCATCCTGCGTGACCAGCGTGCCGGTAAAGCGCAGTGTCCCCTCGGCCACCGCCACGAACCCCGCGGAGTGGCCACCCATCACGCCGTCGTTGACCACGTCCCAGTCCGCCTCGTTGACGCGGTCGAACGCGAACAGGGTGGCCGGTGCCGCCGGCAGCGCGGGGCGGGGGCGTGCCCCCACGCCCAACAGCACCAGCAGCGACGGCACCAGCAGTAGACGTGCGCGCATCGTCTAAACGGAGAAGGTGATCGCGGCGCCGTTCACCGTGACCGGATAGCTGCGCAGCGGCGCTGTGGCAGGGCCGGTGGCCACCTGTCCGCTGGTGCGGAAACGGGAACCGTGGCAATCGCACTCGAGCAGCGACGAGCTGCTGTTGAAGCGGGCCAGGCCGCAGCTGCTGTGCGTGCAGGTTTTGGAGAGCGCGACGAAGCCGGCGCCCGTGTTGATCACGATGGCATCGGCCGCCGAGAGAATCACGAACTGCCCGGCGGTCGCGATCCCGGCCAGCGTGGTGTTAATAGACACCGACGACCCGCTGATCGTGACGCCGGCCTGCGCCGCGCCTGCGTTGCCGCCTCCGGTTGGCGGGGTGGTGCCGCCGGGGGTCGTGGGGCCGCTGCTGGGGGCGGTGGTCCCGCCGCTGCAGGCCGCGGCCAGTGCGGCGGCGACAAAGTAGGCGGCGGTGGTGCCCACAAAGGCACGGCGGTCAACGACGTCGGGAACGGGCGAGTTGGACATGGACCGTGGGCTGAGCGCGGAGAAGGGCGTGACGACGCGAGATCAAGTGGTGATCGCCCGAGGCGGTTCCCAAGGGTTCCGGCGCGCGGCCGGGTGCGGGTCATACGTCCAGAAAACTCCACTCCTTCGTGAACGGGATCCGGCTCATGAGGACCGATCGGTCGTGGAGCACCACGAGCCGGTCGCTGGGGTTGATACCGATGCCGTTTTTTTCGTCGTAGAGCCCGGGCTCCACGGAGAAGGTCATCCCTGCCTCGACCACCGACTCGTCGCCGAGCGCGAGGAACGGCGGCTGGTGTCCCACGAAGTTCTGCCCCTGTCCGTGTCCCGGCCGGTGGTAGATGAACTCCTGCATCCCCTGCTTGATCTGGTACGCGTGCACCTTGTACGCGATGTCGGCGCACACGGCACCGGGCTTGGTCTCTTCCACGATCATCTGCACGGTGTCGGCCACCACCTGCCACATGCGGTCGTGCGCGCTGTTGGACGGGCGCAGGATGTAGTTGCGATACCCTTCGCCGCCGTAGCCGCCCAGCAGGATGTCACAGTTCACGTACACGGGCTGCCCCTTCTGCAGGGGCGCGTGGAAGAACTGGTTGGGGTGCGGGTACGCGGTGGCGACGCCGGTGCGCACGTAGTTGCCGGTGACTTCCATCCCCACGGCGCTGTGCGGCCGCCCGTCGCGTTTCACGTCGCGCATCATGAGGTTGATGCCGTACTGCGACAGCGCCTGGCCCACCTGATAGTCGGTGGTGCGGGTGCCGTGCTCCAGAATGAAGTCGCGCGCGAAGCAGTGCACGAGATCGAAGTAGCGGTACGCGCGCTGCGTGAGCGCGATCTCCTCCGGCGTCTTGATCACCTGCATCCGCAGACACAGGTCGCTCACATCGGCGACCTTGGCGTTGGGGAGGATGCGGCTGAAGGTGCGCTGGGCCGACGGGGTGAGCTCGCGGTCGAGGCCGATGGTGGCGTCGCCGAGTCCCTTGGCGGCGAGCTGCCCCAGCACCCACGCCCAGAGGTCCACGCGTCCTCCCTTCGCCAGCTGCCCGCGGTTGGGGAAGCCGCCCTCGGCGTGCGGGTAGCAGAAGTAGTACTCGTTCTCGGTGCACCACCACGACGTGATGAGGTCACGGTCGATGGCGGGGGAGAACCAGTACACGGTGTCGGTCTCGCGCGTGGGCATCATGGCCCACGTGGTGCGCTCGCCGCTGCCGCGGAAGCAGCCGGTGAAGTACACCAGATTGACGTCGCTCTGGAGCAGGATCACGTCCACGCCGCGCGCGCGTGCCTGCTCGCGCAGCCGCCGCGACTGTCCCTGATACCACGCCAGCGGCAACCGGTCGGTGCC
>JARIEV010000003.1 GCA_031127225.1 Gemmatimonadota bacterium | reverse complement strand
CCACCACCGTGCGCGTCGTCGAATCGAACATGCGAGTCGGTCTCCGGCGGCCCTGCGGCCGCGCACAAAAAACGCCCCGCGGACGATCCGCGAGGCGTTGTGAGAATCTAGCTTCCGAAGAGCTACACCGCCAGCAGGCCGGCCGTCTCCAAACGAGCCCGCACCGTCGCCACTTCCTCGGCACTGGCCGCCAACAGCGGACTCCGCGGCGCGCCGCCACGCAGCCCCACCAGATCGAGCGCCGCCTTCATCCCCGCCGGACCCATCGCACCGGCGATATCCGTCGCCAGCGGCGCCAGACGCGCCTGCAGCGCCGTCGCACCGTCCACATCGCCCGCGCGGAACGCGTCGATCATCTGCCGCACGAGCGGCCCCGCGTACAACGCAATCGCCAGGATCGCCCCCGACGCACCCGCAGCCAACGCCGGCACCACCGTGGCCCCGCTCCCCGTCAGCACGCGGAACGTCGGTCCCTGCGCCTCGAGGTACTGCGTCAGCACCGGAATGTTGCCCGCGCTGTCCTTCATCCCGATCACATTCTCGTGCTGTGCCATCTCGTGCACGAATGCCGGGCTCAGCACCAGATGCGCGTACGCCGGCATGTTGTACAACAGCACCGGCAACGGACTCGCGTCGGCCACGGCCCGGAAGTGCGCCAGCAGCGCCGCCTCGGTCATCCGCTTGAGGAAATAATGCGGCGAGATCACCAGCGCGGCCGACGCACCCGCCGCCTTCGCATCGTGAGTGCGCGAAATCGTGAGGCGCGTGCTCTCGCTCCCCACGCCCGCCAGCAGCCATCGGTCGGCCGGCAGAATCTCGCGGGCCCAGCTCAGCAGCTGGCGGCGATCCTCGCAGTCCAGCAACGCCGATTCCCCACTGGAACCGGCCACCAGAACGCCATCGACGCCGTGGCTGAGATGCGACTGAAGGTTGGACTGAAACGCGGCGCGGTCGAGATCACCCGACGCGGTGAAGCAGGAGACGGCAGGCACCATGAGCCCGCCAAGCGGAGTAGTCAGCATCCGCACAATCTACTGCGCCCCGGCCGACGCCGCTTCGCCGACCCTCCGGGTTCAGCTCTCGAACATGCGCTCGAAACCGGTGCTGAACACAGAATCCGTTCCCAACGGACTCGGACTCGACACGCGAGGCGCCTCACTGGGCGTCGTGCCGATCGGCGGCAACGTCGCGCCCACCCCCAACGGATTGGCCGCCAATGGGTTCGCCCCCGATGGATGGCCCCCCAACCCGCTCGCCCCGAACCCCGCCGGGGCCCCCACCGACGGCACACCATGCGGCCCGGTCCGCGGACGCACCGGCGATGCCCCAATGCCCATGCTCGCCGCCGTCGGCGTCCGCCGGTTCCGCCCCATCCGGAACGTCAACTCGAAGTCGGCAGGATTCGTCGCCGCCGCCTTCGCCACCTCAAAGGTCACCTCACCCGCCGTCACCAGCTCCGTCAGGTGCTGATCGAAGGTGCGCATCCCGTACTCCCCACCATCGGCCATGTAGTCGCGGATCTCGGCAATGTTGCCATCAGCAATTAGATCGCGGATCGTCGACGTCACGATCATCACCTCGCAGGCCACCACACGCCCCTGCCCGCCCGCGCGCGGCAACAGACGCTGCGACACCACGGCGTGCAGCGTCTCGGCCAGACGCAGGCGCACCACCGTCTGCTCCTCGGGCGGGAACATGGCCACGATGCGCATGATCGTACTCTGGGCGTCGGGCGTGTGCAGCGTCGAGATCAGCAGGTGCCCCGTCTCCGCCGCCTTCATGGCGGTGTCGATCGTCTCCGGATCGCGCATCTCGCCGATCAGGATCACATCGGGATCCTGACGCAGCGCCGCACGGAGCCCCATCCGGAAACTCTCCGTGTCGATCCCCACCTCACGCTGCGTCACCGAACTCTTGAGATCGGCGTGGAGGAACTCGATCGGATTCTCGAGCGTGAGAATGTGCTTTTCGGCCTCGGCATTGATGGCGTTCACCAGCGCCGCCATCGTGCTCGACTTGCCCGATCCCGTCACGCCCGTCACCAGCACCATCCCGCGTTCCGTGCGCGCGATTCGCTCCAGCGCCGACGGAAGCTTCAGCGACGCAAACGTGGGAACATGCTCCGGAATCACGCGCATCACAATCGAATACGCGGCGCGCTGACGCATGATGTTCACGCGGAAGCGCCCCACCCCCGGCGCCTGCCACGAACAGTCGTAGTCCTTCAGCGAGTCGATCAATGACCGGTCGGCGTCGGATGCCATCAAATGCATCGCGATCGCACGGGTCTGGTCGGCGGTCAGCGCCTGCTTCGTGAGCACCGACAGCCGGCCGTCGATGCGGGCGCGCACCACATCGCCCGCTTTGATGTGCACGTCGGAGGCGCCCCGATCAACGGCGGCCTTGAGGATTCGCTCGATCGCCACGTTGCGGAGCCAGTGTGAAGGGGCCGTCATCCGCGCGGGCCGGAGTGACCCGCGCTACAGTCCCCGACGATTGCCGCGGCGCGGAGCAACGCCCCGGCTACGCGACGGCATCGCAACGCGACGGCATCGCTACGCGAGCCCGTCGCCGGGAATCACGAGGGCATCCAGTCCCATCACCTGCCGCACGTCCCGCATCGTCTCACGCGCAATGCCGCGGGCCGTCGCGGCGCCGTCGGCCAGCGCGTCCAGCACCTCCGCCGGCGCCGCGTCCAGTGCCTCCGAACGCCGGCGGATCGGCGTCAGCTCCTGAATCATCCCCTCGTGCAACACCTTCTTGCAGTCCATGCACCCCCACCCCGCCGAACTGCACTGCGCCGACACATGCGCCACCGTCTCCGCCGCACTGAACGCCTTGTGCAGCTGGAAGATGTTGCACACCTCCGGACGTCCCGCATCCGTTTTGCGCACCCGCTGCGGGTCCGTCATCGCCGGACGCAGCTTCGCCCAGATCTCTTCGTCGGTCTCCAACAGCCCGATGGTGTTCCCCAGCGACTTCGACATCTTCGACTGCCCGTCCAGCCCCATGATCCGACGCGTCGGCGTCAGCAGCGGCTTCGGCTCGGGAAAGTACTCCTGCCCGAACTTCGCATTCCACTTGCGTGCGGTATCGCGGGCCAGCTCAAGATGCTGGATCTGATCCTCACCCACCGGCACCGAATCAGCGCGGTATAGCAGGATGTCGGCGCTTTGCAGCACCGGGTACATCAGCAGCCCGGCCGGGATGCTCTCCATCTTCGATGACTTGTCCTTGAACTGCGTCTGGCGCTCGAGGTCACCCAGCGGCGTCAAGGTCGTGAAGATCCACGACAACTCGGTGTGTGCCGGCACATCGCTCTGCACAAACAGCGCCGCCTTGGCCGGATCGATGCCGGCCGCCAGCAACGACTTCGCCATCCCCCAGCGACGCGCGCGAAGCACCGCCGGATCGTAGGTGCCCGTGATCGCGTGATAGTCCACCACACAGAACAACGCCCCGGGGTGCGTGTCCTGGAGTTGGACCCAGTTCTTGACGGCGCCGAGGTAGTTGCCGATGTGGAGTTCGCCCGAAGGCTGGATGCCGCTGAAGATGCGTGCCATCCTTCAAACGTAATCCGCCGTGAACCGCCCAAGCAACGCAAACAGATGCCGCTTCCCACCTCCACACAGCGCACCCACTGGCGTGACGTCGCGATCAGCGCCGCCGCGCACGCCGCGGCGTTCATCGCGCAGGAGTCGCTCACCCGCCACACCATCACGTGGGAGGAGAAGAGCGCGACCGATTTCGTGAGCCACGTGGACCTCGGCGCCGAAGCGATCATCCGGCGTGTCTTCGCCGAACAGGCGCCCGACATCCGCATCGTCGGTGAGGAACTGGGCGGCGGCTCCCCGGTCAACGGATTGGTGGCCATCGTCGATCCGCTCGACGGCACCACCAACTTCCTGCACGGCTTTCCCAACTACGGCGTGTCCATCTGCGTGGCGCTCGATGGGGTGCCGCAGGCCGCCGTCATTCACGATGTCTCCCGAGGCGGCACCTATCACGCGATTGCCGGGGGCGGCGCGTTTCGGGACGACCGGCCGCTCCACGTCTCCACGCTGGCCACCCACGGACGTGCCTTGATCGGCACCGGTATCCCCTTCAAGGACATCACGCACGCCGACCGCTACCTCGGCCAGCTGCGGCGCCTCATGCCTGTCGTCTCAGGCGTTCGACGCGCCGGCTCGGCCGCCCTCGACCTCTGCGACGTGACCGCCGGGCGCTTCGACGCCTTCTGGGAGCTGTACCTGAACCCGTGGGATCTCGCCGCCGGGGTCCTGCTGGTCCGCGAAGCCGGTGGACGGGTCACCGACCTCGAGGGCCGCGACGCAGGACTCGAGGGCGGGCCAATCGTCGCCAGCAACGGTATCCTTCACGAATGGTTTCTCGGCGTCTTGCGCGACGAGGGGCCCGCCCACTCCCCTCAACCCGCCTGACCGTGTCTCTCGTCGAGTGCGTTCCGAACTTCTCCGAAGGACGTGATCCAGAGGTGATCGCTGCCCTCCGCGACGCCATCGCCGGGACGCCGGGGGCGCACGTGCTCGATGTGTCCAGCGACCCGTCGCACCATCGCACGGTCATCACCTTCGTGGCCACACTCGACGCCGCCGTACCCGCGGCCTTTGCCGCCATGCAGGTGGCGCGCGACCGCATCGACCTCACCACGCATCGGGGCGAGCACCCGCGCATCGGCGCCACCGACGTCGTGCCCTTCATTCCGCTCGACGGCACCACGATGGAGCACTGCGTCGCGCTCGCCCGTGAGCTGGGCGCACGCGCCGCCGCCGAGCTGGGGATTCCCGTGTTCCTCTACGAACGCGCGGCCACGACCCCGGCCCGTGAAAACCTGGCCGATGTCCGGCGCGGCGAGTTCGAAGGGCTGCGCGACGACATCCGCAGCAATCCCGCACGCACCCCCGACTTCGGTCCGCGGGACGTGCACCCCACGGCCGGCGCGACTGCCATCGGCGCACGCCCGTTCCTCGTGGCCTACAACGTCTACCTCGGCGACGCCACCAACCTCCCCGTCGCCAAGGAGGTCGCCAAGGCCATCCGCGGTTCGTCGGGCGGCCTGCGCTACGTCAAAGGACTCGGCATGGAGGTCGACGGACAGGCGCAGGTCTCCATGAATCTGGTGGATACCGAAAAAACGCCGTTGCACCGTGTCTTCGAGATGGTGAAGGCCGAAGCCGCCGCCCACGGCGTGGTGCCCACGTGGAGTGAGATCGTGGGCCTCGTCCCTGAGCGCGTGCTGCTCGACGCCGGCGTTCGCCACATCCAGCTCCGCGGCTATTCCAAGGCGATGCTGCTCGAGACCAAGGTGCGGGAGGTCGTCGCCGGTGGCGAGGCCGTCGACGCCTTCATGTCGCGTGTCGCCGACGCCAGCCCCACCCCCGGCGGCGGCAGCGTGGCAGCCCACGTCGGCGCACTGGGCGCCGCGCTGGCGCAAATGGTGGCTGGTCTCACCATCGGCAAGAAGAAATACGCGGCGGTAGAAGCGCAGATGCAGGCCCTCGTCCTCGAGGCCCACGCGCTGCGCCGCGAACTCACGGAGCTCGTCCAGCGCGACGCCGACTCCTACGAGCAGGTGCGCCGCGCCTACGCCCTGCCGAAGGACACCGAGACAGCGCTCGCCGCGCGCGCGGACGGCATCAGGAACGCCCTCATCGCCGCCTCGCGCGTCCCACTGGAAACGGCACAGCTGGCCGTTCGTGTGGCCGGCATCGCCGCCACCGTCGCCGAACACGGGAACACCAACGCCGTCACCGACGCCTGCGTGGCCGCCCTGCTTGCCGAAGCCGCCTGTAAGGGTGCCGTCCTCAACGTGCGCATCAACGTCGCGTCGCTCGACGACGCCGGCACCGAGACGGGGGCGCAATTGGCCAGCGAGGCCCGCTCCTGCCTGGATGCGGCGGCCATGCACGCGCGACTTGCCGAAGCCGCCGCCGATCGCGCCATGGGGCCCACGTGACAGCACGGGGACTTGCGCTCGCTGGCCTGCTGGTCACAGTCACCGCCTGTCGCTCACCCGCTGGAGCAAAGGCCGCGGTGCCGGCCGACCGCACGTGCGCGTCAGCAGCGGGGATCGGGCGGCTCGTCCTGGTGCTTGATGCGCAGCCGGCCACGTCTGGCACTCCCGAGGCACTGGTCCGCCTCGAGAGCGACACCGAACGCTCCACGCTGCGTGTGAACGCGGCACTGGGGACGACCTTCGAGTTGCGGCCGGGCCGCTATCGCCTCGGCATCACGCTCAGCGGATACACTAGCGCGGAGCGGCAGGTCGTGGTCGCGTGCGGGACGGAGCAGACGCTCACGGTACCGCTGAACAAGAAGCGGTAGCTCCGCCGCCCTGGGCGATCAGCCCAGTGGCTGCGTCAGAATGCGGGGGCCGCTCTCAGTGATGGCGATCGTGTGCTCGAAGTGGGCCGACCGCTTGGCGTCCGCCGTAACGACCGTCCACTTGTCGTTCAGCGTTTTCGTCTTCGCCGTCCCCACATTGACCATCGGCTCGATCGCAATCGTCAGACCGACCGCGAGCTTCTTGCCACGCTTCGGCTTACCGTAGTTAGGGATCTGCAACTCCTCGTGCGGCGAGAAGCCGACGCCATGCCCAACGAGCTCGCGCACCACCGAGAACCCCTCGGCCTCGACCACGGCCTGCACCGCCGCGCCGATGTCACCAACGTGATTGTCCTTGGTGGCAGCCGCGATACCGGCGCTCAGCGAGCGAAGCGTCACGTCCATCAGGCGCTGCGACAGCGCATCAATCTCGCCCACCGCGATCGTGATCGCGGAATCCGTGTACATCCCTTCCAGCTTGACGCCGACATCGCACGTCACGATGTCACCCTCGTGGAGGATGCGCTTCCGCGACGGAATGCCATGCACGATCTCTTCGTTGATCGAAATGCAGGCGCTGCCGGGAAACCCATACAATCCTTTGAAGGCCGGCTCCGCGCCGGCGTGCGAGCGGATGAATGCCTCGCAGAGGGTGTCCAGCTCGCCCGTGCTGATGCCGGGGCGAACACTCGCCTTCATGTGCTGCAGTGTGGCGTACAGCAAGGCGCCACCGCGCGCCATGATGTCGATTTCGCGCGGTGACTTGAGCAAGGTGGCAGGCGCTGATCCGCCGATCGCCATCAATAGCCGAGGGCCTGAAGCGCGCGCGCTTCGACCTCTTCCAGCGATCCGATCGCGTCAATGTGTACCACCCGCGGCCCGTGCTGCTCGTACCAGTTGATCACGGGCGCCGTCTGGTCGCGATACACCTGCAATCGCTTCCGGACGGCGTCGGGTTCATCATCCTTGCGGCGCACCAGCACCCCGACCTTGCCATCCACCTCACAAGGCTCGCCGGGCTGACGTCCAAAGAACGGACGCTGACAGGCGTCACACGTCGTCCGTCCGCTCAGGCGACGCACGAGCTCATCCTCGGCGATATCGAACAGGAGCACGGCGTCGACCGCACGACCGAGCCCTTCGAGCATCGCCGCGACGCCGTCCGCCTGCGGCGTGGTACGGACCACACCGTCAAGGATGGCACCGTTGGCGGCGCCGGGTGCGGCGAGCGCGTCCTTCATGATGCCCATGATGACCTCGTCGGGGACGAGATCGCCGCGATCCATTGCGGCCTTCGCTTCTAATCCAAGCGGGGTGCCGTCACGTACCGCGGCGCGAAGCACATCGCCGGTGGCGATCTTAGGAACGTCAAGGCGAGCGGCAAGCCGCTCGCCTTGAGTCCCCTTGCCCGCACCCGGCGGTCCAAGCAGGACAATGATCATGTTCTTCCTTAGAAGCCCTGAGTCGCCTGGCGGCCGCGGAAGCGCACGCGCCCCTTCTTCATGAAGCCGTCATACTTGCGCAGCAACAGATGCTGCTGCATCTGCGCCATCGTGTCGAGCGCCACGCCAACCACGATCAGCAGCGAGGTGCCGCCGAACGCGAACGGAACGTTGATCAACCGCGCAATCACGATCGGCATCAGTGCAATCGCCGTCAGGAAGATCGCTCCGGGCAGGGTGATGCGTTCCACCACCTGCTCGATGTACTCTGCCGTCTTCGCACCCGGCTTGATGCCCGGCACGAATCCGCCCTGCTTCTTCAGATTCTCCGCCAGATCCACCGGATTGAAAATGATGGACGTGTAGAAGTACGTGAACAGTAGGATGAGCACGGCCGAAAGCACGAAATACAGCCACGGATTCGGACCCTGCGGGTTGAACAGCTCCGCAATCTCCTGCGCCTTGGCGTTGCCGCTGAACTGGGCAATCGCACCGGGAATGACGATCACCGACTGCGCAAAGATGATCGGCATCACGCCGGCGGTGTTGATCCGCAGCGGAATGAAATTGCGGGCGGCTTCACGCTGCCGGCCACGAGCCATCGTGCGCTGCGGGATCTGAATGAGGACGCGACGCGCCGCCACCGTAATCGCCACGACACCGGCCACCACACCGACCATCAGGATCGCCAGCACCACGAGCGAGAGCACCGGCAAGGCACCCGTCGTCACGAAGTTGAACGACTGGAAGATCGACGGCCACATCCGCTCGACAATCGAGAAGAAGATGATCAGCGACGCACCGTTCCCGAGGCCACGCTCCGTGATCTGCTCACCCAGCCACATCACGAAAATCGCACCGGTGGTCAGGAACAGCATCATCTGCACCGTGAACCACGGACCGGGACGGGAGACAGCAGCCGGGAGCGACGCCGTGAACAGCGCGAACCCGTACGCCTGAATCAGCGCCAGCACCACGGTGAGGTAGCGCGTGTACTGCGTCAGCTTTTTCCGACCTTCCTCGTCCTTCTGCATCTTATCAACGTTCGGCAGCACGGCCCCGGCGATCTGGACGAAGATGCTCGCCGAGATATAAGGCATGATGCCGAGCGCGAAGACGGTCGCGCGGGACAGACCACCACCCACGAACATGTCGTAGAGGCCAAGGAGGCCACCGCCCTGCTGGCGGGTGAAGTAGTCGGTCAGCGCTTGGACATCGATCCCAGGCGCCGTGATGTGCGCGCCGATCCGGTAGATCACCATACACAGGAACGTGAAGGTGATCTTGGACCAGAGTTCCGGCGTCCGGTAGATGTTCGAGACGGCTTGCGCCGCCGGGTTGGATTGCTGCGCCATGCGCCGGGTCGTCTCCGTCAGGCGTCGACGCGGCCACCGGCCGCTTCGATCTTCGCCTTGGCGCCAGCGCTGACCTTCACGCCGCTCACCGTAAAGGCACGAGAGACTTCACCGTTGTTCAGCAGCTTCGCCGGGCCGTGGCCGTCGCGGATCAACTTCGCCGCCACCAGCGTCTCGGTGGTCACCTCGTTGCCCGCCATGCCCGTGAGGGCATCCAGCCGCACCACCTGCGCGTCTTCACGGAACGGATTGGTGAAACCACGCTTCGGAATACGACGCGTGATCGGCATCTGGCCGCCTTCGAAATGCGGCTTGCCGCCACCGGGACCGCCATGGCCAGACCGCGCCATGGAGCCCTTGTGTCCCTTACCGGACGTCTTACCCAGACCGGAGCCCGGACCACGACCCACACGACGACGGCCGCGGTGTGAACCCGGCGCCGGCTTCAGGTTGTGCAGGCCGATCTTCTCGACGCCTTCGGCGTCTGAATTGTTTGCCACGTGCTTATTCCTCCACCGGCGTCACCGACACCAAGTGACGAACCTGCTTGAGCTGGCCGCGCAGCGAGGCGGAATCCTGCTGCACGACGCTGGCCTGATGATGACGAAGGCCCATCGCCTGAAGCGTCAGCCGCATGCGCCACGAATGTCCAATCGCGCTACGCACCTGCTTGATGTGAAGCTTGCCGGTTCCCGGCGCTTCGAGCTTCGGCGTCTTGGCCGGTCCCTTCGACGGATGCCACACGAACGTACGCGGCATTATGCCACCTCCGCGGCGTTAGGCGAGGCGCCAACCACGGCGGCCTTGCGAGCATCATGAGTCTCTGTGCGCGACTTGGCGCGCGACCGGTAGCCGATCGCCGACACGTCCACACCACGTTCCTTGGCGGCCTGTTCGACCGTGATCAGATGCGTGAGGCCGTCGAGCGCCGCCAGCACCATGTTGTGCGGATTGGTGGAACCCAGCGACTTCGTGAGGATGTCATGGATACCCGCGCACTCCAGCACGGCGCGCACGGCACCACCGGCGATCACACCGGCACCCGGCGCGGCCGGCTTCATGAGCACCTTGCCGGCGCCATGCTTGCCAACCACCTCGTGCGGGATCGTCGAGCCGGTCAGCGGCACCTGCACCATCTTGCGACGCGCCGCGTCCACGGCCTTGCGGACCGCTTCCGACACTTCGTTCGCCTTACCGGTGGCAAAGCCCACCTTGCCCTGTCCGTCGCCCACCGCGACCAGCGCGTTGAACGAGAACCGGCGACCACCCTTCACGACCTTCGCCACGCGGTTGATCGCGATCACGTTCTCGACCAGATCGCTCTGCTCGCGCTCCTGCGACGGGCCACGCCCGCCGTCACGGCCACGACCGTCACGACCGGCACCCGGACCGCCACCCTCGCCGCCGGGGCCACGCCCGCGACCGCCGGGAGCTCCGCCGCCCGGCCCGCCACGTCCGCGGCCGGCACCCGGGCCGCCACGTCCACCACCCGGCCCGCCGCGTCCGCGGCCACCAGGTCCACCACCACTGCGAGCGCTGCCACCAGGCGCGCCACCCGTTCCCGTTGCGTTAGCCATGATCAGAACTCCAGGCCGCCCTCTCGGGCGCCATCTGCCACGGCCTTCACGCGGCCGTGATACTGGTAACCGGCACGGTCGAAGACGACCTTCGCGATGCCGGCCGCCTTCGCCTTCTCAGCAACCTGCTTGCCGACGGCGAGTGCACGCTCCGACTTCGTGCCGTTCATCCCTTCGTCGCCAACGGTCATCAGCGTACGCTGCGTGACGTCGTCCACGATCTGGGCGTAGATGTGCTTCAGCGAACGGAACACCACGAGACGCGGACGCTCCGCCGACCCGCTCACTGCCTTGCGCACGCGCAGGTGACGGCGCTTACGCCGCTCTGCGTTCGTACGCGGGATCGCGATCTTGGCCATTACTTGCCTCCCGCCTTACCGGCCTTACGCCGGATGACTTCACCCTGGTACTTCACGCCCTTGCCCTTGTACGGCTCGGGCTTGCGGAAGCTGCGAATTTCGGCGGCACACTGGCCAACCAGCTCCTTGCTCGCGCCTTCGATGACGACCACCGTCGGCGTCGTGGCGGAGATCTTCACGCCCTCCGGCGCCTTGTACTCGATCTGGTGCGAAAAGCCAAGCGACAACAGCGCGCCGTACGGCTTCATCTCGGCCTTGTAGCCGACACCGGTGATCTCGAGGACCTTCTTGAAGCCCGTCGTCACACCTTCCACCATGTTCGCGACCAGCGTCCGCGTCAGTCCATGCAGCGCCTTATGGCGCTCTTCATCGGACGGACGCTTCACGAGCAGGTCGCTCCCCTCGTGCGAAATGATCATGTCCAGAGGAAGCACACGCGTGAGCTCACCCTTCGGACCCTTCACACTCACCTTGCTGCCGTCGATCGCCACCGTGACCCCGGCCGGAACCGGGATGGGGCGCTTGCCGATACGTGACATCGTTCGTCTCCTTACCAGACGAGGGCGAGCAGCTCGCCCCCGGTATTCGAGGAGCGCGCATCACGATCCGACATGATGCCCTTCGAGGTGCTGAGGATCGCCATGCCAAGTCCGTTCCGGACCCGCGGGATCTCCTGCGCACCAACGTACTTCCGAAGGCCGGGCGTGGAGACGCGCTTGGTCTGTCGGATCACCGACTGACCGCCGTGCGCGTACTTGAGGATCACACGAAGCAACGGCTTGCCGTCTTCGTTCTCTACGGTGCGGAAGTCCTGGATGAAGTTGTTTTCCTTCAAGATCCGGGCGATCTCAAGCTTCATCTTTGACAACGGCATATCGACGCGGCGGTGCTTGGACGCACACGCGTTGCGAATGCGCGTCAGCATGTCGGCAATGGGGTCGTTGAGGCTCATGCTCTCTGAGTTCTCCTAGGGTTTCCGCCGGCCGCGCCGGGGACCTGTAGGAAGTGAATGGAAAAATCGGCACCGTGTACAGCATGCAAGGTAGCGGGTCGGGCCGTAGCCACAACTCGCCACCCGGCATGCCGCACCGGGAACCGACCGCGTCCTGCTACCAGCTCGCCTTGCGGACGCCGGGGATCAGGCCGTTCAGGGCCATGTCGCGGAGTGCAATGCGGCTGAGACCGAAGTGACGGAGAAACGCGCGGGGACGGCCGCTCATGTTGCAGCGGTTGCGTACACGGGTCGCCGAGGAATCGCGCGGCAGCTTATGCAGCGCGTTCACGGCAACCAGCTTTTCTTCGCCCGTGCTCTTCGGGTTCTGGATGATGGCCTTCAGCGCCGCGCGCTTGGTGGCATACCGCGCCACCAGTTCCTTGCGCTGCGCATTGCGGGCCAGCTTGCTCGTCTTTGCCATGTCGTAGTACCGGGTTAAGCCGCGGCCGCGGTGGCCGCCGGCTGCGTCACCTTGGGAATGACCGGCTTGTCGTCGCCGCGGAACGGCATGCCCAGCTGATGCAGCAGCGCCATCGCGTGCGCATCCTTGGCCGCCGTCGTCACGAACGTGATGTCCATGCCGTGGATCTGCTCCACCATGTCGTAGTTGATCTCCGGGAAGATCATCTGCTCCTTGATGCCGATCGTGTAGTTACCACGCCCGTCGAACGACTTCGTGCCGAGGCCGCGGAAGTCGCGGATACGCGGGCACGCGACCGTCACGAACCGGTCCAGGAACTCCCACATCTTCGAACCACGCAGCGTCACCGACGCGCCGATTTCCTGCCCTTCGCGCAGCCCGAAGTTCGAGATCGACTTCTTGGCCTTGCGACGCACCGGCTTCTGGCCCGTGATCAGCGCCAACTCCTCGACCACCACGTCGAGCAGCTTCGGCTGCTTGACCGCTTCGCCGACACCGCAGTTGACCACGATCTTCGAGAGCGACGGCACCTGATGCCCGTTGGTGAACCCGAACTGGGTCGCCAGCGCGGCCCGCACCACGTTCTCGTAATGGGCCTTCAGACGCGGCGCCGCCACCGGCAGCCCCGCACCCGCGTGCTCGCGCTTCGTGAAGTCGATCGCCTGGCGCGGCTGGCCGGCCTTCCCCGCCTTGCCGCCCTTGCCACCCTTCGCGGCCGCGCCGCCACCCTTGGCACCGGCGCCGCCCTTCGCGGCACCCTTGCCACCTGCCTTCGCACCGGCCTTGCCGCCGGCCTTTTCCTTGGTCGCCATTTGCTATGCTCCGGTCAGCGCGCGCGAGGGATCACTTCACCGCTCTTCACGCCGACGCGCTCCTTCGTACCGTCGGTGTCGATGCGCTTCTTCGTGCGCGTCGGCTTGCCGGTCTTCGAATCGAGCAGCATCACGTTCGACGCGTGGAAGGGCGCGGCCATCTCGATGATGCCGCTCGTCTCTTCCGCCGTACGCGCCTTGCGGTGCTTCTTCACGATGTTGATGCCTTCCACCTTGATGCGGCCCGTCTTGGGGTACACCTGAAGGACCTTCCCTTCGCGCCCCTTGTCATCGCCGCGCATCACGCGGACGGTATCACCCTTCGTCACGTGGATCACCTCGCGCGAGGCCTTCAGCGCGTGGCGGCCAGCGCCGAGGCGCTGTCCACGGTCGGTCTTGTAGTACACGTTCTTACGCATCTCAGAGCACCTCAGGCGCCAGCGACACGATCTTCATGTACCGCTTCTCGCGCAGTTCACGCGCCACGGGACCGAAGATACGGGTGGCCTTCGGCTCCCCGTTGTCGTTGATGATGACCACCGCGTTCTCGTCGAAACGGATGTAGCTGCCGTCCTTGCGACGCGTTTCCTTGACCGTGCGCACCACCACGGCCTTGGCCACGTCGGACTTCTTCACGGCACCGTTCGGAAGCGCATCCTTCACCGCCACGATGACCCGGTCTCCCAAGCCCGCATAACGGCGGCGCGTGCCGCCCAGTACCCGGATCACCAGCGCGCGCTTGGCGCCGCTGTTGTCCGCGACCTTCACGACCGATTCCTGCTGAATCATGGTTTAGTTCCCCTTAACGCGCGCGTTCGACGATCTCGACCACGCGCCACCGCTTGTCCTTCGACAAGGGCCGGGTCTCCATGATCCGCACCAGATCGCCGAGCTTCGCCGAGTTCTCCTCGTCGTGCGCTTTCAGCTTCCGGGTGCGTGTCACCATCTTGCCATACTGGGGGTGAGGCATCCGTCGGTCGATGCGCACCACCACCGTCTTGTCCATCTTATCGCTCACGACCAGCCCCGTGCGCAGCTTCCGCGCAGTGCGGTCGGAGGCGCCATTCTGCGTGGCGCTCGCGTTGTTCATCTCAGCCATCGATCGGATTCCGGTTAGCGGCCACGCGTCGCGAGCTGACGCTCACGCTGCACCGTCTTGAGGCGCGCAATGTCCCTGCGGATGCTGCGCAACCGCAGCGGCTCTTCCAGCGCTTCGGTGCCGCTCCGGAACTTGAGGCGGAAACGCTCCTCCTCGAGTTCGGCGATGCGCGCCACCAGTTCGTTCTCCGCCAGCGCGCGGATCTCTTCAGTCTTCATTCGGTCACCGCCTCCTCACGGGCAACAAACTTGGTCTTCACGCCGAGCTTCGCGGCGGCCAGCCCCATCGCCGTTTCGGCGAGCTCGCGGGTCACGCCTTCGATCTCGAACATCACTCGGCCCGGCTTCACCACCGCCACCCACATTTCGGGCGATCCCTTGCCCTTACCCATGCGCGTTTCGGCCGGCTTCTTCGTGATCGGCTTGTCCGGGAAAATCCGGATCCACACCTTACCGCCACGCTTGATGTGACGCGTCATCGCGACGCGGCACGCTTCGATCTGACGGCTCGTCACCCATGCCGGCTCCAGCGCCTGCAGGCCAAAGGTGCCGAACGACACCTCCGATCCACGGTGCGCGAGCCCGGTCATGCGGCCCTTGAACATCTTGCGGAACTTGACCCGCTTCGGACTCAGCATCTCTTAGTTCCTCAGTTGCCGGTCGAGTAGGTCTTGCCGCGACGATCTTCCACGATCTCACCCTTGAAGATCCACACCTTGACACCGATGGTGCCATACGTGGTCTTCGCCGTGCTCGTGGCGTAATCGATGTCGGCGCGCAGCGTGTGAAGGGGCACCCGGCCCTCCATGTACCCTTCAACGCGCGCGATTTCGGCGCCACCCAGGCGCCCGCCGGCCTTTACCTTGATGCCCATCGCGCCCATCCGCATCGCGCTCTGCACGGCGCGCTTCATGGCACGGCGGAACGAAATACGCTGCGAGAGCTGCGCCGCGATGTTGTCGGCCACCAGCTGGGCCTCCACCTCAGGACGCTTGATCTCGTCGACGTTGATGCCGACTTCCTTGCCCGTGAGCTGTGCCAGCTCGTCACGCAGCTTGTCGACTTCCGCGCCCTTCTTCCCGATGACCACGCCCGGACGGCCGGTGTGAATCGTCACCACCACCTTCCCCGGCTTGCGCTCGATCGTCACGTCGGAAATCGCCGCGTTCTCGAGACGGGCCTTCAGATACTTCCGGAGCAGCGCGTCTTCCTTCAGCAGCGCCGGCATCTCCTTCTTCGCGTACCACGTGGACCGCCAGCTCTTCGTGACACCGAGGCGGAACCCGATCGGATTCGTCTTTTGTCCCATTAGCGCACCGCCTCCGCCACGATGATCTCGATGTGGCTCGTCCGCTTCAGCATCGGCGTCGCACGGCCCATGGCCGCCGGCGTCCAACGCTTCAGCTTCGGACCCTCGTTCACGATAGCCTTCGTGATCACCAGCGCGTCGACGTCCAGCGACGTGTTGGCAGCACGGGCCGCCTGCTCTGCGTTCGCGACGGCACTCGCCAGCGTCTTCTCGATCTGCTTGGCGGCACCCTTCTTCGAGAACTTCAGAATCGCCAGCGCGTCGTTCACGCGCTGCCCGCGGATCTGGTCAATGACCAGCCGCATTTTGTAGGGCGACTGCCGCGCCGTGCGCTGAATCGCGCGCGCCTCAGTGCCGGTCTTCAAAGCCTTGGCCATGGGTTACTTGCCTCCCTTGCCAGCGGGCTTCTTCGCGTCGGTCTTCTGTCCCGCGTGACCGCGGAACAGACGCGTCGGTGAAAACTCGCCGAGCTTATGCCCGACCATGTTTTCCGTCACGTACACCGGGACGAACTTGTTCCCGTTGTGCACCGCGAACGTGTGACCGACGAACTCGGGGAGAATGGTGCTCGCCCGCGACCAGGTCTTCACGACCTTCTTCTCGTTGCGGCCATTCATGGCGATCACCTTGGCTTCGAGGCGCTCAGCGACGAACGGACCCTTCTTAATGCTTCTTGACATATCGGTTCTCGATTCGCCTGGCGGTTACTGCGTCGCCCGGCCGCGCTTGCGGCCGCGCACGATGAGACGCGTTGAAGCCTTCTTCTTATTGCGCGTCTTGACGCCCTCGGGCTTGCCCCACGGGCTCACCACATTCCGGCCGCCGCGCGTGCGGCCACCGTGCGGGTGATCCACCGGGTTCATCACTTCACCACGCACCTTCGGACGCTTGCCCAGCCAGCGGCTCTTACCCGCCTTGCCGTGCGACTGCAACTCATGCTCCGAGTTGCCGACTTCGCCGATGGTGGCAGAGCAGTTGCCATGCACCAGGCGCATTTCCGTGCTTCCCATGCGCAGCGTCACGTAATCGCCCTCCTTCGCCACCACTTGCGCGAAGGCGCCGGCCGAGCGAGCCATCTGGCCGCCCTTGCCAATCTTGAGTTCGATGTTGTGCACCTGCGTACCGAGCGGCACTTCCTTCAGCGGCATCGCGTTGCCGACACGGAAATCGCTTCCCGGGCCCGACACCACGCTGTCACCCTGCTTCAGTCCCTTCGGATGCAGGATGTAGCGCTTCTCGCCGTCCGCATACTCAACCAGCGCGATACGCGCCGAACGATTCGGATCGTACTCGATCTCCTTCACAACCGCCGGCATGCCGTGCTTGTTGCGCTTGAAATCGATGAGGCGGTACATCCGCTTGTGTCCACCGCCGATCCGGCGCATGGAGATGTGGCCGTGGTTGTCGCGGCCACCCGACTTCTTGAGAGGCTCGACCAGCGACTTCTCAGGCGTCGAACGCGTGATCTCGGCGAAATCCGACACCGAGCGGAAGCGTGAGCCCTTGCTGACCGGCTTGAATTGACGAATGCCCATGCGTATCAGCCCTCGAAGATCGCAATCGAGTCGCCGGCACGCAGCGTCACAATCGCCTTCTTGGTATGTGGACGGCGGCCGATCGACTGGCCGACGCGACGCGACTTACCGCGCGCATTCGACGTCCAGACGCCAGTCACCTTCACGCCGAACAGCTGCTCGACGGCCGCCTTGATGGCGTACTTGTTGGCGTCAGGCGCCACTTCGAACGTGTACTCGCCGCGATCCTGATACGCAGCCGAGCTGCGCTCCGTGATGATCGGGCGCATGATGGTACGGTGAATCGTGGCCATCGGTTACGCCTCCGCCGAAGACTGGGTGAGCGCCGACGACTCGATGACGACGACATCGGACCAGAGAATGTGGTACGTGCTCACGTCGCTGAACGGCATCACGTGCGCATGGGCCACGTTGCGGGCGCTCAGGTACACGTTCGGCTTCACACCGTCCGTGAGGAGCAACACCTTCTTCCCCGCCACACCCAGCGACGCGAACAGGCTGAGAATCGCCTTCGTCTTCGGCGCGCCGTATGACAGCGCGTCCACCAGCAGCACCGCGTTCTCACGGGCCCGGGCGTTCAGCGCGCTCTTGCGCGCCAGCGCACGCACCTGCTTCGGCACGATCTGCGTGTAGCTCCGCGGCTGCGGGCCGAACACGGTACCACCGCCCGGCCAGTTCGGCGCGCGCGTCGAGCCCTGACGGGCGCGACCGGTGCCCTTCTGCTTCCACGGCTTCTGGTTACCGCCGGTCACTTCGCCGCGCGTCTTGGTCTTGGCCGTGCCCTGGCGACGGTTGGCGAGGAACGCCTTCACCGCCTGGTGCATGACCGGCACGTTCACCGTGCCGTCGAACATGCCTTCGGGGAGCTGGCGGGTGCCGCCCTGCTTGCCCTGCGCCGAGAAGACAGGCGCCTGAAAGGTCTGAGTTTCCGTGGTCATGATCAGCTCTGCTTCCGCACGAAGACGATGCCGTTCGTCGGCCCCGCCACGCTGCCGCGCAGATAAATAAGGTTGCGCTCAGCATCGATCTTCTCGATGCGAATGCCGATGACCGTGTGACGGACGTTGCCGTACTGGCCCGGCATCTTCTTGCCCTTGATAACGCGCGACGGATCCGTGCCCGCGCCAATCGAGCCAGGCTTGCGGTGCTTGGTGTTACCGTGCGTGTTCGGACCGCCGTGGAAGCCGTGGCGCTTCACCACACCCTGGAAGCCACGACCCTTTGACGTGCCCTCGACCTTCACCTTCTCGCCGGGCGCGAAGATGCCGACCGTGATCGTATCGCCCACCGCGTACGTCGGGGCCTCCGGATTCTTCCCCGGGGCGTCGTCGAGACGGAAGCTGCGGAGCACCGACGGCGGGGCGTCGAGCCCGGCCTTCTTCGCATGTCCGACTTCCGCCTGCGTCGCGCGACGTCCGCGCGGCGTGCGCTCACCCTTCTTATTCTCGCGTGCGACGCGCTGCGCGCCGTATCCGAGCTCCACCGCGGCAAACCCCGCCTTCTCCGGGGTCATCACTTTCGTGACCGGGTTGGGCGTGGCCTCCACCACGGTGCAGGGCACTTGCTGCCCCTGCTCGTTGAACAGCTGGGTCATCCCCAGCTTCTTGCCGATAATGCCGATCATGAAAAGTCTGCTCCGTACGAGTCGCGGGGGATCCGAGGATCCGCACCGTTGGACTGAGGAGGACAACGCCGTATGCGATGCCCTCTGTACTCATCCTACGTCCTACGTCCTACGTCCTACGTCCTACTCAACCTTGATTTCGACGTCCACACCCGCCGGGAGATCGAGCTTCGTCAGCGCGTCCACCGTGCCGGCACGCGAATCGAGAATGTCGATCACGCGCTTGTGCGTCTTCAGTTCGAACTGCTCGCGCGACTTCTTGTCCACGTGCGGCGAGCGCAAAACCGTCCAACGCTGCGTCTTCGTGGGCAGAGGGATCGGACCCGACACCTGTGCGCCCGTCTTTTCAGCGGTGCGAACGATATCGGCCGACGCCTGGTCGATCACGGCGTGGTCAAAAGCCTTGAGGCGAATACGAATGCGGCCAGCCATCTGAATTCCTGGTAGAGAACCACCTGGCACACCGCGGCCGATTCATGCGAACCGGCCGCGGCACACCCGATGCTTCTGATTAGGCGAGAATCTTGGTGACGACGCCGGCGCCGACCGTCCGGCCACCCTCGCGGATGGCGAAGCGGATCGTCTCTTCCATCGCGATCGGGATAATGAGCTCGATCGTCATCTGGATGTTGTCGCCCGGCATCACCATCTCCATCCCTTCGGGAAGCTCGATGGTGCCCGTCACGTCCGTCGTGCGGAAGTAGAACTGCGGACGGTAGCCCTTGAAGAACGGCGTGTGGCGGCCACCCTCTTCCTTCGTGAGGACGTACACCTCGGCCAGGAACTTCGTGTGCGGCTTGATCGAGTTCGGCTTGGCCAACACCATGCCGCGCTCGATTTCCTTCTTGTCGATGCCGCGGAGGAGCAGACCGACGTTGTCACCGGCCTGACCTTCGTCCAGCAGCTTGCGGAACATTTCGACGCCCGTGACGATCGTCTTGCGCTCGCTGTTGTAGCCGACGACCTGCACTTCTTCGCCGACCTTCACGATGCCGCGCTCGATACGGCCCGTCGCCACCGTGCCACGACCCGTGATCGAGAACACGTCTTCGACCGGGAGGAGGAACGGCTTGTCCACTTCACGCACCGGCTCCGGGATGTACGAGTCGAGCGCTTCGTAGAGCTTCATGAACTCGGCCACCCACTTCGGGTCGCCGTTGATCGCGTTGATGGCCGAGCCGCGGATCACCGGGGCGTCGTCACCAGGGTAGTTGTACTTCGACAGGAGCTCGCGGACTTCGAGCTCGACGAGGTCGAGGAGCTCTTCGTCTTCGACGAGGTCGCACTTGTTCAGGAACACCACGACCGAGGGCACGTTCACCTGGCGCGCCAGGAGGATGTGCTCACGCGTCTGCGGCATCGGACCGTCAACGGCGGACACGACCAGGATCGCGCCGTCCATCTGCGCCGCACCCGTGATCATGTTCTTCACGTAGTCGGCGTGGCCGGGGCAGTCGACGTGCGCGTAGTGACGGTTGGCCGTCTCGTACTCGACGTGCGACGTGGCGATCGTCATGATCTTCGTGCTGTCACGACGGCCCTGCGACTCGGACGCCTTGGCGACTTCGTCGTACGCGATGTACTTCGTGCCGTAGCTTTCCGCCGAGATCTTCGTGAGAGCAGCCGTCGTCGTCGTCTTGCCGTGGTCGACGTGGCCGATCGTTCCCACGTTCACGTGCGGCTTGTTCCGCTCGAACTTTGCCTTGCCCATGGTTCGGTTCTTGTAATTGGGTAGTGAATGAGTGGGTGAGGCTTACGCCTTCACCTTGCTGATGATCTCTTCGGCCTTCGACTTCGGCACTTCCTCGTAGAGCGCGAACTCCATCGAGTAGACCGCTCGCCCCTGCGACATGCTGCGCAGCTTGGTCGAGTAACCGAACATCTCGGAAAGCGGAACACTTGCCGAGATCACCTGCGCCTCGCCGCGCTGCGTCATGCCGCCGATCTTGCCGCGACGCGAGGACAGGTCACCGAGAACGTCGCCCATGTACGCTTCCGGGCACACGACCTCGACCTTCATCACCGGTTCCAGGAGACACGGATTCGCGAGACGCGCCGCCTCCTTGAACGCCATCGAACCGGCAATCTTGAACGCCATTTCCGACGAGTCGACGTCGTGGTACGAGCCGTACACCAGCTGCACCTTGATGTCCACCACCGGGTAGCCGGCCAGCACGCCCGTATCGAGCGCTTCCTTGATGCCCGCTTCCGTCGGTCCGATGAACTCGCGCGGGATCACACCACCCACGACCTTGTCCTCGAACACAAAGCCCTGACCCGGCTCGCTCGGCTCCATGTTGATGACCACATGGCCGTACTGACCCTTACCGCCGGACTGACGGATGAACTTCCCTTCGATCTTCTCGACGCGCTTCTTGATCGTTTCGCGATAGGCCACCTGCGGGCGACCCACGTTCGCATCGACCTTGAACTCGCGCTGCATGCGGTCGACGATGATCTCGAGGTGCAGCTCGCCCATGCCGGCGATGATCGTCTGGCCCGTTTCCGGGTCGGAGCGCACGCGGAACGTCGGATCTTCTTCGGCCAGCTTCTGCAGGGCGATCGCCAGCTTGTCCTGGTCCGCCTTCGTCTTCGGCTCGATCGCGACGTCGATCACGGGGGCCGGGAACTTCATCGCTTCCAGGATGATCGGCGCGTCTTCCGTGCACATCGTGTCGCCGGTGCGCGTGTCCTTGAGGCCGATCGCGGCGGCAATGTCGCCACAGCGCACTTCCGGGATTTCCTCGCGCTTGTTGGCGTGCATCTGCAGCAGACGGCCCACGCGCTCGCGCTTGTCCTTCGTGCTGTTGTAGACGTACGAGCCCGACGTCAGCACGCCCGAGTAGCAGCGGAAGAACGTCAGCTTACCGACAAACGGATCGGTGGCAATCTTGAACGCGAGGCCGGCGAACGGCGCATCATCCGTGACCGGGCACTCCACGAACGTCTCGTCCTGGTGCGGCAGGTGGCCCTTGATCGCGGGCACGTCCAGCGGCGCCGGAAGGAAATCGATCACGGCATCCAGCAGCGCCTGCACGCCCTTGTTCTTGAACGAGGCACCGCACAGGATCGGGATGAACTTGCCCGCGCACGTGGCGATACGGATCGCCTTGCGGATCTCGGCGATCGACAGCTCCTCGCCCGCCAGGTACTTCTCCATCAACGCTTCGTCGTATTCCACGACGGTGTCGATGAGCTTGTGACGGGCTTCTTCCACGGCGTCATGGAACTCGGCCGGGATGTCCGTGACGGTGAACGTCTTGCCGAGCGTCTGCTCGTCGAAGATGTACTGCTTGCGCTCGATGACGTCGAGGTGACCGGTGAACAGCTCGCCCGAGCCCACGGGCAGCTGGAGCGGCTGGGCGCTCTTGGACAGCCGGTCGTGAATCATCGCGACGCACCGTTCGAAATTGGCGCCGACGCGATCCATCTTGTTCGCGAAGATCATGCGCGGCACGGCGTAGCCGTCCGCCTGACGCCACACCGTTTCCGTCTGCGGCTCCACGCCGGCGACGGAGTCGAGCAGCGTGACCGCGCCGTCGAGGACGCGCAGCGAGCGCTGCACTTCGACGGTAAAGTCCACGTGGCCCGGTGTGTCGATGATGTTGATGCGATACTCGGGGCCGTCGCCCTTCGTGTCGCTCTGCCCATGGCGCTGCCAGAAGCAGGTCGTCGCGGCGGACGTGATCGTGATGCCGCGCTCCTGTTCCTGCTCCATCCAGTCCATCGTGGCGGCGCCGTCGTGGACTTCACCAATCTTGTGCGACTTCCCCGTGTAATAGAGGATGCGCTCAGTGGTGGTGGTCTTACCGGCATCGATGTGGGCCATGATGCCGATGTTGCGATAATGCTCGAGCGGGGTCGTACGCGGCATAGTTGTCGGCGGCGTCCCGCTTGCGCGGAGCCAATGTTTGACGAGAAGTGGACCAGCAAAAAAACGGCTGGACCTGTCGCCTCGCCTTTGCGCGAGACCGGTATCCATCCGCTGCCGCCGGGTGCACTCGCCGCTGGTGCGCGAGTGGGGACCCAGGCGCGCCGGACACAGAGAACTGCGGACTCCGTGACCGACGTCAAATTGGCTGCGTTGCTTGTCGGGAGCTTCGCGCGATACGATCACAGATCGAGCGGCGAAGCCGGTACAGCGTGCGTGATCGACTCGAGGGAAAACCCTCGTGGCGACACGCCCCCACCTCGGAAGGTGGCCCATAGGGCGCCCGGCCGCAGATCGCCGGGACAGTGGTACGTGGTGCTCTCTCACCGCCCGAGCCAACACGGCGCGTCCGGTGGTAGATAGGCAACATGGGCGAGTCCGGCGGGGAAGTCAACCCGGAGCCGTGCGCGCGGCCCACGACGGTGGCGCAACCTCACCGCGCAACCTCACCGCGCAGCCTCACCCCGCAACCTCACCGCGGCCGGTCGGCGGACAGGAGCGCCATGTGGGCATAGGCGACTATAATATCAGTGCTTCCTCATCTTTAGGTGGTCGCGTCCGGTACGGGCACGACCAGGACACCCCAGCTTCCGGCACCCACCCGCTGATGACCGCTCCACAGGTTACGCATCGCGTCTCGATTGTCATCGGCACCCGCCCGGAGGCCATCAAGATGGCGCCCGTCGTGCGGGCCATTCACGAGCATCCCCATCTCGAACCGCTGGTCATCGCGACCACGCAGCACCGGGAGATGCTCAAGCAGGCACTCGACGTGTTCGGCATCGTACCGCACATCGACCTCGGCCTCATGCAGAACGGGCAGAACCTGGGGGTCTTCACGTCCCGGGCGCTCGCCGCACTCACCGACTGTTTTCTTGACGTCAAGCCGGACTTCCTCTTGGTGCAGGGCGACACCTCGACGGTGACCGCCGCGTGCCTGGCCGGTTTTTACCAGGGTGTGCCAATTGGGCATATCGAAGCCGGCCTCCGGTCGTTCGACCTCTCCAGCCCGTTTCCGGAAGAGGTTAACCGCCGCATCGCGACCTGCACCGCGAACGTGCACTTCGCGCCGACCACCGAAGCCCGCAACAACCTGATCTCCGAAGGCATCCCGGAGGGTGACATCTTCGTCACCGGAAACACCGTGGTCGATGCGCTCCAGATGGTGCCGCCCCGCGCCACCTTCGAGACCGCGTCGCTGAATGATCTACCGTGGGACACGCACCGTGTCCTGCTCACCACCGTCCACCGGCGAGAATCGCTGGGCGAGCATCTCGATGCGATATGCGACGCCCTTGAGTCGATTGTCCGGTTGCACGACGACGTCGTGATCGCGTTCCCCGTGCATCTCAATCCCAGGGTGCGTGACGTGGTATTCCGGCGCCTCGGCGACGTGCCGCGCATTTTCCTGCTCGATCCGCTTCCCTATCCCGAGCTGCTCGAGATCATCCGGCGATGCTTCTTCGTGCTGTCGGATTCCGGCGGCATTCAGGAAGAGGTGCCGTCGTTTCGCAAGCCGATTTTCGTGCTGCGGGACACCACGGAGCGCCCCGAGGTGCTGCGGTCCGGCTTCGGTGAACTCGTCGGCACCGATGCCGCGCGCATTCTCTCGCGTGCCTCGGCGCTGCTCACCGATCCGGAGGCCTATCTGTCACGGACCTCGGGCGTCAATCCGTTCGGAGACGGCCGTGCCGGCTTCCGGATCGCTGAGGTGATCGACACCCTGCTGCGCCATCCGCGGGAACGCAGTGGTCCGCGGCGCCTGGATCACCAAGAGGTGAACGCCACACTGGAGCGACTGTCTCGTGCCGGGTGAGCCGCGCGCGGGACGCCGCATCACCGGGGGCGGAGCTGCCGCGCTCACACTCGTGCTGCGGAGAAACCGCTAAGTGTCACGCATCACTGGGAAGCTGTCCCGCCGGACCGAGTCGCTGAGCAATCGCGGATTCCGGGGCGGCAAGATCGCCCCGCACCGCGCCATGATCGGCCTCGAGGTGTCCTGGACGCTCGTGATCGACCTGATCGTGCTGCCCGCGATCTTCGCCTCCGTCATGCTCCTGTTCCTCGACCCGCTCATGGAGCGGTGGCGCGCCTTCTTTGAGTGGGTGCAACCGCCGCTCGGGCTCACCGGTGGCGTGGCCACTCGGGTCATCGACCTCGAGCTCGCGGCAACCGCCGTACCGTTTTTCACGGCGTCCGCGGGATGGCCAACGGCTGGACAGCTGCAAGGGGGATGGCTTGTCATGCTGCTCCTCGCGCTCGCCGGCGCGATGTTGCGCGGACGCCTCACGCCGTTCGCCTATCTGGCCCGCGCACTCGCCGTCCTGCAGCTGACCGCGCAACTGTGGTTCACCTTCGCCGCGCCGCCGTTTTCCTACAACCTGCCGGACTACATCAACGGGTTGCTCGTGTGCGGCGTGGTGATCCTGCTGCTCGCGCCGTTTCTGGTCGCGTTTACCTTTTACATCTTCGATTTTCAGCTCTGGCAGAAGGCCGCGATGGCGCTGATGCTGCTCGGCCACCTGGCCGTGCTGCTCCCATTGCAGGCCACGGTGCATGCGTGGCTGCTTCACCGGTTGTCCCTGCTCGCGTTGCCGATACTTTTTCTCGTCTTCGGCGTGCTGCTCGACGTGTTCGTCTACGTGGCGTTGTACGGATGGGGCATGAGCTGGCGTTCCGACGGCCCGCTCGACTCCGCCGATCGGCGTCCGCCCGCCTCGGCGGCGCGTACGCTGAATCGTGCCCGCCCGACACCCGCTTCCGTGCGTGCCATTACCCCGTCATTCGGCAGCCCCGCGGTACCCTCGGGACCGACAAACGGCCGTGACGGGGGCAACGCATGACCCTCGTCTCGCTGGCCAATCTCGGTCTCTGGTTCTGCATCATCGTGCTCGCGATCTACACGCTGCGGCACTATTTCTTCACCCTCAACAGGCTCTTCGGCCGGCATCGGCAGCCCTTCGTCGACATCATGCAGGCCGACTGGCCGTCGCTGATCGTCTTCGTGCCCGCGCACAATGAATCCCGCGTGGTGCGCGATTCAATGGACGCGCTGCTCACCTGCGACTACCCGCTTGATCGGCTGCGCATCGTGCCCATCGATGACCGCTCGGAAGACGACACGCGCGCGATTCTCCTCGAGTATGCGGCCAACTACCCAGATCTGATTCTCCCCTTTCTGCGTGATGGCGGCACCCCCGGCAAGGCAGCCGCGCTCGAAGAGGCGATGGCGAAGCATCAGGGCGAGATCCACTTGGTCTTTGATGCTGACTATATCCCCGGTCAGCGGCTGCTCAAGCAGTTGGTCTCCCCGTTCTTTGATCCCGAAGTTGGTGCGGTGATGGGCCGGGTTGTGCCGCTGAATGTCGGACTGTCACTGCTCACCCGCATGCTCGACTTGGAGCGGGCCGGTGGGTATCAGGTCGATCAGCAGGCGCGCATGAATCTGCGCCTCGTGCCGCAGTACGGCGGCACCGTCGGCGGTGTGCGGCGCGCCGCGCTCGAACACGTGGGCGGATGGCGGACCGACTCGCTCGCGGAGGACACGGACCTGACCGTGCGCCTCGTCATGAACGGCTGGGATGTCGTGTACCAGAACCGCTCAGAGTGCTACGAAGAAGTGCCGGAGACCTGGGAGTCGCGGATCCGCCAGATCAAGCGGTGGGCGAAGGGACACAATCAGGCATTGCGCCGGTATGTCTTCCAGCTCATCCGCAATCGCCGGGCGTTGCCCACGGTGCAAATCGTCGACGGCGTGCTGATGCTGGGGGTGTTCATGGTGCCGATCGTGCTGATGATCGGGTGGATGTGCACGATCACCCTCTTCTATGTCGGCTATCCACCGGCATGGGGGCGCGTCACAGTCCTGGCGATTGCGTCATTCAATACCGTCGGTAACTTCGCCGCCTTCTTTCAGGTCGCTGCCGCCAGCCGTCTTGACGGGTCGCGCGAGCGCATTCGGATGTTACCGTTTCTCTTTCTCGGGTTCCTCGTGAGTACCTTCGCCGTGGGCCGCGCGGCACTCTCCCGTGCCTCCTGGCTGCGCGGGCAGCCCATGCAGTGGCAGAAAACCGAACGGCACCGCGCGGTGCGTAGCAACGGCGGCAAGGGCACGGGATCCGCTCCGGGAGCATCCGCATGACGCTGCCACCGGAAGTGGCCTTCGGCCTGTTACTGGTAGCGATGCTAGCCTGGATGGCGCTGCCGCTCATCCCCGCCTTCGGCGAATTGCTGCGCCCACGCGACGCCGCCCCGCTAAATGCTGTCGGCAACGATGCGGGACAGCTCACCTTCTTCGCCGAATCCTTCGCCAGGCGTGCCATGGAAGAGGGACTGCTGGGGACGATGGTGCCGCCTCGGCTCGCCGACGGATCCGTCGTGCGCACCCATTCGCAGGCAAGCCCGATTCGCGGCGACCGGAAGCCGATCCGCGACGTCGTGGTCCTCATGGACAGCTCCCCGCTCCCCGAAGGCGCCGAGCTGTCCAGCGAGTGCTTGGCGCGCCTCACGCTCAACGGCAGCGCGTCGGTTTCGTACCGGGCGCTGCTCGGGCAGCGCGATGTGACGCTGGGTCCACGGTCCACGGTGCTGCGATGGGTACACGCGCGCGGCATCCTCGAGGTGGGGGAGGGATCGGCACTGATCGGGCGGGCCACCTCCGATCGTCAGATCACACTGGCCCCCGATGTCACGTTTCAACGGATGGAGGCGGGAATCATCCGTGTCGTCGGTACCGGAGCGGCCGATGTGCCTCCGGCCACGACCGGAGTGTATGAGCGCTTCGAACCGGGCAATGCGGATTCGATGGGGACGAACTACTGGCGGGTGTACGGAGACCTGACGATCCCCGCTGGCTGCGCCTTGGTCGGGTCGGCCATCGCGACAGGCGATGTGATCGTGGAATCCGGCGCGCGCGTGACGGGCTCGATCAAGGCGCACGGCGCGCTGGAAGTCCAGGCGGGCGCCATCGTCACGGGATCGTGCTCCGCCCGCTCACGCGTGATGATCCGGAACGGCGCCCGTGTGGGCGGTCCGGTCATTTCAGAATTTGCCGTCGCCATCGAAGCCGCGGTCGTAGGGTCCGCGTCAGTACGCACCACGGTCAGCGCCCCGACGATCCGCCTGCTCCCCGGGGCCGTGGTCTACGGTGCGGTCATGGCCTCTGCAGACGGGCAAAGCACTCGGTAGCGCGTTCAGCGGACCGTGGGCAACGGACCGCGGGCAACGATGAAGGCCCCTGCGACACGCATGTCGCAGGGGCCTTCATCATACCTGGTGTTCCGGAACTACCAGCGGTAGTGCGCGAACGCCTTGTTGGCTTCGGCCATGCGATGCGTGTCTTCTTTCTTCTTGATCGCATTCCCTTCGCCACGGCTCGCCGCGAGCACTTCGGCCGCCAGCTTCTCAGCCATCGACTTCTCGTTGCGGTCGCGCGAATACCCGATGAGCCAACGCATGGCGAGGGCGGAACGACGGTCCTGACGGACTTCGACCGGCACCTGGTACGTGGCGCCGCCGACGCGGCGGCTCTTCACTTCGACCACCGGCTTGAGGTTGTTCAACGCCTGCTTGAACACACCCACGCCCGGCTGGCTGGTCTTGGCTTCCACGATGTCCATCGCGCCGTAGAAGATCCCTTCGGCGGTGGACTTCTTGCCCTGAATCATCAGGTTGTTGATGAACTTCGAGACGGTCTGGCTGTCGTAGCGGGCGTCAGGAAGGACGGTGCGCTTTACTGCGCTTTTGCGGCGGCTCACTTCTTCTTACCTCCCTTGGCGGCTGCAGCAGCCGCGGCGCCCTTCTTGGGACGCTTGGTGCCGTACTTCGAACGGCTCTGATTACGGCCGTTGACGCCCGATGCGTCAAGCGTGCCGCGCACGATGTGGTAACGCACGCCGGGAAGGTCCTTCACACGACCACCGCGCACGAGCACGATCGAGTGCTCCTGCAGGTTGTGTCCTTCGCCGGGGATGTACGCCGTCACTTCGAGCTGGTTCGTGAGACGAACACGCGCAACTTTGCGCAGCGCCGAGTTGGGCTTCTTGGGCGTCGTGGTGTAGACGCGGGTGCACACGCCACGCTTGAACGGATTGCTCTTGAGCGCGGGCGCCTTGGACTTCTCCACCACGTCCTTACGGGCGCGGCGGACCAGCTGATTGATCGTAGGCATTCTAGGATGGTTGCCCGGACGGCCTGACCGACCGGGTGTTCGAACTCCGACATCTACGTGGATCGCCGCGACCGGAATGACCCAAGGCTGCGGCGGCACGGAACAGAACCCTAAGCTTAGTCCTGAGCGGGGGGTGGGTCAACGGGGGGAGCCATCCCCGCTCACCACGTCCTACTTCGCGGCGACCCGCGCTTTCACGAGGTCGGCGATCCGCTTCTCGAGCGCCCCCATTGAGGAACACCGGACGTCGCTGCTGGCCGCCGTCGTCGCGTTCCGGCCGGTACCCTCGATGGTCGTCTGGACCACGCTCCCGCCAGCATCACTGGGGATGATCCGCGATTTGACGCTCAGCAGGAGTTGATACGTCTCCGCATTTGGCATCCCGGAATCGCCGCCGCAGTCGAGCGCCCGCATGGTGGGCACATCGCCGATGCGGCGCCGGACGCGATAGGCTGGGTTGCCAATCGTCCGCTGGGGCGCATTGAGTTCCGTGACCGGAATACCGAGCGTGGTGTATGCCGACTGCAGCGCGGCCCACGCGGCCTCGACGGAGGCCGCGACGAGGGAACTGTTCACCTCGGTCGTCGAGACGAGATTGATGCCCCGCGCGGCCCCTTGGGCGTTCTGCAGCACGGCCGTCTGTACGGAGCCCGTACCAAAGTCCCCGCTCTTCGACGCGCCGGTGCTCGCACACCCCGCCGCGCCGAGCAGGACACTGGTCACGGCGAGCGCCGAAGGCAGTCGACGGCACTGAAAACGCGCACGACCGACGAGGCGGCTCGCCAGCGCTCCTTTCACGATAGACATCAGGCCCCCTCCGGCATCGCGGCCGGCTCTCGACATGGGCGTTAACAGCAGGACGGTGGTAACGTACGTGTGGGCAGAACGATGCGGCAACCGGTCACGGCGTCGCCGACGGCGACCGGACGGACCGTGGTGACTGACGACGCCGGAGCCCGTGGTTTTCCGTGAGTGAGTAACCCGTGAACGACTTCCAGCACCGACTGCAGCGCGCCCTCGACGCCGATTTCCTGATTGAACGGGAGCTCGGCGGAGCCGGCATGTCCCGGGTGTTCGTGGCCACGGAGCGCGCACTGCAGCGCCGCGTCGTCGTGAAGGTGCTCCCCCCCGAATTGGCGGCCGGCATCAACGTGGAGCGCTTCCGCCGGGAAATCCAACTGGCGGCCCAGCTGCAGCATCCGCACATCGTACCGTTGCTGTCGGCCGGCGACGACGATGGCCTGCTCTGGTTTTCGATGCCGTATATCGAGGGCGAATCGCTGCGCGGTACACTCGATGCGGTGCAGCGGCTCCCTCCGCGCGATGTGGTGCGCATCCTGCATGACGTGGTCGATGCGCTCGCCTACGCGCATGAGCTCGGCATCGTGCATCGCGACATCAAGCCGGACAATATTCTCACGTCAGGCATGCACGCGCTGGTGTCCGACTTCGGAGTGGCGAAGGCACTCAGTCTGGCAATCCCCGTCCATGGCAGCACCACGACGGGCATGGCGATCGGGACCCCAGCCTACATGGCCCCCGAACAACTGGCCGCCGACCCGGCCGCCGATCATCGCGTCGATATCTACGGCGTCGGTCTGGTGGCGTATGAACTGCTCACGGGCCGTTCGCCCTTCACCGGCGCCTCGCCGCAAGCGACACTCGCCGCGCAACTCACCCAGATGCCGGCCGCACCGCACCTCTCGGTCACCGACATTCCGCAGTCGCTGTCGACGCTGATCATGCGCTGCCTCGAAAAGGATGCCGACAAGCGTCCGGCCACCGCGCGTGCCCTGCTCGCGGCGCTCGAAGCACTGCCGCCCATGTCGAGCGCCACCGCGCGGACAGTGGCCGTGGCGCGCCGTCCCGTCGTGGCGCGCGCCGCCGTGCTGGCGGGTGGTATCGTGGTCGCCGTCGCGTCCTACGTGGTCCTGCAAGGCACGCAGGGCTCGCGCCGGGACTCAGCGGCCGCGTCGGGAGATTCGATGCCCGACGCGCGCGATGCGGGCCCGGGCGGGGATCGCGCGCGCACGATGTCCGTGGTGCCGCCGGAGTCGGCAGCGACCCACGTGGACACCGTCTATCGTGATCTGTCCGACCGCGCCTCGTCCGTACCGGTCGCGGTGGTGATCAGCCACGCCGAGTCACTGGCGATCGCCGCCGCCGTCAGCGCACGCCAACTGCGGTCGGACGCCGTCCGGCGCAGCGCCGCGCCCACGGCCACCCAGACGCCCGGCGCCGCCGTGCCGGCCATCTCCGCCTCGCCCGGCGAGGCGCAGGTCCGGATTCGCAGTGCGAACGGCACCGCCACCACGGTCGATCGGGAGCAGTTGCTCGCCGAGGTGGGTCGGATCTTCGCCGACTCGATGGCGCGCGCGCTGCTGCAGATGGACAGTGCCATGCGACGCCTGCCGCAAATCGCGCGCATCGATGTGCCGCGCGCACCGACCACGCTGACCCCCATGTTGGCGCCGTCCACCGACGGTCGGGTGCGCGTCGTCGTCACGCCCTACGCGAACGCAACCGGCAAACGCGAATATGCCGCGACCACGCGCGCCGTCGCGCGCGACGTCCGGGCAGCGCTTCCCTCCGATCGCTACGACGTCGTCACCGATACCCTCACGGAGCGCGCCATGCGGACCATGCCCGACCGGATGAGCGTGGGGTGGGGGCTGCGTGCGGACTACGTCGTGACCGGCATGGTCAGCACGCGCGGGGATTCCGTGGTGGTGCTCACCACCTTCACCGACGTCCGCTCGGGGCGGTTCTCGCGGATGTCGGAATCGATGGCACCGGCGTCGAATCCAACCCTGGCGTTCCCGCTGGCGGCCCGGCAGGTGAACGCGTGGCTAGATACGGCGAAAGTGAATAGGGTGCGGAGGCCGCGGGGGATGCAGCCGGACTGACTCACTCACGACTCAGTACACAGTGTTCTGAGTTCTGGCGTCAGACTGGGTAGAGTGCTCAGCGTTCAGCAACGACAGTCCGCAGCACCGAGCGGGTTTGATGGTGCGTGGGGATGGTATGGCGTGCGCATGTTTGGTCACGCACTTGCCGGCGAGGATCGTAAGCTCGCCCAATGCCGAAGAATCCGAATAACCTCCTCGTGCTCGCGCGAGCGCGCACGTTTGCGGTCGACCTGCATCGCGCGGTGGAGCGGCGGGAGCGACTCATCGGCAGAGCGTCGCCCGGCCTGCGCCACTGAGTACTGGGTTTTGAGTCGTCAGATGCAAAAAAGGCGGGACCCGAAGGTCCCGCCCTTTTCACATCCCTCATCGGGACTACTCCAGATCCGGCATCGTAAACGCGCTCGGCTCGAACGACGGCAGCAGTGCCTCGAAGTTCGGCTCCAACGCTTCCGGCAGCGGCTCCGGCTCGGGGATCGCATCCGACTCGACGTCCACTTCCTGATACCGGTACATACCCGTACCGGCCGGGATGAGGTGGCCGATGATGATGTTTTCCTTGAGACCGAGCAAGTCGTCGCGCGAGCCACGGATGGCCGCGTCGGTGAGCACGCGGGTGGTTTCCTGGAAGGAAGCCGCCGACACGAACGACTGCGTGGTGAGCGAGGCCTTGGTGATGCCGAGGAGGAGCGGTTCCGCCGTTGCCGGACGGATCTTCGCCTTCTTGGCCGCATCGTTGGCTTCGCGGAACGCCGCGCGATCGACATGCTCGGCTTCCAGCATCTCGGTGTCGCCCGACTCCACGATCCGCACCTTCTGCAGCATCTGCTTGACGATCACGCCGATGTGCTTGTCGTTGATCTTCACGCCCTGCAGGCGATAGACCTCCTGCACTTCGTTGAGCAGATACTCCTGCACCGCGCGCGGTCCCTTGATGCGCAGAATGTCGTGCGGGTTGACCGGCCCTTCCGAGATACGGTCACCGGCGCGCACGCGGTCGCCCTCGTGCACACGCAAGTGCTTACCCGACGGCACTTCGTACACCTGCTCCGCCTGCGCTTCGTCGACGATCCACTGACCGTTCTCGATGCTGGCGGGGCGCACGAACACCTCGCGCTTGCCGCGCTTGATCTCGCCGAAGCGGACAAAGCCATCGATCTCGGAGATCGTGGCCGGATCCTTCGGACGACGCGCTTCGAACAGTTCGGCGACGCGCGGCAGACCGCCCGTGATGTCGCGCGTCTTGTACGCCTCGCGGCTGACCTTGGCGATCGTGAGACCGGCCGTGATTTCCTGTCCATCCTCGATCGTGATGATGGCGCCCACGGGCAGGATGAAGTCGCGCACGCGCTTCTCCTTGCCGCCCTTGGACTGCCAGATCTCGATGTGCGGGTGGAGCTTCTTTTCGCGGTCTTCGATCACGACGCGCTGACGCAGACCGGTCAGTTCGTCGAGCTCTTCCGACAGCGACTCGTCTTCGACGAGATCCACGAAGCGAATCGTGCCCTCGACGTCGGCGATGATCGGGTTGGTGTACGGGTCCCAGGAGAACAGGCGGGCATCGCGACGGTCTTCATCGCGCACCAGCTTGCCGCCGTTCGGCACGAGCATCGTGGCACCGAGCGGCACCTGAACGCGTGCGAGCACGTGTCCATCCTTTGCCGACTTGATGTTGACGTCGCCTTCGTACGACGTGACGATGCTGTCCCCGTCCTTGTTGATGACGTACACGAGGCGATCGCCGTACTCGACGATGTCGCCGTCGTACTTCACGCGCTTGATCGTCTGCTCGGCGATACGCGAGGCCGTACCACCGACGTGGAAGGTACGGAGCGTCAGCTGCGTACCCGGCTCGCCGATGGACTGCGCCGCGATGATGCCGACCGCTTCGCCCAGATCCACCATCTGCATGGTGGCCAGGTTCCGGCCGTAGCACATGCGGCACAGGCCGCGCTTCGCTTCACAGGTGAGCACGGAACGGATCTTCACCGTTTCGATGCCCGAGTCTTCGATGATCTGCGCCGTCTCTTCCGAGATCAGCGTGCCCGCTTCCGCCAGCATGCGCGGACGTCCGGCCTCGTCGCGTTCCATGGGATCGAGGATGTCCTCGGCCGCCACGTTGCCAACGAGACGCTCGGCCAGCGGCTCGATCACGTCTTCGCCTTCCTTCAGCGCCGCCGTGTCGAGACCGAGGATCGTCCCGCAATCCTCTTCCTGAATCGTCATGTCCTGCGCCACGTCGACCAGTCGACGCGTGAGGTAACCGGCGTCGGCCGTCTTGAGTGCCGTGTCGGCCAGACCCTTCCGGGCTCCGTGCGTCGACGAGAAGTACTCGAGCACCGACAACCCTTCACGGAAGTTCGACTTGATCGGATTTTCGATGATTTCGCCGATACCACCCGTGAGCTTCTTCTGCGGCTTGGCCATGAGGCCGCGCATACCTGCCAGCTGACGGATCTGGTCGCGCGAACCACGGGAGCCCGAGTCGAACATCATGAACACGGGATTGAAGCCGCCCTGCGATTCGCGCATAGTCTTGACCATGGCGTCGGCGACGTCCGTGTTCGCATGCGTCCACGTATCGATGACCTTATTGTAACGCTCACCGTTCGTGATGTTGCCCGTCGCGTAGGCGCGCTGGAAGCGCTCGACACGCTCCGACGCTTCCTTGAGCAACGTTTCCTTTTCCTTCGGGATGTGCAGGTCTTCGATGCCGATGGAGACACCGCCGCGCGTGGCGTTGCGGAAACCGAACTCCTTCAGGCGGTCGAGCAGCGCAACCGTCTCCGCCAGTCCGGCGTTGCGGTAGCTCTGGAACACGAGTTCACCCAGCACCTTCTTCTTCATGTCTTTGTTCAGGAACGGCAGTCCCTTCGGCACGATCGCGTTGAACAGCACGCGCCCCGTGGTCGTGGGAATCCACGTCACGCCTTCTTCGGTGCGGTCGAGCCACCGGATCGGCGTCTGATACGTGGCACGGCCGTTCGCGATCGCCATTTCGACTTCCGCGAGCGTGGTCATCGCCGGGAGCTTCGCCACCGCGACCGGATCCTTCATGGTCACCGTGTCGAACCCAGTGGGCGCCTTGGTCGCCACGTAGCAGCCCAGCACGATGTCCTGTGAGGGTTCAGCCACCGGGCGTCCATCGGACGGCTTCAGGATGTTGTTCGACGACAGCATCAGCACACGCGCTTCGATCTGTGCCTCGAACGAGAGCGGCACGTGCACGGCCATCTGGTCACCGTCGAAGTCGGCGTTGAACGCCGCGCAGACGAGGGGGTGAATACGAATGGCCTTGCCTTCCACCAGCACGGGCTCGAACGCCTGAATACCCAGACGGTGAAGCGTCGGCGCGCGGTTGAGCAGCACCGGGTGATCGCGGATGATGCCTTCGAGGACTTCGAAGACCATCGCGTTCTCGCGCTCCACGATCTTCTTGGCGCGCTTCACCGTTTCGGCTTCACCGCTCTCCACCAGCTTGTGGATGATGAACGGCTTGAAGAGTTCGAGCGCCATGGCCTTCGGTAGGCCGCACTGGTGCAGCTTGAGCTCGGGACCCACGACGATGACCGAACGGCCCGAGTAGTCCACGCGCTTGCCGAGCAGGTTCTGACGGAACCGGCCCTGCTTGCCCTTGAGCATGTCGGACAGCGACTTGAGCGGACGCTTGCCACGGCCACGAATGGCCTTGGAGCGGCGGCCGTTGTCGAACAACGCGTCCACCGCTTCCTGCAGCATTCGCTTTTCGTTGCGCAGGATCACTTCCGGCGCGCGATGCGAGATGAGCTTCTGGAGACGGTTGTTACGGTTGATGACGCGACGGTACAGGTCGTTCAGGTCGGACGTGGCGAAGCGTCCGCCGTCGAGCGGCACGAGCGGCCGCAGGTCAGGCGGGATCACCGGAATCACGTCGAGGATCATCCACTCCGGACGGTTGCGGATTTCCCCGCCCTCGCCGCTGGTGCGGAACGCGTCGACGATCTTGAGGCGCTTCAGCATCTGCTTCTTGCGGTGCTGCGACGTCTCGCCCACGACGGACGCACGCAGCTCCTCGGCCGTCTTGTCGACGTCGAGACGCTTGAGCAGCTCGCGCACGGCCGGTGCGCCGATGTCGCACTGGAACGCCGCGTCGCCCTCGGCCTTCGCCTTCTGGCGCAGCTGCAGATACTCGTCTTCGTCGAGCAGCTGGCGCTCACGCACTTCCTGCGAGCCCGGATCGATGACGATGTAGTTGGAATAGTAGATCACCTTCTCGAGGTCACGCAGCGTGACGTCAAGCAGGTTGCCCATCGGGGACGGCAGGGTCTTGAAGAACCAGATGTGCGCGACCGGCACCGCCAGTTCGATGTGACCCATACGCTCGCGCCGGACCTTGCTGAGCGTGACTTCCACGCCGCACCGGTCACAGATCACGCCGCGATAGCGGATGCGCTTGTACTTGCCGCAATGGCATTCCCAGTCCTTGACCGGACCGAAAATACGCTCGCAGAACAAGCCGTCCTTCTCGGGCTTGAACGAGCGGTAGTTGATGGTTTCGGGCTTGGTGACTTCGCCCCACGACCACCAGGTGCGCAAGCCGGCCATTTCCAGCCGTTCGCGCTCCTTGGGGTCCTTGGGTCCGCGAATCTCCTCAGGTGAGGCGATACGGACCGACATGTAGTCAAACGCGGACGCGCGGGCTTCGCGCGAGCTGCGGAAGTCGATCATGATTATTCCTCCCCGCCGTTACCGTTGCCGCCGGCGTCGATCAGGCCGCCACCACCGCCATCGCTGGCGCCGAGTGTGACCTTGATACCCAACGCCTGCAGTTCCTTCACCAGCACGTTGAACGACTCCGGGATACCCGGTTCCGGCAGGTTCTGACCCTTCACGATCGCCTCGTAGACACGGCTCCGGCCGTTCACGTCGTCCGACTTGACCGTCAGGATTTCCTGCAGCGTGTGCGCCGCGCCATACGCCTCGAGCGCCCACACTTCCATTTCTCCGAAGCGCTGTCCACCGAACTGCGCCTTACCCGCCAGCGGCTGCTGCGTGACGAGTGAGTACGGTCCGATCGAGCGCGCGTGAATCTTGTCGTCGACCAAGTGGCTGAGCTTCAGCACGTAGATCTCGCCGACCGTGACGGGGGCGTTGAACGTTTCACCCGTCCGTCCGTCGCGCAAACGCACCTTGCCGGTGGGCGTGAGCCCGGCCAGCCGGATGAGTTCGGACCCGGCCGCATCCACATCGACATCCTTGCCACCGGCCAGCACGGCCGCGAGGGCCGGCTGCCCGATCCGCTGCAGCGTTTCCACGGGGCTCATGGCCGCTTCGGCCTCGAGCGTCGCAATGGCCGCGGCAAGATCACCGGTGATCTCGGCATCCGCCGTCTGATGGATCGCCAGCGACGCGCGCACGCCTTCGATTTCGCGCGCGGCCACCGTGCGGGCACCCTGCGCGACGAACTCCTTCACGCGGCTGAACAGCGACTTCGTTTCGGCCGACATGGCCTTCAGCGCGAGGTCGTTCAGGTTGGCATCACCCAGCAACTCGACCTTGTCCGGCAGACGACGGTCCGGCTTGATGTCGGAGAGCAAGTGACGCACATCCTGCGGCGTGGCGTCGAACGACGACGCGCCGAGTTCGAGCGTTTCGCGCGCCCAGCGGAGCCCGGCGAGCTTCATCAGCAGGCCGATTTCGCGCTCGTTGGCGCCTTCGAACACCGGCGTCTTCGCGTAGAAGTTGAGCAGCTTCGCGGCCCACCCGAGGTGGGTTTCGAGAATCTGCCCGACGTTCATACGTGACGGCACGCCAAGCGGGTTGAGCACGATGTCCACCGGACGGCCGTTCGGCATGAACGGCATGTCTTCTTCGGGGACGATACGCGCCACGATACCCTTGTTACCGTGACGTCCGGCCATCTTGTCGCCAACCGAGATCTTGCGCTTCTCAGCCAGGTACACCTTGACCAGCTGGATCACGCCAGGCGGGAGCTCATCGGGCTGCAGAATGCGGTCGATGCGCTCTTCGGCGCGCTCTTCGATACGGGCCTTCTCTTCGGTCGCAGCATCGATGATGTCGCGGACCCGATCGTTGGCCTTCTTGCTCTCCACGCGGAACGTCTTGAGATCGAGCGTCGCAAAGCGCAGCCCCTCCAGCATCTCGCGGGTCAGCGTGGTGCCGGCCGCCATCGCCTCTTCCACGGTGCCAGCCTTGAGCGCCAGCGACACCGTTTCGCCGACCAGGAGCGCGGCCAGTTCAATGTCGCGGACTTCGTTGACGCGGATCTTCTCCTCGCCTTCGAGGCGGCGGACTTCACCGATGCGCTCGCCGCGATCCTTTTCGACGACCTGATCTTCCACGCGCGAGAAGATCTTGACGTCGATCACGACGCCTTCCATGCCCGGCGACACCTTGAGCGAGCTGTCCTTCACGTCCTTCGCCTTTTCGCCGAAGATCGCGGTGAGCAGCTTTTCTTCCGGCGAGAGCTCAGTTTCACCCTTCGGCGTGATCTTGCCGACGAGGATGTCACCCGGCTTCACCTGGGCGCCGATGCGCACGATGCCGCGCTCGTCGAGGTCGACCAGCGACTCCTCGGCGACGTTCGGGATTTCGCGCGTGATTTCTTCCTGACCGCGCTTCGTGTCGCGCACGTGCAGTTCGAGTTCCTGGATGTGAATCGACGAGAATACGTCGAACTTCACCAGGCGCTCGGAGAGCACGATGGCGTCTTCGAAATTGTGGCCATACCACGGCATGAAGGCCACGGTGACGTTCGCGCCGAGCGCGAGCTGTCCCATTTCCGTGGCGGCACCGTCGGCCAGGACTTCACCCTTGCCCACCTTCTGACCCATGCGCACGAGCGGGCGCTGGTTGATGGCGGTGTCCTGATTGGTGCGCCAGTACTTCTTGAGCTTGTACCGGTCGAGATGGCCGAGACGCGCGAGCGGACGGTCGGAATCGACCGCGCCCTCGATCAGGCCGGCATCGACGATGATCTCGTCGGCCGTCACGCTGATCACGATGCCCGGACGGCGCGCGATGATCACCGCACCGGAGTCGACGGCCACGGTCGCTTCGAGACCCGTGCCGACGAACGGCGTGCGCGGGTTGAGCAGCGGCACGGCTTGCCGCTGCATGTTCGATCCCATCAGCGCGCGGTTGGCGTCGTCGTGCTCGAGGAACGGGATGAGCGCGGCGGCGATGGACACGAGCTGTTCCGGCGCCACGTCCATGTAGTCGATGTCGGCCGGCGGCGTGAGCGGGAGGTCTCCACGCTTACGCGACAGCACGAGGTCATCGACGAACGTCCCGTCGGGATTGAGCTTGGAATTGGCCTGCGCGATGATCGCGTCTTCTTCGCGGTTCGCGTCGAGCCACACGATTTCGCCCGTGACCCGGCTGTCCTTCACGATCCGGTACGGCGTTTCGATGAAGCCGAGGTCGTTCACCCGCGCGTAGCAGGCGAGCGACGTGATCAGGCCGATGTTCGGACCTTCCGGCGTTTCGATGGGACACATGCGGCCGTACTGCGAGTAGTGCACGTCGCGGACTTCGAAGCCGGCACGCTCGCGCGTGAGGCCGCCGGGTCCGAGCGCCGACAGGCGGCGCTTGTGCGTCAACTCGGAGAGCGGGTTGGTCTGGTCCATGAACTGCGACAGCTGCGACGACCCGAAGAACGCCTGGATCACGGCCGACACCGTTCGCGCATTGACGAGATCGTCGAGCGAGATTTTCTCGGGATCGGTATTGATCGACATGCGCTCCTTGACCAGACGCGCCATGCGCGAAAGGCCGACGGAGAACTGATTCGCGATCAGTTCGCCGACCGAGCGGATGCGGCGGTTGCCCAGCTGGTCGATGTCGTCCACGTCACCGCGGCCCTCGTGAAGTTCCACGAGTTGGCGCATGATCTCGACGAAGTCTTCCTTCGTGAGCACGGTGGTGGACATCGACGTGTTGAGACGCAGGCGCTGGTTGATCTTGTAGCGGCCCACGCGGCCGAGGTCGTAGCGCTTGGGCGAGAAGAACAGGCGCTCGAGCGCCTGCTTGGCCGTCTCGCGGTTGGGCGCGTCGCCCGGACGGAGGAGCGCGTAGATCTGCTTGAGCGCTTCTTCCTCGTGCTTGGTGGGGTCCTTGGCCAGGGTGTTCTTGATCAGCGTCGACTCGGCACGGCCGGAGGCGACGAAGACCTGCACCTTGGTGATGTCGGCCTTGCGGATGCGCTTGATGACGGCATCGGCGAGCACGGCGCCCTTTTCGGCCACCACTTCACCGGTGTCGGCATCGACGACGTCGCGCGCCAGCGTACGGCGCACTTCGCGCTCACCGCGGTCGATCGCGTCCTGTTCGTCGCGCAGGTCGATCTGCGTGTACGAGGCGAACACCTTGACCACTTCGAGCCCCTGCCGCACGAGGCGGTTGAGCACTTCTTCGGTCAGTTCGTCGCCCTCACGCACGAGCAGCGCGGCCTCGGCGCGTTCGCGCTCAGCCTTCGCTTTCTTCGTCTTGGCCTTCGGCGCATCCTCGGGGGTGACTTCACCTTCGAGCGTGATGTCTTCCGCGATAATGGCGCCCAGCAGCTCACGGAGTTCGGTGCGGGTCTCACGCTTCATGGTGAGATCGAGTTCGCGCTCGGCGAAGAACAGGCGCAGGATATCGCGGTTCTCGCCGTAGCCGAACGCACGCAGGAGCGCCGTGGCGGGGAACTTCTTCTTTTTATCGATGTGGACGTAGATCACATCGTGGATGTCCACGGTGAACTCGACCCACGATCCCCGGAAGGGAATGATGCGTGACGAGAGCAGCCGCTGCCCGTTCGGGTGCGTGCTCTCCTCGAACACGACGCCGGGGGAGCGGTGCAGCTGCGACACGATGACGCGCTCGGCGCCATTGATCACGAAGGTGCCCAGCTCGGTCAGGAGCGGGAGCTCGCCGAGATAGACTTCCTTTTCGATGATGTTGCGGGGGCGCTTGCCGTCCCCGGTATCCTCGAAGATGACCAGCTGCAGCGTCGCCTTGAGCGGCGCCGAGTACGTCATGTCGCGCTCGATACACTCCGCGACAGAGTACTTGGGTTCACCGAGGCTGTACCGGACGAACTCCAACGAGAAATTCTCGTGGACGTCCGAGATCGGGAACAGGTCTTTGAAAACGCGCTCGAGGCCGACGTCCTCGCGCTCTTTTGAGGCGGCATCCAGCTGGAGCAGCGACTCAAAAGCGCGCGTCTGAATGTCGAGCAGATGGGGCATATCCATGCCCGTCTCGAGCTTCGCGAACGAGATCTGGTTCATCATATCCTTAGGGGCTCACCCGCGTGCGGGGTGCACCGAATCCGGGAAACCGGAGGCGCAAATCGCTCCGCCCCGACGGGGCCGGTCACGAAAATCGTGACCGGCCCCCCCGGGGAGGAGCGTTACAACGACGGAACTACGGTAAAACGAAGAACGGCCGTCAGCCTTACTTGACTTCGACGGTCGCGCCCTCGGCCTCAAGCTTGGCCTTGATCTGGGCGGCTTCATCCTTGGACACATTTTCCTTGACGGCCTTGGGTGCGCCATCGACCAGGTCCTTGGCTTCCTTCAGGCCCAGGCCGGTCAGCTCGCGCACGACCTTGATGACCTGGATCTTCTTGCCGCCCGCTTCCTTGAGGATGACCGCAAACTCGGTCTGCTCTTCGACAGCCGCCGCCGGGGCCGCGCCGCCGCCGCCGCCCGCCGCCACAGCGGCGATGGTGACGTTGAACTTCGTCTTGAACGTTTCGATCAGCTCCGACAGTTCGATGACGCTCATCGCGCCGATCGCGTCGAGGATCTCGTCCTTGCTCAGGGTCGTGTTAGCCATGGTACATCTCTCCGTATGTCTCCCCCAGGCAGGCTGGGGCGTGTGATCAGGCGAACGCCTGGGGAACTCAGTTGGAGCCTTCGAGCTGCGACTTTCGTGCGTCGAGCGCGAGGGCGAACATCATCGGGATGCTGTTGAGATAGCCCGCGAAGATCGAGAGGGCTTCGTCGCGCGTCGGGAGCGAGGCCAACTTCTTGACCATCGCCTCATCCACGGCGTTGCCTTCATAGATCCCGCCCTTCACGGCCGGACGCTGGTCGTTCTCCTTGGCGAAATCGGAGAGCACCTTCGCCGCCGTAATGGCATCCTGCGCCACCACGACACCGGTCGGACCGTGCAGCCGCACACCGGCGAGACCCGCCTCGTTGACCGCTCGGAGCGCCAGGGTGTTCTTGATCACGACGTACTCGACGCCGGCCTTCTTCAGGCGGCGACGGAGATCGGTCATGCGCTTCACGTTCAGGCCCGTGAAGTCGGTGTAGTACAGCGCCTGCGCCGAGCCGAGCTTCGCGCTCAGGCTGTCGACCAGGATCTGCTTGTCGTTCTTCTTAGCCTTCGGCTTCGTCTTCATGGTTGCGTCTCCCTCTTACCGGTACGGCGTGGTGTCGATGGTGACGCCAGGACCCATGGAGCTGGAGATCGCGACGTTCCGAATGTACACGCCCTTCGCCGCGGACGGCTTGGAGCGGACGATGGTGTCCATGAGCGCGGCCAGATTGGTGGCGAGCTGCTCGGGACCGAACGACACCTTGCCGATCGGGGCGTGCACGTTGCCGCCCTTGTCGACGCGGAATTCGATCTTACCGCCCTTCGATTCCTTGACGGCCTTGGCCACGTCGAACGTGACCGTGCCCGCCTTCGGGTTCGGCATCAGGCCGCGCGGACCAAGGACGCGGCCGAGCTGGCCGAGCTGTCCCATCTGGTCCGGCGTGGCGATGAGCACGTCGAAGTCGAGCCATCCATCCTTGATCTTGGCGAGATACTCGGTGCCGACGTAATCGGCGCCCGCGTCCTGCGCTTCCTGCACCTTGGCGCCGGCCGCAATCACGAGTACCCGCATCGTCTTGCCCGTTCCTTCGGGGAGCACGACGGTGCCGCGCACCACCTGATCAGCATGACGCGGATCGACGCCCAGACGGATCGCGATTTCGACGGTCTCGTCGAACTTCGCGAAGCTCATCTGCTTGACGAGCTCGATCGCCTTGGCGGCGTCATAGGCCTTTCCGAGTTCGCGGCGCTCACTCGCGCTGCGGTACTTCTTCCCGTTCTGTGCCATATGACTCAATCCTTGACCACAATGCCCATGGACCGCGCCGCGCCCGCCATCATGGCGATCGCGCTGTCCATCGAATCGCAGTTCAGGTCGGGCATCTTGATCGTGGCGAGCTTCTGCAGCTGCGCCGTGGTGATCGTGCCCACCTTCACCTTGTTCGGCTGACCCGAGCCCTTCTCGACGCCGAGCTCCTTCTTGATGAGTTCCGCCGCCGGCGGAGTCTTCAAAATGAAGGTGAACGACTTGTCGCCGTAGATCGTGACCTCGACGGGGATGATCATATCACCGCCCTGCGTCCGAGCATTAAACTCTTTGCAGAAGCCCATGATGTTGATACCCTGCGGACCGAGGGCCGTACCTACCGGGGGCGCCGGGTTCGCCTTGCCTGCAGGAATCTGCAGTTTGACAAATCCAGTGACCTTCTTGGCCATGCTACTTCCTCATCGCAAGTTCCGCGGCCGGACCATCCGGCAGCGGTCGTGCTCCCACTGACATTTCCGTCGCGTGGTGTCGACGTCCTGCGTCGAACTCAGTACCCGCGTAACTGCAGGTAATCGAGTTCGACCGACGTCGGCCGGCCAAACAGGCTGACCGACACCCGCACCTTGCCCTTATCGGACAGAATCTCTTCGACGGTCCCGTTGAAGTCCGCGAACGGACCTTCCGTGATCGCCACCGCCTGACCCACGATGAACGGAATCTCTTCGCGTGCCGGCGCTTCTTCGGCCAGATCCGTCTGCCCGAGCAGACGACGGACTTCGTCGTCCCGCAGCGGCGTCGGCTCCTTTTCCTTCCCCACGAACTTGATCACGCCCTGAATGGCGCTGACCTCGTGCAAGGTGTCCTGGCTGGCGACCATCTCAACGAGCACGTAGCCCGGGAAGATTTTCCGCTCGACCGTGACCTTCTTGCCGTTCTTGATTTCAACGACTTCCTGAACGGGCACGAGCGCCTGACGGATCAGACGGTCTTCGGGCGCCGCCGGATCCATGTCGATCTTCCGCTGGATCAGGCGCAGCACTTTGTTCTCGTGACCAGACGTGGTCTGGACCGTGTACCACCGGTACTCGAGCATCGACAGGGACATATGCGGGGTCAGCGGCCGAGCAACATCGCGGGCAGGCGCACCAGCAGCGCTTGCAACGCGACATCGACCAGGGCGATCACCGCTCCGAGCAGCAGCACGAAAATGATGATCTGGATCGTCGCCTGCTGAAGCTGCGGGCGATCGGGCCAGGTCACCTTCTTCATCTCGGCAATCACGTCATGGTAAAACGTGGTGAGCCGAGTGCCGAGTCCCGGACGGGAAACCTCGACGGGAGCCGTCATGGTTACTTCGTTTCCTTATGAGTCTTGTGCGCGTTGCAGCGCGGGCAGTACTTCTGCCACTCCACGCGCTCAGGATGCAGGCGCTTGTTCTTCGTGACGAAGTAGTTGCGGTTCTTACACTCGGTGCACCCGAGGATGATCTTCTCGCGCGGCATGTTCCGGCTCCGTGCTACAGCACCCAGACGTCTGCTGCACCGGGTGCGCCGCCTGCATTCGCTGGGCGCGCGTAGCCTCGACGAGGCTCCCCGATGGATCTCCCCCCGAATGGGGGTGAGCCTTGCAACGTAGTCCGGCCCGGACGTGCTCGCAAGTCGTGGTCTGGACGACGGTTGCACCGGCCACGTGAATCTTCTCCGAAGAGACGCCGAAGCGCCCCCGCGCTCCAGACGACAGCACGTCTCACGGTGCCTCCATGTTTTGCATGACGCGGCCCGCGGCGCGCCCCCTCATCGGCTGTGCTTGTACATCATGTCCACCAACTCGTCGTACATCGCGTCCCGCGTCTCGCCGCCAACCGCGATCGCCGCCGTCGCACAGTGCTTGAGATGATTGCGCATCAGCTCACGACCCACCGCGCGCAGCGCCTCGTGCGCTGACGCGATCTGGGTGAGGATGTCGGCGCAATAGCGGTCGTCTTCGACCATCTGCTGCAATCCGCGGATCTGCCCCTCAATGCGTCGGAGCCGTGTGCGGTTGCGCGCCTTACTCTCGGGATCGACCGCGACCGCCCGGCGCCCGCTGCCTTCGGCCAGCTCGACGCCGGCCGCGCCGCACCCGCACGACGACTGGTCCGCCAGCGCCGTGGATAGGGGCTCAGTGACGGACGGGGGCATTGTTTCGGACATTCGGCCTCCGGGGACATGGAATGCAGCGCGCAGATACCTCCGCAGATAGTTGGATACCCCCGCCCCCTATGTCAATTCGTCCGATGACCCTGAGGGACCGACTCCGTATCTGGGCAACACAAAGCCCCCGCCACCACAAGGTGGTGACGGGGGCTGCACGTGCGAAAGAGCTCACAACCGGGATCGAACCGGTGACCTCATCCTTACCAAGGATGTGCTCTGCCGACTGAGCTATGTGAGCGACCTGCTTACGGTGAAGGCAATCGTAAAGACCACATCCACCGTCACACCTAAGCGTAGACGAATCCGAGGTCATCGGCAACCCCTCGCTTACGGCTTGGGCACGCGAGTGCGTCAGCGAATCGATATAAAGATCGGGTTCGCGTAGAACCAGAGGTCCGACCACGGATCCTCGCCGCGCGGATCGGCGGACGGCTCGAGTTCCGTCGTGCTGGTCCCGCGCACACGGATGTAACTCGCACTCCGCACGTTGGGCAGCGTGACGCTCATGGTGAGAATCTCGCCGGTACGGCGCCAATCGGTCGCGGCGAAGCGCTTGATCACGCGGGTCGAGGGATTGCGGTCACTGCTCCGGTCGGCCACCGGACCCGTGACATCGCCCATGATCAAGTCGAGGCGCTTCACGGTGTTGGAGTCACCGTGATGGTTGGCGCCCTTCGGGTCGCGTACGCGAATGGTGACTTGGAGGTCGCTGCCCGCGGGCACTGACAGTTCGCCACCGATCGTGGCCGTCTGACGTGCCCCGCTCACGGTGACATCAAGCTCGGAGATCAGATCGCCGGTGGTCACGAAGATGCGCCCACTGCGGATGCCGTCCAGCACGTCGTCGGTCGAGGAGCGCGCGCTCACGTACGTCTTTGAGAACTCCCCCGGCCAGAAGTCGCTGCCACCGTCGCGCCAGTTCGAATGAGAGTCGGAGGTCGACGTGATCCACCACCGGCGACCTTCTCCGAGCATGGCATCCCAGAAGCCACCGACGCGTGCTGTCATCTGATCGAAGCCACCGAGCGTCGGGGAGTTTCGATACCCGCCGCGTGCGCCGGCCGTATCGAGCGATCCGTCCTTGTTAATGGCGCTGGCCTGGTGGCCGGGTGCGCCTTCCATGCCGATCGCCACGCGCGGCGCGGCGTCATTCCAGTCGCGCAGCTCGGCCGGTCGGTCCAGTCCGTACTTGCCGATGTCCGCGGCCGAACGGGAGGGATGATTGGCGATCACCACCGGCGGCGTCGACACGTCGCGCATGAAGCGCAGCGCCTCGAGCATTTTGGGCTCGGAGTCGCGCGCGGTGTCGCGCGGGAATGCGTCACGTTTCGCGAACTTCGATTCAATATCGCGCAGTGTCGTGCGCTCAGCGTCCGACTTGGGAATGATCATGCTGCTGTGATCGGCACCAGGTGTGTCGAACTCCATGCCATAGAACTGCATCACTTGCGGCACGTCCTGCCGTGACTGCAGAAGCTTCGGGTAGGCCTGATCGTGATTCAGCTTGGAATGATTCGGACCGCCATGATCGGTCGACACCATCCACTGCAAACCGAACGTGCGGGCCATCGTCGCGTTCTGCGAGATGGGATACCGACCGTCGGCACCCAACACCGGCTTCGGCGCTTCCGTGCTGCCGGCGGGAGGCTCGGGATAGTCCGCGCTGAACTCGCTGTGGATATGATGATCACCCGCGAGCCAGCGTCGCGACGTGTCTGCCGCGCTGGCGCCCGCGGCAGTGCGACGCATCCCAACGGCACGACGGAGCACGCGGAGACTGTCAACCATCGCGCCCGCCGAGTCCATCACCTCCAGTCGCGCGCTGCCCTGAGCTACGGTCACGATGATGGCGTGATTGACCGATGACGTCTTTTCCAGATACCACACCGGCTGCTTGTGGTCCCGGGCGATCGGTCGCGGTCCGGCCCCCCAGGCGCCATCGCCGACGTACACCACGCCGGACGTGTCACGCTGGCCGGCCCGAATCGGCGGCGTGCGCTTGTAGGCATGATCGTGATTCTCAAACGCCACGCGGACACCCGCCAGCTCGAACAATGGTGCCCAATGCGCGCGCACCTGCGCACTGTTGGCACCGTCAAAACTGCGTACCGACGGGTAGCCCGGCACATGGTACACCGGGAACACATGTGGCACCGATGTACGCTTGGCGAGCTCGCCGCGCAGCCACTCGGTCTGCTCCCCACCGATCTCGGCGGTGTGTCCGGTGTTGAGCAACACGAGCGAGAGATAGTTGCCCACGTCGATAATACCGTACTGCCGGTCGCGCGCGTGCGCGTGCAACCGCTGGTAGTAGGTCGCCTCACCATACGTGACACCCGTCTTCTGCATCATCTGCTGAAAGGCAACTGTGGTGTCACGGGCGGAGAACACTTCATGATTGCCAATGGCCGCGATCACCGGGATCAGTCGGCCGTCTTTCGTCACCAGAGTCTTGGCGACAGTTTCGAACCACTGCTCTTCCCGCTTCACGAGACGCGGGTCGCCATTGGAGTAGGCGAGATCGCCGCCGAGGAGCACAAAGTCGACATCGCGGGCCGCCACCATGCGATTGGTCGCGCCGAACGTCGCATCACCGGACTGTGTATCCCCACCCGTGGCAAAGCGGATCGCCCGCGTGAGCGTAGCCGGCATCGTGCGGTAGCGGTAGACGCGGGATCCGCCGATGCGCAGCTCGTACTCCGCCCCCGGCTGTAATCCACTGACCTTCGCCCGACGCACCATGCGCGCGGAATGAGGAAACGGAAAGCTGATGCCGCGATGCGACGCCCAGCTCGTGGTGCCGCGCGCACGCACCTCGACCGAGGGGAAGTCAGCGCCGGGCTCGAAGTGCCAATCGATGCTGACCGTGGTCGTGGGATCACCGTCCCAGGTCACGAAGATTGCCGCCGGCTCGACGGGATGCGTGGCGGCCAGCACGCGAGCGGTCGGCCACGCCATGGTCAACGCCAACACCAGCCCAAGGCCACGCGCGGTCATGCGCGCAGCCAGCCTCACCATTGTAGGCACGAACATCAGCGCGTGGTCCGGAAGCCGATGGAGAACGTACGGCCGGTCAGCGTATGCACGTCGTACTGGTTTACGTTCCCCTGGTACCCCACCTCGGGGGAATTTGTCAGGTTGCGTGCCGTCCCGATCACTTCGAGCTTCGGTCCCAGGATCTGGTATCGCAGCGTGAGATCCATCGTTTCACGCGCCGAGGCGAACCGATCAAAGCCTTCGATCGCGCTGACCTGAGACAGATAGCCACTGCGACGCGCATACGCAAACCGCGCCTCGAACGACTTGTACTGAAAGTACGGAATGAGGTTGATCACCTGGTCCGGCTGGCCGAGGAACGGGAGTTTCTCGTTACGGCCCACGATGGTCAGCTCCGAAGTGATGAACGCAAGGTTCGTCGTCACGCCCAACCCCTTGAGCACACCCGGCAGAAAGTAGAGCGGCTGATTCCATGACATTTCCACTCCACCCAAGCTGCCGGCATCGCCATTCCGCTGCTGAGTGTACCGAAGGCGCGTGAATTGCAGTCCATCATAGTTCACGTTCCGTTCGTCCGAACGGTAGGTGTAAATCGGGTTGTCGATCACCTTTTGAAAGTAGCCCAGCGAGATCTGGCCACCGGTGGATGGGTAGTACTCGGCCGACGCATCGTAATTTCGCGAAGTATACGGCTTGAGGTCCGGGTTGTTGTCCGTCAGCGTACCGTCGAAGGCACCCGGTACCGCGGCGTCCGGGATGTAGTTGGCGCGGGTGTAGCTGGCCAGCTGCGTGAACTGCGGACGGGCAATTGTGCTGGTGTACGCGGCGCGCAACACCAATGACTTACCGGCGTCGAACTTAAAAACGGCCGAGGGCAACACGTTGGTGTACGAATTGGACCGCGTGGTGCGCGCCGTCGGAAACACGTAACGCTGAGCGGAAGGCAGCCGCGAATTCTCACCGAGCTCCCAGAACTCGGCATCCGAATCCGTACGCTCCATACGGGCTCCCACCAGTGCCGTCAAACGGCCGATATCGGCCGTGCCCATAAGATAGGCCGCGGTGATACGCTCCTTCACGAATGCGTCGCCGTCGATCTTCTGTACCTGCGTGTTGATCGGGTCCAGCGTGACTGAGTCGGGGCGCACACGCATCCGGTCGACGAAGGCATTGAACGGGTCGACGTTGCCCTGCACAAACGTCGAGGCGCCGTCCTGCAAACGGCCGGTGACCGCCTGCGACCACGGCAGCAATGTCAGCGCGGTATTAGCATAGCGATCCGAGGCGTCGTCGATGTCTTTGTCACGCGCCTGGATCTTGGTGCCAAACTTGAGGATGGCCGGGAATCGGCCCAGCTTCGTGTCATACTTGAAATCAGCCGCGCCAATGTAGGTGTTCTCCACCACGTCGCGGTAGTTGTAGCTCAGGCCGTTCAGGTTGTAGCTGGCCGGGTTTTCCACGAACGCCCGATTGAGCGGAGTCACTGAGTAGAAATACTTGGAGAAGTCAAGACCCACCGGCGCCAGCACGTTGGTGGCCACAGGGTTTTCAAACGTGGCATCCGGACCGAAGCTCTTGGCCTGACCACGCGTGGCCACGCCCGTCACGTCCATGTGGAAGTTGCCCCACTGCTGACTGCCACCGGTGCTCAGTGTATAAAGGTTCTCTGTCTCTTCGTCGCGACTGATATCCAATTCCATCGAGCTGGCCGTATTGCGCCCCACCTTGGAACCCGCCGGGAATTCATATGCTCCCGTGAAGGTGATCTCGAATTCCGAGTTCCGCTCAATTTCAGTCGTGCGTGTGTAGAGGCCACGCAGAAAGAGGCTGGTAGTCGGTCGCGGGCGCCAGTCGAGCGACGTCGTCAGGCCGTACCGCGTGCGATCGTTGTCCGCCAGCTGCTGCTCGATTTCGTTGGAGACCGTGATCGAGTCGCCGGTCGTGCGATTGAGCGCGCGGATCCAGCCGTCGGGATCGAGCACCGACACGGCGTTATCGCGCTGCGATGCACTGCCGGAGATCACCACACCCAGCGTCTGATTCGCGCCGAATCGACGTCCCGTCGTCATGTCGAGCTCGTACTGCGGCACGGTCTCGCCGAACGGCACCTGCCGATTGTTTTGTAGCCCTTCAAAAATACCGAAGAAGAACGGACGCGGGCGGTCGAACGCGGTCAGGGTACGGAGGTTGACCGTGCCGCCGATGGTGTTGGCGTCCATATCGGGTGTGACGGCCTTGATGACTTCAATATTCGCGACCATCGACGCCGGCAGCAGATCGAGCGCGGACGCGCGATCCGTCGAGGTCGACGCCAGCGGCTGGCCGTTCAACGTGACGTTGTTCAAGTTGGGCGCCACGCCGCGGATGGACACGGTCCGGCCTTCGCCGCGCGTGGTTTCGATGTATACGCCCGGTACGCGCTGCACGGCCTCAGCCACGTTCTGGTCGGGCAATAGACCGATTTCGTCGGCCGACACGACGTCGCTGACCGTCACGCTGCGGCGCTTCTGATCCGCCGAGCGCAGCTGTCCGCCGCGCTCGCCGGTGACGGTAATACCTTCGAGCGTCGTTGTCGCCAGTTCGAGGGCGATGGCGAGGGAAACCGTTCCATTGGCGGTGACGGTTGCCGTCTGGGTGCTCGGACGCTTACCCAACGCACGTACCGTTATCCGCTGCGCACCGACGGGAACTTTCGCCAGGCGGAAGATGCCGGCGCGATCGGTCGCCGCGGTCAGCGACGTTTCCAGCACCGACACCACGGCGTCGGTGATGATGTTACCATCGGGACCGGTGACACGCCCAGTCACGGTGCCCGTCGGCGCCTGCGCCGACAACAGCGGGGCGGTCGTCGTGAGTGCTATCGCGATCACGCCGGCGAACAGGCGAGACGCTTTCGAGAATACTGCCGTGAATGACATGCGGAGGTGTTGGTGGAGGGTAGGAAGTTTTGCCCCCGACAACGCTGCCCCCCGCTCGCAACTTCTAACCAACCGAACAGTCTCTTCAGTGTATCAAACGCATGACGGTCGGTCTGTTAGTATCAATCAGATCACGGCGCCTTGTGTCGCGCGAGCGTCATCACGACCAGTACGGCCGCCGCGGCGGTCGCGACCACGACGGCTCAACTCGATGGGATGGCGAGCCACACCAAGGATTCCTTGGCGGCATCGGTGCCGCCGAGCGCGGGTGCGCGAAATCCGGCCCACAGCCAGAACAGGGAATAGCCAAAGGCGCCGGCACCCAGGCTGAGGCTGATGAGGCGCGTCCACATCGCGCTGACGCCGCGCATCACGATAAGGAGTATCACGCCCATCGCCGCCGACCCGACTCCACCGGCGTGTGGATGCGCGCTTTGCATGTAGGTCCACGACTTACCCAGCACCGCCTTCATGGCGGCGGCATCGCCGTGGCAGACGGTGGCGCTGACGGCATCGGCGGAGTCGGCGAGACGGGACTTGATGAGGTCTTCGTTCAAACCGAACACGACGCCCATCGCGTAGCCGAACAACAGCGTCACGAGGGCGAAGAGCAGCCCGGGAAGTGCCGCACGGAGCACGTCGCTGTCGCGCATTGGAGGAGGAAGGATTGGTGTCGCCATGGTATGACTCAGGAGCACTGAGAATGGGCAGGGACAGGCGCGGGCATTGATCGGCGCACGGGGCGCCTCGCTCCCACAACTGGAGCGCCGCACGACATCACTCCCGCAAGTCTCTGTCCAACTCGGCACATGGCCGAAACGACAAACCGCCGGACCCATGAGCATGGATCCGGCGGTTCGCGTGGTACACTGACGATGTTCTTCGCAGAGCGGGAGACGGGACTCGAACCCGCGACATCAAGCTTGGAAGGCTAGCGCTCTACCAACTGAGCTACTCCCGCGTTCTCCGATGCTACCCGCCGAAGTAACCAGCGGTCCTGCAGTGGTGAGGGAAGGATTCGAACCTTCGAAGGCTTGCGCCGACAGATTTACAGTCTGTTCTCGTTGGCCACTTGAGTACCTCACCGAGGCCCTCTCCGACGCACCCTGGCGGGCACGGCTGGCGAGCTTTGAAGGAGCTGACGGTCGGGATTGAACCGACGACCTGCTGATTACAAATCAGCTGCTCTACCAACTGAGCTACGTCAGCAGAACGGGCGTACGGCCCGTTCCGGACAAGACGAGCAGGATAATCCGGCGGGACCACGAATTCAAGCAGCCCCCACGGATTGGCGGCCTGTTCAACCCTTTCGCCAGCGCGTCCCCCCGGGGCCATCCTCGATCAGGATGCCACGCGCGGTCAACTCGGCCCGCGCCGCGTCGGCCGCGGCGAAATCCCGGCGCTCACGAGCAGCCCGACGAGCCCCGAGGCGCTCCTCGACCCACGCGGCCAGCTCCGCGTCGACATCCTGCTCCGGGACGAGATCGAGCACGCTGTCCATGAGCCGGAAGGCCGCCCTGGCCCGCTCCAGCGCCGGCAGGTCGCTGCCCTGCTCGTCGAGTTCCTTGTTGGCTTCGCTGATGAACGTGAACAGCGCCGCCAATGCCTCGGGGGCGTTCAAGTCATCGAACAGCGCCTCCAGAAACGCCTTTTCGGCCCGCGTGGCGGCATCGGCGAGCGCCGCCGTGCCGGTCGTGGCCTCGGAGAGCCGCCGTGCGAAGGCGCCAATGCGGTTCACGGCCGCGCGCGACTGCTCGAGCGAGTCCTCGCCCAGATTCAACTGCTTGCGGTAGTGCGCGTTGAAGACGAAGTGGCGGTACGCGGTACCACTGATCCCCTGATCGCGCATCTCGACCACGTTGGCCACGTTGCCCACGCGCTTGGCCATCTTGGCCCCGTCGGTGAGCAGGAACTCCCCGTGGCACCAGCAGCGCGCGAACTGCTTGCCGGTGGCGGCTTCTGACTGCGCGATTTCGTCTTCGTGGTGCGGGAAGATGAGATCGATGCCGCCGGCATGAAGGTCGAAGGTTTCGCCGAGGTACTTCATGGCCATGGCGGAGCACTCGAGGTGCCAGCCGGGGCGCCCGCGGCCCCACGGCGAGTCCCACGCCGCGCCGGTGGCTTCGTCTTCCGGCTTGGCCGCTTTCCAGAGCGCGAAGTCCTGCGCGTTTTCCTTGGCGTACTCGTCCTGTGCCACGCGCGCGCCGGCGCGGATCTCTCGCTTGTCGAGCTGCGACAGCTTGCCGTAGTCGGGGAAGCGATCGATGGCGAAGTAGACCGAACCGTCGTCGGCGATGTACGCCACGTTGTTGGCCACGAGGCGCTCCACGAGAGCGATCATCTCGGGGATGTGCTCGGTGGCCTTCGGGTAGCGCTCCGCATCTTCGATGCGGAGATAGCGCCGGTCGCGATGAAAGAGCTCGGTGAAGGGCTCGGTCACTTCGAGGATATTGGCGCCGGTGGCGGCCGCCTTCCGGATGATCTTGTCGTCCACGTCGGTCAGGTTCATCACCTGTTCGACCTGCCAGCCAGCCAGCCGAATGACGCGCCGCAGCAGATCCTCGAAGAGGAACGTGCGGAAATTGCCCAGGTGCGCCGGGTTATAGACCGTCGGTCCACACGTGTACATGCGCACCGTCTGGCCATCGGCGGGTGCGAAGGGCTCGACGCGGCGCGCGAGCGTGTTGTACAGGCGGAATTCGGACATGGTGGTGAACGCTGTTAATGTTCAGACGGCATCAGGAACCCGCTCGGGATGTCCCGACGTTTTCTTGCGTTTGTTGAATGTAGAGGATATGTCAGGTCTGTTGCGCCCCCACTTTCCACCCGGACTCCCGCCATGCAGCCTCACCAGGATCGCCCACCCGTGTCTCCGCGCGCTGCCACGGGGCGCACCCCTCGTCTTGCGTCCCTCGTCGGCCTCGCCGCTCTCGTGACCGTGGCGCTGGCCGCGCGCCGACAGACCGCGACGCAGCCGCCCGCTGCACCGCCGGCGGCTCCGGTAGCGGCGGCAGCACCGATGGCGGCCGACAGCGCCGGGCAGGACAGCGCGCTGGTCGCCGACTCCATGACGGTGATTGACACCACCGTGGTGACGATGATGGTCCCGACCGCGCCGACCCCGACGCCGTCCGCCGGCACGTGGCCGATTGACCCCGCGACCGGCCAGACGATCGTGAATGGCCTGCCCGTCGTGGGCCGGGCGTTCATCATGCGCAAGCCCGACGGTTTGGTGAAGTACACGACCTGGCAGGCACAGTCCAACGGCGAACCCGCGCCCCCCGCTGCCCCGATCGTGGGGACCTCGTACCGGGTGCCCGAGCTGCAGTACACCCGCCGTCAGCGCACCATCATGGTGCAGGCCACGGAGTGGGCGATCGACGGCAAGCGCTCGGCGCGTGAGCTCCGCTACCACCGCGCGGCGAAGTCCGACACGGTCGTGCCCCGCTGAAAGTGACGGCGGTACGGCAGCACCACGTGCCCTACCGCCGCACCGGCGTGTCGTTGTCCGCGCCGGCCACCTCGTAGAGGCGCCCGGCGCGGATCTCGAGGAGACGCACCCCGCCGGCGTCACGGTGCAGCACTCGATCACGGCGCACCTGATACCGCACGGCCGGCTCACGGGCCGCCGATCGGACCAGCGGGATGGCGTCGGGCAACGTGGGTTGAGACGCAGGGCCCACAATCACGATGCCGTCGTGACGCTCACGCGCGCGCCGTGCCCACCGCCGCCATTCGCGCGTCTCGAATCGTGTCGGCGCCGCCGAGCGTGACGCCCGGAGCAAGTACAGCGTGGGTGGCCGACGGTGCCTCTCCTCCGTGCCGGCCTCGCGGGGTGACTCGGCATCCTGCCATCCCCGCACGATGGCCTGCACCGCCATCGCATGCACCGCCGCGCGGCGGATCCGTACCCGGGGCGCAAGGGCGCGCACGCCACGCACGTACCGATGTCGGTCTGGCGACGATGCACCGGCCAGCACGCTCAGCAGAAGCGCACGCCCCAACGACTCAGGGCCCTGCACCAGCAGCAGTTCGCCAGCATGCACGCGCAACGTGACATCGTCGAGCAGGCGCACGCGCGCGGCGCAGTGGCCGGCAATCCCGGCCGTCCATTCGGCGCACGTGTGCGCCAGCGTGAGAAGCGGTGTGGTGATCATGGGCCACACGATGGCCGCATCGGGCCCGCCGTGTGTCACCAGAACTGCGCCGCCATCATCGCGCGGACGCCGCCGTGTGTGGGACGCTACCCTCGCACGGCGCGGCGCTCCACGTGAAACGCCGCGATCGCCTCTGCGATGATGAGGGGTTCGAAGCGCACCGGATCCGTGGTTGGTAAGCCGGTCTCGGCCCGCACCCGTTCCACGGCCTCACGCGCGGCACGATCGTCGAGGTCGAAGGTGTTCAGCGCCACCGCAATCACGGGCGACGGCCGCAGCCCGTCCATGGCCGTCTCGTACAGCCGGATCACGTCGCGCAGCGAGGGGATGGGAACCCACGGGTTGCGATGAATCGCCGTGCGCGAGGGCTGCGCACAAAGCACCATCGCGTGCGGCAGGGCCCCATGCATCAGCCCCAGGGTCACACCCGAATACGCCGGATGCAGCAGCGAACCTTGGCCCTCGACGAGCACGATCTCGGCGTCCTGCGCGGCCTCGATCGTGAGCGACTCGGCCGCACCGGCGATGAAGTCGGCAATCACCGCATCGACGGCGATCCCGCGTCCTTCCACCAGAATGCCCGTCTGCCCGGTAGCCGCAAAATTCACGCGGTAGCCCAGCTGCCGTACCGATGACTGCACCTGCAGCTGGGTTGTCATCTTCCCGATGTTGCAGTCGGTGCCGACCGTGAGGACAACCGTGGCGTCGAGCTCTCGCACCAGTCCGCTGGCCACGTCCAGATCGGCCGGCGCCCGACGCAAGTCGCGGATGGTAGCCCCCGCTGCCGTGGCCAACGCCGCGAACTCGGCGTCGTCTCCCAGCATGGTATGCAAACCGCTCCAGACGTCGAGTCCGGCGCGCAGCGCCTCGGCCACGATCGGGCGCCACGCGTCGGGGAACTGCCCCCCGGCCGGCGCGATCCCGATCAGCAGCGCAGTGGGACGGTGCACCATGCCCTCAGCGAACGTGGCCACCACCGGGATGTGCCCTCCGAACCCAAGAACGTCCTGCGCTCGTCGGCCCGCCTGTCCGCTGTCGAGCACGGCGGCGACTTCGTCCGGGACATACCGGATGCAGGCGTTCGCTGTCTTGGAGCTGAGCGGACCGAAGCTCCCTTCGGCGAGAATCAGAAAACGTCGCGATGCCATGGTGCGTAACCGTGAATGCGCCGACGGCGGCCCCCCGGGAGGGAGCCGCCGTCGGCGACCATTGGGGATGCGCCCAATGTACTGCCGCGTTACGCGCTCGGCTTGTCGCTTTCCAGCCGTTCGAATTCCGCCAGCAATTCCGCTTCGCCGGTTCGGGCCGTATCTGCGTTGTTGGGCGCGGCCGGAGACCCGGCCGCCAGCTGGGCGGCGGCGGGAGCGGATGCACCGGCCGACGCACCTGCGCCGAGTTGACGGGACGCGGCCGGCGCCCCGGATGCGAGCATCCCCATCCGCTGCTTGAGCTGCTGGAGCTGTAGATCGGCGTTGGCGCCGCCCGACGAACGCTCGAGCTGCTTGAATTCGCCGGCGAGGCGGTCGCCGCTGAACTCTTCGTCGATCTCCTGCGCGGCCTGCAGCTGCCGTTCGTTGGCCGTGATCTTCTCTTCCATGCGGTTGAACGCATCGAACGCCGAGTTGTCGGAAAGGCCGGACATGGTCTGCGAGATGCGGGCCTGCGCTTCCGCCCGGCGCTGACGCGCGAGCAGGAGATTCTTCTTGCGCTTGGCTTCCTCGATCTTCTCGTTCAGGTCACGGAGGGACTGCTTGAGCTTCTCCGTTTCCATGCGATGTGTTTCCCACGTGGTCGCCAGCTGCTGGCCATGCTCGAGGTGCTCCTGCCCGCGCAACAGGGCCTGCTTCGCGAGATCATCGCGCCCTTCCTGCACCGCCAGCATCGCCCGACGCTCCCACTCGTCGGCGAGCTTGAACTCGGCGTCCGCCTGATCTTTCAGTCGCTTTTCATCGGCAATGGACGCGGCCACCTGCTGCTTGGCTTTGGCCAGCTGGTTGCGCATGTCGACGATGATCTGATTGAGCATCTTCTCGGGGTTTTCGGCCGAGGAGATGAGCTCATTCAGATTCGATTTGATGAGCGTGGACAAGCGGTCGAAGATACCCATGGGTCAGCGAGCCTCTCGGAAGGCGGCCAGCTCACGCAAATGCGACGTGAGCGAAAGTGTCATGCTTTCATACGACGACAGAAACTCCTCGAAATCGAGATGCGAGAGCTCAAGGGCTTCGGTGAGGACGACGTTGTTCTGATCGATCCCGTAGGAGCCGTGGAGCAGATCGCTCGCATTGAGTTCCAGCAATCGCCGGTTGAGCGCCGCCTGATGGGCGGCGTCGGCTGGGAGCGGCATCACTTTCACCCGCAACAGCACCACCGGCGGGTTGTGCGTGACCACCACGTCAAACTCGAGGGCGCCGCCGGGACGCACGACCCAGAGTCCGGGTTCCAGCTCCTGGTACGATGCCCCTTCGGCACTCAGTCGATCGAGAAACGCTTCGATGTCTTCACGCGTGACCATAGTCTATTCCTTGAGGTTCGGAGACTGGTCCGTACGGCGGCGTACGCCGTGGGTTTCGCCGAGTGTGTCCACGCGTGCCGAATGTACCGCCTGCACGGAGCCGTCGCATCGGGGACTCAGGGACAATAGCCCGCGTAGAGCCGGCCGCCGCGTCCCTCGTTTACCAGCAGCACCCGCCCGTCGGGCAACCAGGTGATCCCCTCGGTTTGCGTCTCCCAGAGCGGCACCGCGCAACGTGCCAGCAGCGCACCGGGGCGACCGGTGTGCGGATCGGCGTCGAAGATGTAGACCGATCCGTAGGTCAGCACGGCCAACCGGCGTCGACCGTCGGATACCGCCGGCGAGAGCGCCGCGTCGGTGACCCAGTCGCGCGCAATCGATCCCAGCGGCACGATTGGCAGCGAGTCCACGAGCTCGGCGCGGGCCGTGCGACGTCCGCTCCAATCGGGCGACGACACCCGGAAGAGCCTCGACGGCCGGGCACGACCGGCCACGTCCTTGGCAGGACGCTTGGTGGCGAACCAGATACTGGAGTCAGGCGCGACCCACATCGCCTCCACGTCGCGCGCGCCCCCCGCATACTCCACGCGCAGGCGCTGTGGCTTGACGGTTCGGGCCGTCGCCGTCGACGGTTCGGCCACCCGCAGCACGGACACCGCGCGGCGCACCGCGAGATTGTCGCCGATGTCGCCGATGTACAGGCAGCGCCCTGAGGGGCACGGACCGGGCGCGATCGCCTCCCAGTCGGTGTTCTTCACCCCCGTGACCACCACGCGCGCCCGCGACGTCCCGGCGGAATCGTACGCGAAGAGCACCGCGTCGTTGCCGCTGTCGTTCTGCGACCAGAACACACCGGGCTCGCTCGCGCTGGACACGCTGCCGGAGGCCTCGCGAAGCTGCGGATCGGTGAACGCTCCCACCTGCACGAGGCCGCGCAACGCCGGCTCACCGGGCACGACCCACTGCCGATCGTTCCGTGTGGTGACGCGGCCGCAGGCCGTCGCGACCAGCAGCAGCAGTCCGAGCACCGCCCGGCCCGTCGAGTTAGCCCCCGGCACGCTTCAGGTCGTACAGCCGCTCACGCGCCAGCCGGCGGCCCGTCGGCGTGGCCGCGAGTCCACCGCCGGCGGTCTCGCGATAGCGCACATCCATACTCGCACCGATCTCGCCCATCGTGTCGATGACCTCGTCGGCCGGGATCGCGAACTCAATGCCCGCCATAGCCATCTCGATGGCCGCGAGCGCGATGGCGGCGCCGGTGGCGTTACGGAAGACGCACGGCAACTCGACGAGCCCCCCCAACGGGTCGCACACCAACCCCAGCGTGCCCTGTTGCGCCAGCGCCGTGGCGTGACCGACCTGACGCGGCGACCCACCGAGCATCTCGACCGCCGCACCGGCGGCCATTCCGGCGGCGGCTCCGGTCTCGGCCTGGCACCCACCCTCGGCGCCCGACAGCGACGCGCGCTCGGCCACCACCGCGCCGATCAGTCCCGCTGTGGCCAACGCATCGATGACGCGCTCGTCGTCGATGCCCCGCGCAGCGGCCAAACCCGTCAGCACCGCCGGTAGCACCCCGGCGCCGCCGGCCGTCGGCGCGGCCACGATCACACCCATCGCCGCGTTCACTTCCTGCACCGCGATCGCGCGCGCCAAGACGTCCCGGAACGGAGTATTCGCCAAGGGTCCATCGGGTCCGGTGCGCAGCTTCGCCGCGTCCCCGCCAACAAGTTCCGACGCGGACCGCAGGTCCCCCACCATCCCGCGATTGACCGCCTCGCGCATTACCACCAACGCGCGCCGCAGCGCATCGCGGATACTCTCGATGGTGCGCCCCTGATCTTTCGCCTCGACTTCGAGCGCGACTTGCGACAGGGTCACGCCGCGCGCCTCCGCGTCGCGGATGGCATCGGCCAGCGAGCGATACATCAGGCACTCACCTTGTCGAGACGGAACGCCCACGTGACCCACGGCAGTGCGCGGATCGCGTCGCGCACCGCTTCGTCCGGTTGGTCATCCACTTCGATCACCATGAACGCGTCGCCGCCGCGCTCTTTCCGCGAGAGCTTGAGCGTGGCGATGTTGCAGTTCGCCTCGGCGAGCAGCCCCGCGATGCGCGCGACGGATCCTTTCACATCTTCGGCCACGAGTACGATGGTGTGCAGGTTCCCGGGCACTTCCACCGGGTACCCGTCGATTTCGGTGACCATCACGCGGTCGGCGCCGAGCGACGCGCCCACCATCTGCGACGTGCGATCACCACGTTCGAGTGAAATGCGGACCGTGTTGGGATGCTTGTCATCACCCAGCGATGTTTTCTCGAACTGAAAGTCGAGCCCCTCGCGCTCCATGATGTCGAGCGCGGTGCGCAGTCGCTCGTCATCGGGGCGGAATCCCATCAGGCCACCGGCAATGGCCTTATCGGTGCCGTGTCCTTCCCCGGTGCGCGCGAAGGAGCCGTGCAGCTCGATGCGGGCACGTTCGGGGGTGCCGCCCACGAGACAACGCGCGAGCAGACCGAGCCGGCAGGCGCCGGCGGTGTGCGAACTGCTCGGCCCCACCATGACGGGACCGATAATATCCAGTAGAGAAACCATGATCGACGCTACCCCTCGTGTCCGGTGGTGATCCCCAGCATCGGCGCGAGGTAGCGCCCCGTGTGACTCTCCTGTACCATCGCCACGGTTTCCGGCGTGCCCTGCGCGACGATCGCGCCTCCGCGCACGCCGCCTTCCGGTCCGAGATCGACGATCCAATCGGCCGTCTTGATCACGTCGAGGTTGTGCTCAATCACGAGCACCGTGTTGCCGCGGTCGACCAGCTTGTGCAACACGCCCAGCAAGACGTTGACATCCTCGAAGTGGAGTCCCGTGGTGGGCTCGTCGAGAATGTACAGGGTGCGCCCCGTATCGCGCTTCGATAGCTCGGTGGCCAGCTTCACGCGCTGCGCCTCACCGCCGGACAGCGTGGTGGCGCTCTGCCCGAGATGGATGTAACCCAACCCGACGTCGCGCAGTGTTTCGAGCTTCTGCAGGATGCGCGGCTGATGTTCGAATACCGCGCACGCATCCTCCACGGTGAGATCGAGAATTTCCGCGATGCTCCGCCCGCGGAAGTGCACCTCGAGCGTCTCACGATTGAAGCGCTTCCCCTTGCAGACGTCGCACGACACGAAGACGTCGGGGAGGAAGTGCATCTCGATCTTCACGAGACCGTCGCCCTGGCACGACTCGCAGCGACCACCCTTGACGTTGAAAGAAAAGCGCCCGGGGCCGTAGCCGCGGATCTTTGCTTCGGGGAGCTCGGCGAACAGTTCGCGAACCGGTGTGAAGATTCCCGTGTACGTGGCCGGGTTGGAGCGCGGCGTGCGGCCGATCGGGCTCTGGTCGATGTCGATGATCTTGTCGAGATGCTCAAGCCCCGTGATCCGCGCATGGGCGCCGGGCAGCACGCGCGCGCGGAAGAAATGGCGCGAGAGTGAGCGCTGTAAGATGTCGGTCACGAGCGTGGATTTGCCCGATCCGGAGACGCCGGTCACGGCCACGAACAGCCCCAACGGAAACTCGGCGGTGACATCGCGCAGGTTGTGCTCACGCGCGCCATGCACCGTGAGGGTGCGCGCGGCGTTGGGCGTCCGTCGCTGGGCCGGTACCGCAATGGTGCGCGTACCGCGCAGGTACTGTCCGGTGACCGACGCGGGCGTGTCGATGACGTCCTGCACGCTCCCTTCGGCAATCACTTCGCCCCCGTGCTTGCCGGCACCGGGCCCCAGATCGATCAGGTAGTCGGCGTCGCGAATGGTCTCTTCATCGTGCTCGACCACGATCACGGTGTTACCCAGATCGCGCAGCTGTTTGAGCGTGGAGAGCAGCCGCCCGTTGTCGCGCTGGTGCAGGCCGATGCTGGGCTCGTCGAGGATGTACAACACGCCCACGAGGCGCGAACCGATCTGCGTGGCCAACCGGATGCGCTGGGCCTCGCCACCAGAGAGTGATTCGGCACTGCGGTTGAGCGTGAGGTAATCGAGACCGACATCCACCAGAAACCGGAGCCGCTCGCGCACTTCCTTGAGGATGGGCCCCGCGATGCCGGGGTCGAGTCCGGGATGCCCCGCACTCCGCACCGGGACCGTCTCGAAGAACGCCAGCGAATCGACGACGCTGCGCTCGACCACCTCACCGATGTTGAGCCCGTGCACCGTGACGGCCAGCGATTCGGGACGGAGCCGGCGCCCCTCGCAGGCCGGGCACGGCGCGGCCACCATGAACGACTCGAGGTCGAGGCGGACCCCGTCGCTGCTGCTTTCGTCATAGCGCCGCTGTACGTGCGCCACGATGCCTTCCCACGTGCTGTCGGCGGCCGTCTTGGCCGCGGACTTCGCGGCTGCGCCCTTGACGGCCTTCTTCACGGTCTTGCGCGCCCGTGGTGGGGTGTCGCCTACGCCGTAGAGCAGCTGTTTGCGAACCGCTGCCGGGATGTTGCCCCACGGCTTGTTCAGGTCGAAGCCGAGCTGTTTGGCGAGCCCGGGGAGGATCACCTTGCGCAGATACCCGTCCGGCTCACCCCACGGCAGCACCACGCCCTCCAGAATGGAGATGCTGGCGTCGCCGAGGATGAGTTCCTCGCTCACGGTGCGCGTCGTGCCAAGGCCGCTGCACATCTCGCATGCCCCGAACGGCGAATTGAACGAGAAGTGGCGTGGCTCGAGCTCTGGCATCGAGATGCCACAGGGGGCGCAGCCGTAGCGCTCGGAGAACATTTCTGTCGCCGGCTCGGCGCCGTCGTACCGCACCACCTCGGCCAGCCCCTCGGCCAGCCGTAGTGCCGTCTCGATGGAGTCGGTGATGCGTCCGCGGTCTTCGGTGCGCACGACGAGACGGTCCACGACCACCGAGACCGAGTGGTTGAGGCGCCGGTTGAGCTTCGGCGGATCGGCCAGCTCGATGAGTTCACCGTCGACGACGGCGCGCACGAAGCCCTGCTTGCGGGCGCTCTCGAACAGTTCCTTGAACTCGCCTTTGCGCTCCTGCACGAGGGGCGCGCGAATCTCGAGCCGCGTGCCCTCGGGCCACGCGAGCACCATCTCGGCGATCTGGGTGGGACTCTGGCGCTGAACGGCGCGACCGCACTCCGGGCAGTGCGGGGTCCCGCCCCGGGCGTAGAGCAACCGCAGGTAGTCGTACACCTCGGTGACCGTGCCCACGGTGGAACGCGGATTGTGCCCGGCGGATTTCTGCTCGATCGAGATCGCGGGGGACAATCCCTCGATGGCATCGACGTCGGGCTTTTCCATCAGCCCGAGAAACTGTCGGGCGTAAGCCGAGAGCGACTCGACGTAGCGGCGCTGTCCTTCGGCGTAAATCGTGTCGAAGGCGAGCGACGATTTGCCCGATCCGGACAAGCCGGTCACGACCGTGAGTTTGTCTCGCGGAATCGTGACGCTGATGTTTCGCAGGTTATGCTCGCGTGCACCGCGCACCACGAGCGCATCGGACGGACGGACCGGTTCGGGCATAGTCCCTGAAGGTGCGGGGAGCCGACGGGCAAGACAACCCCGCTGCGGGGCCAATCCGCGCCGGCTGGGGGGCGGCAACCCGGTCCGGAACCGTGCCCCGATCGAAGAAGTTGCGCGCGGGTAGCACTCCATCGTCCTTTAGGCATGATCGAGATCAATGCGCTTTGTAAGCGGTACGGGTCGTTCACGGCGGTTCGCTCGCTGGACCTCGTGGTGCCTGCCGGTGAGCTGTTCGGCTTTTTAGGGCCGAATGGGGCCGGTAAGACGACCACCATGCGGATGATCGCCGGCATCCTGCAGCCGACCAGCGGCTCCGTCCGGATCGCCGGCCACGACCTCCGGGCCGACCCACTGAAAGCCAAGAGGGCCCTGGGCTTCATCCCGGACCGCCCCTTCATCTACGAGAAGCTCACCGGGATCGAGTTCCTGCGCTTCAGTGCGGGACTGTACGGCGAGCAAGGGCCCGAGGTGGAGAACCGCGGCCAGGAGTTGCTTGCCCTGTTCGATCTCGAGGCCTGGCGAAATGAGCTGGTGGAGAGCTACAGCCACGGCATGCGCCAGAAGCTGATCATCGCCAGCGCGTTCGTGCACCGGCCCGCCGTGATCGTCGTGGACGAACCGATGGTGGGACTGGACCCCAAGTCGTCGCGCATCCTGAAGGACCTGTTCCGCGAGTATACCCGACGTGGTCACACGGTGATGATGTCCACGCACACGCTCGAGATCGCCGAGGGGATGTGCGACCGGATCGGCATCATGCAGCAGGGCGAACTCGTGGCGTGCGGCACGATGGACGAGCTGCGCCGGAGTTCGGGCACCGACGACGCGCTAGAGGACATCTTCCTGCGTCTCACCGGTGACCTCGTCGCGCGGGAATTGATCGAGGTGTTGGATGCCTGAGGGCGCGGCGCTGCCGGCCACCACCACCTGGCAGTTGCTTGCTCCCAAGTGGCAGATGGCACGTCACCGGATGCGACGGCACGAGCAGGGCGACCTCCGACGGCTGCTGGTGGTGAGCACGCTGGGCGCGCTCTTCTGGCTGGCCGCTTTCGTAATTTCCCTGAAGCTGCTGCGTTACTTCCGCAGCGCCGAGGACATCGGCGCCCTGCTGGCGGCCAAGCTGTTGTCGATGATCCTGCTGTCGTTCGGCTCGATTCTGCTGCTGTCGAACACCATCGCGGCGCTGTCGAATTGCTTTCTGGCGCGTGACCTCGACCAGCTGGCGGCGGCGCCGATCCGAACTGGCGCCCTGTTCCGGGCGCGGCTGCTGGAAACGGCGCTGCACTCCAGTTGGATGGTCGCCCTGCTGCTGATTCCGCTGTTCGCCGCCTATGGCGTGGCGTACAAGGCCAACGTGTTGTTCATCGCCTTTGCGTGCGCGGTGCTGATCCCGTTCTTCCTGATCCCGGCGGCGGCCGGATCAACCGTGACGCTGCTGCTGGTGAACGTATTCCCCGCCCGTCGCACCCGTGATCTGCTCAGCGTGATCACCGCGATGGCGGTGTGCGGCTTGGTGCTGTTGTTCCGTGCGGCGCGTCCGGAACAGCTGGCCCGGCCGGAAGGCTTCCAGAATTTCATGCAGTTCATCGCGGCGCTCGACACGCCGTCGTCGCCGTGGTTGCCAAGTGAGTGGGTGGCCGAGTCGATCGTGAAGTTCCTGGACGGGCGGGCGGCGTGGTTTCCGCTCGTGCGCCTGTGGGGCGTGGCGGCGGCGCTGACGCTGATCGGGCAGCTGTCGTACGGGCGGGGATGGCACCGTGCGTACAGCATGGCGCAGGAGGGAGCCAGCCAGCGGTCGGCGCGTCGCACCGGGCGCCCCCTGCTGGACCGCCTGCTGTCGTTCCTGAGCACCACGCGCCGCGAACTGGTGCTGAAGGAGCTCCGCGTGTTCATGCGCGACAGCACGCAGTGGTCGCAGTTGGTGATGCTGGCGGTGCTGCTGGTGGTGTACGTGGCCAACGTGCGGTATCTGCCGTTGTCCGGCGCGGGGATGACTGAGCTGCTGCGCAACGTGATCCCGTTCCTGAATCTGGCGCTGGCCGGGTTCGTGCTGGCCTCTATTGCGGCGCGGTTCGTGTTCCCGAGTGTGAGTCTCGAGGGGCGGGCGCTGTGGCTGCTGCGATCCAGTCCGCTCCGGATGTCGGACCTGCTCTGGGCCAAGTTCTGGGTGGGGGCGGTGCCCCTGCTGTTGCTGGCGCTCGTGCTGGTGGGGTGCACCAACCTGATGCTTGGGGTGCGACCCTTCGTGCACCTGGTATCGATCGCGGCGATCACGGGGCTGGTGTTCCCGCTCACGGCGCTCGCGCTGAGTTACGGCACCTTCTATCCGCAATTCGACACCGAGAATGCTGCGCAGATTCCGACGTCCTTCGGCGGACTGCTGTTCATGATGACGGCGATCGTCCTGATCGGCGCGGTGGCCTATCTCACGGGGCGGCCGGCAGCGCGGTACGTGGTGGCCGAGCATTTTGGGTGGGCGCGCACGCCGGCCGACATGGTATTGCCATTCGTGGCGGCTGCGGCGGCGTGCGTGGCGGCGACCGTGGTGCCGCTGGTGATGGCGCGGCGACGGCTGGACGGCATCGAGCGGCACTGACGGGCCGCGCGGGTTGCCGAGTGCGGTCGCGCCGCGCGGTCGCTAGGTTCTGCCCCGATGGCACCCCGTCGACCCGCCCCGCCCGCCCAGACTGTTGCTCCCGACGCGGCCGCCGCGTTCCGCCGTCGCTTGCACGCGTGGTTCCGGAAGCACCGCCGTGATCTGCCGTGGCGCCACACACGGGATCCCTACCGGATTCTCGTGTCGGAGCTGATGCTCCAGCAGACGCAGGTATCGCGGGTGCTCGACTTCTACCGCCGCTTCCTCGACTACTTTCCCGATCTGCAGGCGCTCGCGGATGCCCGCCCGAAAAAGGTGATGGAAGCGTGGCAGGGGCTGGGGTACTACGCCCGCGCACGCAACCTGCACGCCCTCGCGCGGCACGTCACGACTGAGCAGGACGGCGTGATTCCCAGCGAACCGGTGGCTCTGCGCGAATTGCCGGGCGTGGGTGCGTACACCGCAGGAGCGGTGGCGTCGTTCGCGTACGAAAAACGCGCTGCACTCGTGGACACGAATGTGGCGCGCGTGCTGCAGCGGGTGTTCGCCCCGCACCTGCACCCGAAGTCGGGGCCCGGCCTGAAGCAGCTGTGGGTGATCGCTGAACAACTGTTGCCACGCACCGGCAAGAGCACGTGGACGCACAATCAGGCGCTGATGGAACTGGGCGCGCTGGTGTGCACCGCCCGTGTGGCCCATTGCACGGCCTGTCCGCTCACCGCCGGCTGCGCCACGTATCCATTGCTCGCGGCGGCGGCGCAGGACGCCGACGCCCAGCACGGCACTGCGCCGCGTCCCCCGAAGGGGACGCGGCGCGGCGTCCGAGCGAAGAACGCCCCTCCGAAATCGCTTACGAAATCGACAGCGAGCGGATCACGCGGGTAAGCATGGTGCGAATCGGCGCCGCCTGCGCGTCCGTGAGGCCACGACTCCGCACCAGCGCATCGAGTTCGTTGATCAGCGCGTCGAGCTGATTCATCGCGGCGGTTGCGTTGCCCCGACGGACCGAGTTCGCGGCGGCAGTGATCTTTGCGTTGAGCGAGTTGAGCACGCCCTTGTTCACGCGGCCGGTGCCGGCCAGCGCATCGACCATGATGGCCGTGTTATCGAGCGCCTGTGCCGGCGAGAGCACCGTGGTGGTGGTCGTCACCGTATCGGCAAGGCCGCGGATATCGGTGGCGATGAGCCGCACCGTGAAGGTGCCCGACGCGGTGTACACGTGCGATGTGTTCACGCCCGTAGCCGTCGCGCCGTCACCGAAGCTCCAGGCGTAGGTGAGCGCATCCGTGTCCGGGTCGGTGGACGCCGACGCCGACATGGCGACCGATTCGTCTTCGATGGAGCTGAACGGTCCGTTCACCGCCGCGACCGGCGGCTTGGTGTTGCTCTCGAGCGCGATTTCGAGGTCGTTGCGCAGGAGGCTGAGGAGGTCGTAGCCACTGAGCGCTTCGACCGAGTCGACCGTGGTCTTGTAGGTGGCCCATGGGACATTGCGTATACCCGACACGTTCGGCATCACGACCGCCACAATCTCCGCGGCCTCGAGCGACGTGACATTGGCGAGTCCCTGATTGCGCGGCAGGATCACGGCAACCTTCCAGACGTACTCGGGGATCACGATCTTGCCTTCGTTCTTGACCGTGCCCTTGTTGCCGGCCACGCCAGCCACGATGAACACTTCCTTGTTGCTGTTTTGGGCGCGCGCTCCGAGATCGTTTTCCAGTGCCGCCCACGGCCCCTGATTGTTGTCGGCGGCCTGCGGAATGATGTTGCTGAAGTAGAACGTGCGGGCGTTGTCGAGCGCGCCGGTGGTGCGGTCGAACGATCGCGCCAGATGGCCGCGGTCGATGCCGTAGCCGGCAAAGGTTCCCGCACCGGTGTAGTCGGCCGTGGTGTATCGCGGATAGTCTGCCGGCAGCGCCGGATCGTACGTGAAGCAATCGCAGCGGTCGAACTCGCCGATATGCGTGGCTTCGAGATTGTAGGCCACCCAGTTCGGCGTGTTGCGTGCCTTGCTGTACGACACCGTGAACTGCGGGCGCGTGATGATAAAGTCGTCGGCCGGCGTACCGTCGGCCGGCGTGCCGAATTCTGTGTGGTTGCCGTAGGCCGCGGTGTTGCCCGCGATTGCGACGTCGATGGGCAACGTGTAGGTACCGCTCGACAAACCGTCGGCCGTCGTGGCGCGCAGCACAGCATTGCCCACGGCCAGTCCGGTGATCACGCCATTCGCATCGACGCTGGCGATCGTGGGGGTGTCGCTGCTCCAGCTGAAGGTGCCGGTGACGGCCACGCCGAGACGCGACGCATTCGCGAAGATCTGATCCTGAAAGCCGACCGGAAGCGCAGGGTCAGCCAAATCGCGACCAGAGAAGCTGAAGGACGTGCGCAACACGCCGGCGGTGCGGCCGTTGCAGCCACCGAAGTTCTCCGGGCCAGCGCTCCACGTGTTGGCGAGCGAGCGTTGCAACGAGTTGCCGGCCGGCGTCGCGGCACTCTCCTCGTTGCTCAGACTGATCGAGGTGAGTCCGGCCGCGGCGCCGTCCGTCGCGGCGAACGCACCCTCATACGACAGGAACTCGACGACCATACCCTGCGCGTTCACCAATGCGACACCGTCTGGCGCACCGTTCTGGATACCATTGGCCGGATACTCGAAATACAACACGCCACGTCCACTGCAGCTGGATGCAACGACTCCGTCAAGCATTCGCGTGTTGTAGGCTGCGCCGCCACTTCCGTTGTACAGCACCAATTTCCATCCGGACAGATCGGTACCGGCCGGTGCTTCGATCTCGATGGCCTCACCGACATCCACGTCGAAATTGTCGTAGTGGATTTCACTGATGCGCACCGACGGCAACGAGGCCGCTTCGGTCACGGTCATCGTCGCCGTGCCGAACACGCCGTTGGCCGCCGTCGCGGTGATCGTGGTGGTGCCGATATCGAGCGCCGTGGCGACGCCCGACGTGCTGATGCTGGCCACCAGCGGCGCGCTCGAGGTCCAGGTGATGACGGGGCTGGCGACCGTGAGGTCAGCGGCGTCCTTGGCCACCACGGTGAACGCGCGCGTTCCACCGATGGGCGTTGATCCGGTGGTCGGCGTGACGACGACGGCTGCGATCGGACCGACGACGGGGCCAGACGTACATTGCACCGCCGTGGTCGTGCTGTTGCGAGGGACCGCCGCGCCGGTGCTGAAGTCGACCGCATTGTTGCCGGTCCACGCGCAGCCGTTGCTGGCGCGGAGGGCGGCGGTGGTGTTTGTGAGCGCGGCGGTATTATCGCTCGCCGCGCAGCTGGTGGAGCCGTAGCCAACGCGATCCACGACCTCAGCGCCATCGGGACACGTGCCGGTCAGGACCGTCGTCGTCGACGACAACACGACCTTGCCGCTTGTGCCACTCATACCGGTAGTGCCCGTCGCATCGGCAGTCGGCAGGTCCGTCGTTCCACCAGCACCGGCGGCTTGCTTCACGAGGTAGTAGCCGCCCGCCGGGATCGTGCCCGAAAGCGCGGTCACAAACCACGTGGTGCCAGCCGTCGACGCATACTGCACACTCCACCCAGCCACACTCACCGACGTCGTGCCGGTGTTGTGCAGTTCGATGAAATCGTTCCGGTAAACGGATCCGGAGTTACCACCGCCACCATAAATCTGGCTGATCACGACCGTCGGTCGCGTGGACGTCACCGAGAAGCGCGGGATCGCCGGTGTCGCCGCGTCGGGCGTGACAACGTCAGCGCTTGAGCAGGCCGACGCGACGAAGGCCAGCGCGCTCAGCGCGGCACGGGAGAGGCGATCTCGCATGGGGTCCGGACGTAGAAGTGACGGAGCAGGACTGATCTCACCCAAACCGTAGCCGCACCACCGCTTCTTTTTAAGAAGGAAAAAGGCGACGTGACGGTGATGTTACCCGGCACCTCGCCTCGTCCCATCAGATCCCCCTGGCCCTCACGCCGCCGCGAGATGCTCGCCGCAACCGCCACAAAAGCGTGACCCCACCAGATCCACGCTGGTGCCACAGCGCGCACAGCACCCGGGCAGGTACCGCCCGCAGCTCGAGCAATACGTGGCGTCGGGTTCGGGACGCGGACCACACACACCACACGAGCGCTGGTTGGCGCGCGCCCGGCTGATGGCGGCTTCCACGGGGTCGAGCGACGCATCCGCGGACACCACCGACAACGGCGCCGCGCCGACTCCCGCCACCACCGCCTCCCGCGCATCGGCGGCCCGTAACTCCGCCAGTGCCTCACGCGTGTAGCGCGTTTTCAACTCGGCGTAGTCGTCGTCCGAAAGCTTTCCCGTTTCCCGGTCAAACTCGATTTCGCGGAGCGCCGCCACCGCGCCGTCGAGCGGTTCATCCTGGCCGCGGATGCGGCGTGCCCGTGCGGCACGACGACGCGCCGCCTCGCGCGCATCCTGCGCGTCGTCCGCGGCCCGGACGTCGGCCTCGCCCGAGAGGAGCGGCGACAGTACCAGCGTGAGCGCCGTCAGCGCCAGCGCGGTGCCCAGCACGAGCGGCACGGCCCCTTCGGGGATCGCAGCGAGCATCACTACCGCTCCTCGCGCAACGCCGCATCGAGGCGCGCCAGTTCGTCGGGCGTCGCATCGAGTGCGCGGTCGGACGCGGCCGGTGCCGCCGCCCGCCGGACGGCGGCCGTGTCCGCATTCCGACGCCAGCTACGCAGCAAGGCACCGATCCCCACCGCGCCCAGCCCGATCGCCGCGAACGGCGCAAACCACGCGAGCAGATTGAACCCCTGTTTGCGCGGCTGCATCAAGATGAAATCGCCGTACGTCTGGGTCATCGCGGCCATGATCTCGTCGGCGCTGTAGCCACCGTCAACCAGACGCTGGATGTCACCGTGCACCGCCGGCGAAATGCCGCAATTGAAGTCGGTCGTCCGGCAGGTGTAGATGTCGAGCGTACAG
>JARIEV010000103.1 GCA_031127225.1 Gemmatimonadota bacterium | reverse complement strand
CGACCGCTTCCGGCGCCCCACGCGCGCGCCGGCGGAACTGGCGCAGTCGGCGGCGTTACGCGCGGCGGGCATCCCCACCACTGAAGTGCTGGGCTTTGCGCGCTACGCGGCCGCGTTCGGTCTCTGCACCGTGGATGTCGTCAGCCGGTACGTGGACGATGCGGCCGACCTTGGCATGGTCATGGCCGGGCTGACGCCATTCGTGGACGGTGAAACGGCCCTGACGGCCACGCAGCGGCTGCTGGTGCAACTGGCCACGCATGGCGTGGTGCATCCGGACCTGAACGTCAAGAATATTCTGCTGCGTCCGGCGCCCCACGGCATCGAAGCGCTGATCATCGATGTCGATGTGGTGCACTGGCAGCCCGCGCGCGCGCGCGCCGACACCATGCGCCGCAATGTGGACCGCCTCACACGCTCGGTCCGCAAGTGGCGCCGGCACTTTGGTGGCGACATCACCGACGCCCGCATCGATGCGTTCGCCGCGCAGGCCACCGCCGCGCTGCGCGACGCGCCTTCCGCTCCCCTCCCGAATTCCTGATCGCGTGATGGTACCGACCACCACCCCCGCCCTGCCGCCGTTCCGCCTCGATCGCGTCGGCATCGTCATGATGAGCGCGGTCGGCGATGCCGTGCACGTCATGCCCGTCATCCACGCCCTCAAGGCGCATGCGCCCGCCGCGCACATCACGTGGGTGCTGCAGCCCGGGCCGGCCACGCTGGTGCGTGGGCACCCGTTGGTGGACGACATCGTGCTCTTCGACCGATCGAAGGGATGGCGCGGATTTCTCGACACCCGCCGCGCGCTTGCCACCCGCCGCTTCGACGTCGTGCTGGCCCTGCAGGTGTACTTCAAGGCCGGCCTCATCACCGGTTTCACCAACGCCCCCATCAAACTCGGGTTCGATCGCGCGCGAGCGCGCGATGCGAACTGGCTGTTCACGACGCACCGCCTGCCACCGCACGCCGGCCAGCATGTGCAGGACCAGTACTTCGAGTTCAGCACCGCCCTCGGCATTGCCCACGGCGCGCCCGCCTGGACGCTGGGACCGTGGAACGACGAAGAACACGCCTGGCAGCGGGCGTTTCACGGTCAGTTCGACCGCCCGATTGCGCCCATCGTGGTGGCAACCAGCAAGGCGGCCAAAGACTGGATGCCGGAACGCTGGGCGCGCGTCTGTCAGATCCTGTGGCACGAGTTCGGACTCCAACCCGTGCTGGTGGGCGGCCGCTCCCCCCGCGAACTCGCCGCCGAAGCGATCATCCGGCGCGAGGCACCGATGGCGCACTCCGCGCTTGGCAGCGGACTACGCCGACTGGCCGCCATTCTCGATGGCGCCGCGGTCGCGCTCTCCCCCGACACCGGCCCGCTCCATCTCGCGGTCGCCCTGCGGACACCCGTGATCTCACTGCTGGGCTACACCAATCCCAAGCGCGTGGGCCCGTATGACTTCTCGCGGGACCTCATGATCGATGCGTACGGTGATCCGGGCGAGGACTATCCGCTCGATATGCAGTATCGTGAGCATCGCATGGCACGAATCACGGTGGACGACGTGCACGCCATGCTGCGGCGTTGGCAGGAACGGTACCGGCCTACGACCGCGTAACCGGGCCGAAGGCGTAGCCGAAGCCAAGAGCGCGCAACAGTCCGATCAGGCGACCGAGCGGCAGCCCCATCACGGCGAAGTAGTCCCCGTCGATTCGCTCGACGATTGTGGCGCCGAATCCCTGAATGCCGTACGCGCCCGCCTTGTCCATCGGCTCGCCGGTATCCACGTAGGCGGCGATCTGCGCCGCGTCGAGCGCGCGGAACGTAACCGAGACGGACTCCACACCAGACTGTGTCTCGCCACCGTGAGCGACTGCCACCGCGGTGAACACCGTGTGGGTCCGCCCGCTCAGACGCGTGACCATCGCGATCGCGTCGTCGCGATCGCGCGGCTTGCCGAGGATGTCACCGTCGATCACCACGATCGTGTCGGAGCCGATCACGACCGCGTCCGGGTGCTGCACCGCGAGCGTGTGGGCCTTGGCCCGCGCCAACCGCTCGCAGTGCGGCACCGGCGCCTCGTCCTGATGCACGGACTCGTCCACGTCGGCCGGACGCACCTCGTGCGCAATCCCGATCAGCGTCAACAGTTCCCGGCGCCGGGGAGACTGCGAGGCCAGGATCACGCGCGGCAGTGCCGCGGGCGGACGCATCGAATCAGAAGTCGTCATGTGACTAAGTTTAGACCACGGTCTTCCTACTCGCACCCCACTGGCACATGTCCGACCATCCCACGCACTTCGAAACGCTCGCGATCCGTACGCAGACCCCGGTGTCGGCCGAGCGCGAGCACTCCGTCCCGTTGTATCTCACGTCGAGCTTCCGGTTCGACGATGCCGAGCATGCGCGGGCGTTGTTCACCGAGGAGATGGCCGGCAACGTGTACAGCCGGTACGCGAACCCGAACACCGACGAGTTCGTGCGGAAGTTGTGCCTCCTCGAAGGGGGCGACGACGGCATTGCCACGGCCTCGGGGATGTCGGCCGTGTTCACGGCCATCGCCGCGCGCGTGTCCGCCGGCGACCACGTGCTGGCCTCGCGGGCGCTGTTCGGATCCACGCACCAGCTGTTCACCCGGATTCTGCCGAAATGGGGCGTGTCGTCTGATTACGCGGACGCCGCCGATCCGTCGTCGTGGGAGCGGCTGGTCCGGCCGAACACCAAGCTGATCTTCATCGAGACGCCGTCCAACCCCGGCCTCGAACTAATCGACCTGCGATGGCTCGCTGCGTTCGCGGCGGCGCGCGGCATCCCGCTCGTGGTCGACAACTGCTTCGCCACGCCGTACCTGCAACGTCCGTTGTCGCTCGGGGCCAACGTCATCATCCACTCGGCCACGAAGTACATCGACGGGCAGGGACGCGCGCTGGGCGGGGCGATCATCGGTGATGCGTCATACATCGCGGACTGCCGATTTTTTGCGCGGCACACCGGACCGGCCATGAGCGCCTTCAACGCGTGGCTCCTGTCGAAGTCGCTGGAAACTCTCGCCGTGCGCATGGACCGCCACTGCGCGAACGCGTTGAGTCTGGCACAGCACTTCGAAGGGCACCTGGCGGTGGAGTCGGTGCGCTATCCGTTCTTGCCGTCACACCCGCAATACGCGCTCGCCCGCGCACAGATGTCACAAGGCGGCGGCATCGTGGCCCTCGTGCTCGCCGGCGGGCTCGACGCGGGGCGCCGCTTCCTCGACGCGGTGCAGATGGTGTCGCACTCCGCCAACCTCGGCGACACCCGCACGATCGTCACCCACCCCGCCTCGACCACCCATTCGAAACTCTCCGCCGACGAACGCGCGGCCGTCGGCATTTCCGATGGATTAATTCGGGTCAGCGTCGGATTGGAGCACATCGCGGATATCATCGCCGATCTGGAGCAGGCGCTCGACACGGCGGCGCGGTAGCTCGCTGCCGAGTCCGATCGCGGCGCCGTATGGCCCATGCGGAGAGGGACATGTCGTCCGCACTGTCAGGTAATGTTGACAGTGGACCGCGACAGGTGCTTGGCGTGTATGCTACACATTGGGGGGAGGGGCGTCTCGCTCGAGCCAAATTGTGACCGGTCCGTCATTCACCAACTCGACCTCCATGTCGGTACCAAATTCGCCCGTCTGTACATCCAGTCCGCACTGGCGCAAAAGAATGACGAATTGGTTATATAGCGGGGTAGCGATTTCGGGCCGGGCCGCGTTAATGAAACTCGGGCGCTTTCCCTTTTTGACATCGGCGTACAGTGTGAACTGCGAGACCACCAACAGCGCGCCTGCGCGCTCGGCCACATCGTGATTCAGCTTTCCCTCGGTGTCGGCGAACAAGCGTAGTCCGATCACCTTCTCGGCCATCCACCGGAGCTCCGCGGCGGTATCGGTATGCGTGAACCCCACCAGTAGCACATAGCCTGATTCGATGCGCCCGGACACCCGTGTTGGTTCGTCGGGATTGTCCGGTCGGATTCGCACTTCCGCCCGACTGACGCGCTGAAGAAGAATTCGCATGGCGCAGAAGTCTGGCGATGCCTTCCGACTCACGGAAGTGCAGGACAATGTCAATCATCACCATCGTGCAACCTCGCCTCGCTCTTCACTTTGATCTGACGCCGCGCTCTGCGGCGATGGATGCCGATTCTGCCTTCCTGGCCGCGTGTGTTGCGTGGCTTGGGCTCGATCAGGGGCAGCAGTTGAGCTGGGACAGTCCGTCCAACCACACGCTCGACGGTGGACGCATCCTTCGCTGGGCGCCCTATCGCGAAGGTGGGGCGGCGCTGGCCGACATTGTGGTGCACGCGCCGGATCCGCTCGACCGTTCGCTGCAGTGGTCCACGCACGTCACGTACGTGGTCACAACCAACTCCAGCGGCGCCGTGCACCGGCAGGTCAATCTGCGCGTCGGCACCGAGGGGGGTCTCAGCAACGGGGCGCCACCGCCGGTACGTCCGCCCCGTCTGCTCTCGGAGCTCGATGCGCAGTTCACGCTGGTGGCCAACGATGGCCCGCTGCAGCGCATCCCCACGCAGCTCGAAGCCGGCACGCTCGATGCGTTCGTCCGTTTTGTATTGTGTGATCCGGCGCGCACCATGCCGGTGCTGCTGCTCACCGAACTGCCCGACGGCGGCTATGTCCTCCCGCCCGAGCAGTTTGCCACCGAGATGTTCGTATTGGGGCTGTGCTTCATGCTCCGCCACTCGGACACCTTTGCGCTCTCCGATGCGGTGGGCGGACACGCGCGCAGTGTGTTCCTGGGTTCAGCGCGCGCCTATCTTCCCGGCTTCACGCTCGAGTCCGACCCCTTCCAGCATCCGCTCGTGCTCGCACGGGCGTTGGCGCTCCCCGGCGAACGTCGCCGGCTCGTGCAACGTCTCGCAGAAGTCTCCGTGCAGCGCCCGTTCTCCGACCCGGCCATCGTGGATACGCTGCGCGATCAGCGCGCGACGACGTACGGCAAGCGCCCGGATGCCGCGGAAGCACTCGCCGCGGCGGAATCGGGGGTGGAACTGGACAAGGGGCAGCTGATCTCGCTCGTGCGCCAGTACGAAGAGGCCGTGCGCGCCGCCGAGGGGGAGCTGTCCCGGACGCGTGAGCGTCTGGTGGAGGCGCGCGAGCAACTCGAGGCTGAGCGTGCCAGTGCGCGGGCGCTCCGCACCACGCTCGCGGCGCACAAGGAACGTCAGCCGATCTCCAAGCCGGCCAGCGATGCACCCCAGTCGGTGCTCGAGGCGGTCGAACGTGCGCAGGCGCTCTACTCCGACGCGCTGCGGCTGCTCCCGGCCGCATTCACGTCGTCACGCGAGTCGTCGTTTCCCGACCCCGATACCGCGTGGTCGTACCTCAAGGCCCTCGGCGAAGTGGGCCGCCGCCGTCAGGACCGTGCGCTCGGGCGCCCCTTGGCCGAAGTGTTCGCCGATCTCGGCGTCGACTTCTCGCCGGGGCCCACGGACGGCAGCCGCAAGACGCCGTACATCTTCCGCGACGGCGACCGCGAGATCGAGTGCGCCGATCAGCTGCGCAAGGGGAGCAACCCCATCACCTGCCTGCGGATCTACTTCACGTCATCGGAAGACGGTGGGTTCGTCATCGGACACGTGGGGCGGCAGATCGACACCCTGGTGTCAAACGCCTGAGTCCTGGGCGGGCGCTCCGGCGCCCGCCCGGCGCGTGGTCTCAGGGCGCGGTTTCGTGGAACACCACGCTCGTCTCGTGCTGCAGGGCGCGTCGCAGCGCCCAGGCATCGGAGAACAGCACCACGACGTTCCCCTTGTGATCGAACAGCTTGAGGCGCCCCTGCCCGCTCGCCACCCGCTCCACATCGGCTTTCGCGCCGGTGAGCCAGCGTGGCCAGCGGTACGTCATCTTTTCGAACTTGCACGGCGCCGCGTATTCGTGCTCGAGCCGGAACGCCATCACGTCGAACTGCAGCTGCCCCACCGCCCCCACGATCGGCTGTGACCCGGCCGACGTTTCGGCGAAGAACACCTGTGCCGCGCCCTCCTCGGTGAGCTGACGCAGGCCGCTGTCGAACTGCTTGCGCTTGAGCGGATCAGCGGGAATCGCACGGGCAAAGTGCTCGGGGGGGAAACGCGGGATCCCCTGAAACTCCAGCTTGCCGTCGCCGCCCAAGGTGTCACCGATCCGCAGGTTGCCGCGGTCCATGATGCCGATCACATCGCCGGGCCACGCCTCCTCGATGCTCACGCGATCGCGCGCCATGAACTGCTGCGGGGCGGCCAGCCGGATCGGCTTGCCGCTGCGCTGGTGCAGCACCTGCATGTTCGCCTCAAAATGCCCCGACACGATGCGCACGAAGGCCACGCGATCGCGGTGCTTGGGGTCCATGTTCGCCTGGATCTTGAACACGAACCCCGTGAAATCGGTGCTCTCCGGATCGACGTTGCCGATGTTGGTCTCGCGCGGCCCGGGCGCTGGCGCCAGCTCGAGAAATTCGCGCAGGAACGGCTCGATCCCGAAGTTGGTGAGCGCCGAGCCGAAGAACACCGGCGTCAGAGCACCGTCGATCACCCGGGCGTGATCGTAGGTGTGACCGGCGGCATCGAGCAAGTCGATGTCGGTCATCAGCCGGTCGAACGCGCTCTCGCCCATCGCTTCGATCAAGGCCACGTCGTCGATGCTGACGATGGTGTCATCGGCCCGCGTGGCGCCGCGGTCACCGCTGCGCTCGAACAGGTGCACCTCGCGCTTCAGGCGATCGTACACGCCCACGAAGATGTCGTTGTCGAACACCGGCCACGTGGCGGCAAAGCAGTCGATCCCGAGATCGGCTTCGACATCCTGAATGAGCTTGAGCGGATCTTCGCCGTGCCGGTCGCACTTGTTCACCAGCGTGAAGATCGGCGTACGGCGCCGCTTGCACACCTCGAACAGCTGGCGCGTGCGCTCTTCCACGCCGCGGCGGTTGTCGAGCAGCATGATCGCACAGTCGGCCGCGACCAGCGTGCGATAGGTGTCTTCAGAGAAGTCCTCGTGCCCCGGCGTGTCCAGCAGGTTGAGCTGGTAGCCGAGGTACTCGAACTGCAACACCGAGCTGGTCACGGAGATGCCGCGCTCCTGCTCGAGCTTCATCCAGTCCGACGTGGCGTGCCGGGTGGCCCGGCGCGCCTTCACCGAGCCGGCCAGGTGGATGGCACCGCCGTACAGCAACAGCTTTTCGGTCAGCGTGGTCTTGCCGGCGTCCGGGTGCGAGATGATCGCAAAGGTCCGGCGACGGGAGATTTCATGCGCGAGCCGTTCGGTGGCGACCCCTGAAGAGACAGCGTCAGTCATGCCGGAAGTTAAGCGCCCGAGGGGGGTATCCGAAACGGCTACTCGACCGTCACCGACTTGGCGAGGTTGCGCGGCTGGTCCACGTTGCAGCCGCGTTTGACCGCGATGTAGTAGGCCAGCAGCTGTAGCGGCACGCTCGCCAGAATCGGGGTGAGCAGGTCCACCGTTTGCGGGATGCGGAACTCGTAATCGAGCTTGCCGGCCAGCGACGGCTCCTCGCGCGTGGTGATCGCGATGATCTTCCCCTTCCGCGCCTTCACCTCCTGAATGTTCGACGTGATCTTGTCGAACACCGCGTCGTGGGGCGCGATGCACACCACCGGCATCATCTCGTCGATGAGCGCGATCGGACCGTGCTTCATTTCCGCCGCGGGATACCCCTCGGCGTGGATATACGAGATTTCCTTGAGCTTCAGCGCGCCTTCCAGCGCGGCCGGGAAGTTGTAGCCGCGACCCAGGTACAGGAAATTGGTGGCGCGCTTGAACTCTTCGGCGAGGTTCTCGATCTCCTCGGCGCGGTCCAAAATCGACTGAATCTGTGCCGGCAGGTCGGCCAACGCCTGCGCGATCTCGCGGCCGCGCGCCACGCTCAGGTCGCGCAGACGGGCGAGCTTGAGCGTGAACAGCGCCAGCGCCACCACCTGACTCGTAAATGCCTTGGTAGACGCGACACCGATTTCCGGACCGGCGTGCAGGTAAATCCCGCCATCATCCTCGCGCGCAATCGTGGAGCCGACCACGTTCACGAGCCCCAGCGTGCGCGCGCCGCGGCGCTTCGCCTCACGCATGGCCGCCAGCGTGTCGGCCGTTTCACCCGACTGCGAGATCACGATGCACAGCGTCGTCGGCGTCACGATCGGGTTCCGGTACCGGAACTCCGATGCGTACTCAACCTCCACCGGAATACGGCACAGCTCTTCGATCATCATCTCGCCGATCAGCGCCGAATGCCAGCTGGTGCCGCACGCCGTGATGATGATGTTGTCGACCTTGAGCAGGTCTTCCTTGGAGATGTTCAAGCCGCCGAGCTTGGAGAAGCCCTCTTCGAGAATGAGGCGACCGCGCATGGTGTTCTCCACCGTGGTCGGCTGCTCGAAGATTTCCTTCAGCATGAAATGCGGGTAGCCACCACGCTCGATCTGCTGCAGGTCCCAGTCGATGCGCGTGACCGGCTTGTCGCGGATAACCGAGTCGAGGTCAAGTACCCGATACCCATCGCGCGTCACCACGGCGATGTCGCCGTCGTCGAGGTACACCACGTTCCGGGTATGGGCCAAAATCGCCGAGGCATCGGAGGCGATGTAGAACTCGTTGTCACCAACACCGATGAGCAGCGGGCTTCCCTTCCGCGCGGCGACGATCTTGTCCGGCTCGTCGCTGGTGATCACCGCCAATCCGTAGGTGCCATCGCACTGCCGGAGCGCCTCGATGACCGCGGCTTCCAGATTGCCGGCGTAAGCGGTTTCGATCAGGTGCGCGAGGACCTCGGTGTCGGTGTCCGACTTGAACACGTAGCCGTGCGCCTCGAGCCCCGCCTTGAGCACCGTCGCGTTCTCGATGATGCCGTTGTGCACCACGGCGATCCGGCCGTTTTGGCTTGCGTGCGGATGCGCGTTGATCTCCGTCGGCGGCCCGTGGGTGGCCCAGCGCGTGTGGGCGATGCCCATCGTGCCCTGCGGCGGGTTGAGCGCGATCGCTGCCTCGAGACGCGCAATCTTGCCAGCGGCCCGGCGCGTTTCCACGCCCGCGCCGTCCATGATCGCAACGCCCGCCGAGTCATAGCCGCGATACTCGAGGCGCTTGAGCCCCTCGACGAGCATCGGGGTGGCGATCCGGTTTCCAACGTAGCCGACGATTCCGCACATGGTCGTTCGAGGTCTAGAGTGTGCCGAGCGCCGACAGGGGCGCCCGGGCCTGCGTGATCAGTGTGCGTGCGTCGGCGTCCGTGGGGCCTTCCGCAATCACGCGGACGATCGGCTCCGTGCCGGACGGGCGCAGGTGGACCCACCGATCGGGCCAGTCGAGACGCAGTCCATCCTGCACGTCCGCCGTGGCATCGGGGAACGCCTCGCGCAGTGCCACGTACACCGCGTCGAGCGGCGCATCGGGACGGTCGAGCTTGTCCTTCACAATCACATACCGTGGGCGCTCGGCGATGAGGGCCGACAGCGGGCGTCCCTCTTCGAGCATGAGTTGCAGCAGCAGCGCCGCGCCCACCGGCGCATCGCGACCGAGATGCATCTCGGGCAGGATCACCCCACCGTTCCCTTCGCCGCCGATCGTCGCCCCGAGATCGCGCATCGTCATGGCCACGTTCACCTCGCCGACCTTCGCGAAGTGAAACGGCACCCCGGCGTCGCGCGCCACGTCGGCCACGACCTTGCTGGTGGAGAGATTGGTCACCACCGGGCCGGGCCGGTGCCGCAGCACCGTGCGCGCCGCCAGCGCGAGGGTGTAGTCCTCGCCGGGCGCCACGCCGTCATCGAGCACCAGCGCCAGCCGATCCACGTCGGGATCGGTGGCAAACCCGATGTCGGCCTGGGTGGCCTTCACGAGCGCCGCGAGCTCGCCCAGGTTGTCCGCCACCGGCTCGGGCGGACGGTGAAACAACCCATCCGCGTCCATGTTGATGGCGTAGACCTCACATCCCAGTTCGGTGAGCAGTTGCGGCATGATCACGCCGCCCGCGCCGTGACAGCAGTCGAGCGCCACGCGGAAGCGCCGCGCGCGGATCCCCTCAACATCGAGATACGGCAGCGCCATCACCTGTGCGAGATGCCGCGACACCGCATCGGGGTCGCGGACGATTTCACCGAGCTGATCCCACCGGGCGCGCGGCACGCCCTGCTCCATCAGCGTGCGCATCTCGGCGCCTTCCTCCGCCGACAGGAACAGCCCCGTGGGGCCGATGAACTTGAGGGCGTTCCACTCGATCGGATTGTGGCTCGCCGTGATGCCGAGCCCGCCGGCGGCGTGATGGTGCTCGACAGCGAGTTGAATGGTCGGGGTGGGCGCCATACCGATGTCAATCACGGTACAGCCGACCGATTCGAGGGCCCCATGAACGATCCGCGTGAACATCGGTCCGGACACGCGACTGTCACGCCCCACGACGATCGTGCGCACGCCGGTCCGCGACGCCCATGCGCCAAACGCCGCCGCAAACGTTGCGACGACCTCAGGCGTCAGTCCGTAACCCACGCGCCCACGCACACCGGACACGCTCACCATCAGCCCATCGAATGCCATATCACTCCTCGGAAAACCGGCGTCCCTGCGGCGAATCCGGAAACGTAGACAGCCGTCCGAATCATTCCAAACCATACTGATCTGGCGGTCTCAACAGTCCGCCTCGGCTTCCGGTGATAGACGATTCACGATAGGGATCCGTTACGGCGATGGCACAGACCAGCTCGGCGAACTAACCTGCGCCCATGTCTGATCCTTTCGCTCTCCTCCCGCTCGCCGTCGCCGCCGGCGGCGGTCGCCTCGACACGGACGATGCAGCGGCGCTGGTGGCCGCCGGCGTGACGCTGTTGCAGCGGTCGGCGCCGCTCGTGCGGGCGCTGTCTGGCGCGCGGGCGGCGGTGCTCCTGCCCAGCGGTCCGGCGTTCCTGACGGCACTCGCCGCGTCCGATGGTCGGGGGGCGCTCCTCCTCGATCCGCAGAGTGCGCCCGACGATATCGCGTGGCAACTCACCGACGCCGGCGTTGGCGCCGTCTTCACGCTACACCACCTCGCGGGACGACTGCCGACGGATATGCCCGTCGCGCTGCTCGACGACGCCCCGCGGACGGCGCGGGTGATCGTGCCCGGACGCACGATGGACGTGGATCTCGGCTCGCACCACGGCCTCGCACTGGAGGGGACGACGGGCAGCGACGGGCGCGACGAGGAGTGCGTCGCGGTGTACAGCGACCCACTGCACACGGAGGAACCGCGCCGGCAGCGCCTCGTGCTCAGCCATCGGGATCTCCTTGCCGACGCGCGCGCCGCGATCTCCGATCTCCTGTTGACGCCGGTCGATCACACGCTGGTCGCACTGCCGGTCAGCAACCCATTGGCCCTCACGCTCGGCCTCGTCGCCCCACTGCTGGCGGGCGGGTCGGTCACTGTGGCCCCCGACGTCCGGGGCGAGGCGGTGCTGCGCACCCTCGAGAACGGGACGGTAACGGTGCTGGTCACGGTCGCCGCGGTCTACCACGAAGTACTGGCATACCTGGCCGAGCGTGGCGACGCGTGGCGCGCAACGTCACTGGTGACCTGCCTCTGCGGTGGGGCGCCAATCGATCCCGCGTTGGCTGCGCGATGGCAGGACGCCACCGGTAGGCGTCTGATCTGGTACGGCGGCGCCGAGCGCGTCGCGGCGTGGCGCGACGTGCATCTGCCGCGGGACGGCGACGACCGCTGAAGATCCGCGGCGCGTGTGCGCGCGGATCGCCCGCGGGGTACTACGCCACGACGTGCAGACGCGTCTGCCCCTGCACACTGTGGTCGATGGGCGGAATCGCGCCGCTCGCCATGGCCCGCTCGAACGCGGCCACGCACTCGGGATCGAATTGCGCCCCGGCGCACCGCTGCAACTCCGCCATGGCCGCTGCCACGGGCATCCCGTCACGGTAGGGACGCCCGCTCGTCATGGCATCGAAGGAGTCCGCCACCGCCGTGATACGCGCCGCGAGCGGGATGTCGTCACCCGCCAGCGCATCGGGCTTCCCGCGCCCGTCGTGCCGCTCATGATGGGACCGCACCACGGCCAGCGCGTGCGGCATATCGCCCAGCAGCGGCGCCAACAGCCGCCAGCCGATGACCGGGTGCTCCATGACGTGCGCGTACTCCGCATCGGTCAGCGCGCCGGCCTTGTTGAGCACGGACTCGCGCACGCCGATTTTTCCGATGTCATGCAGGCGGCTCCCGGTCTCCAGCTGGTGCAGCAAATCGGCGGGCATCGCCAGCTCATGCGCGATGGCCATGGCGTACTGACTCACGCGCGTGGAGTGCCCCCACGTGTACGAGTCCTTCACTTCGAGGGCCTCGGCCAGCGACTGCAGTGAGGCCAGAAACAGCTCCTCGTACGCGTGGGTCTGCTGCACCACCCGCGCCTCGAGCTCGGAACGGTACGATTCGTTCTCGATGAGCAGCCGTCGTTTCTCGAGCGCCTGCAGCACGCGCGCCCGCAGTTCCTCCATCGCGAACGGCTTCGTGACGTAGTCCAGCGCGCCCGCTTCGAGACAGCGCACCGCCAGATTGACGTCCGACACCGCGGTGATCATCACCACGGCCGTCTGCGGCCAGCGCGCCCGCAGCGCGGCGATTAGCTGCGCGCCGTCCATGCCGGGCATGTGAAAATCGGACAACACCAGCGGACAGGGATCAGCTTCCTGCGCCGCCAGGGCCTCGAGGCCGGTTGCCGCCTCCACGCACACGAAGCCTTCCGCCTGCATCAGGCGGCGTACGGCCACGCGGATAGACGGCTCATCGTCGACAATGAGACAGCGGCCGGGGGCTCCGGCCAGGGCACTTGCGAAACGCATCAGGCCGCCGGGTGGGGATCGCGTGAGAGCAGCGGCCACACCACGGCCGGCGGGTGTGTCGCGTGTGGCGTGCCACGCCGTGCTATCCGGACGCCGCTGGGGAACACTCGCCCACGGTCGATGAGCGCAGTAGCTTCCCGCGCACGATCGCCTCGGACCACACGGAGCCCATGACGCGCATTTACGACGAAGACCTCGCGGGTGGCATGGCCACGCGCGCCATCCATGCCGGCCAGCGCCCCGACCCCGTGTCGGGTGCCATCATGACGCCGCTCTACCTCACGTCCACCTACGTGCAGGAGAGCATCGGCGTCAACAAAGGGTACGAGTACGCCCGCGGCAAGAACCCCACGCGGCAAGCGCTCGAGCGCAACGTGGCCATTCTCGAAGGCGGCCGGCACGGCTTCGCCTTCGGCAGCGGTATGGGCTGCCTCGATTCGATCATGAAATTGTTCCGCGCCGGTGATCATATCGTGTGCGGGGAGAATGTGTACGGCGGCACGTTCCGTCTGTTCGACAAAATTTTGCGGCATTTCGGATTGTCGTTCACGTACGTGGACACCGATGATCCACAGCGGGTGGCAGACGCGATGACGCCGTCTACGCGGGCATTGCTCGTCGAGACGCCGACCAACCCCCTGATGCGACTCACCGACTTGGCCGCGATGAGCGACATCGCCAAGCGACACCAGGCCCTGTTGATCGTGGACAACACCTTCGCCACGCCGATCTTCCAGCGTCCGCGGGAGCTCGGCGCTGACATCGTGTGGCACTCGACGACAAAGTACATCAACGGCCACTCCGATATGATCG
>JARIEV010000102.1 GCA_031127225.1 Gemmatimonadota bacterium | reverse complement strand
ACGAGCGTTCGGTGGTCGGCACCGACGCGTCGCTGTCGCAGCTGGATGCGGCGGCCGTGCGTGCATTCCACGCGGCGCAGGTGCTGCAGGGCGCGTCGGTGATCGCGGTGGTGGGCGACGTCCGCCCCCACGAGGTGGCGGACGTGGTGGCCCGTGCCTTTCCGCAGCTGCAGGCGCGGCATGACACGCCGCCGCCGCCGGTGCAGTGGCCGACCGAGGTGCATGCGCGGCATGAGATGCGCGCCAAAAAGCAGACGGCACTGGCGCTGCTCTTTCCCGGACCGGCGCGTCACGATGACGACCGCTTTGCCGGTCGGGTGTTGTCGGCCGTGGCCAGCGGTCTGGGCGGTCGGTTTTTCGAGCAGCTGCGCGACAAGCAGTCGTTGGCATATACCGTGAGCGCGTTTCCGATCGAACGACGGGCCGGCGGGGCCTTTGCTGCCTACATCGCCACGTCCCCCGCGCGCGAGGAGGAAGCGCGCGACGGACTGCTGGCCGAGTTCGCCAAACTGCGCGCCGCACCGCCCAGCGAGGAGGAACTCGCGCGGGCGCGGCAGTACCTCATCGGCAGCCACTCCATCGCGCAGCAGTCGGGCAGTGACGTGATGGCCGATCTGGTCGATGCGTGGCTGTTCGGGGCCGGGTTGCACGAACGGCACGAGGTGGTGCCGCGGCTGGAGGCGGTGAACGCCGAGGCCGTGCTGCGCATGGCGCAGACGTTCTTCGATCCGTCGCGGGTGGCGGAGGGGCTCGTGCGCGGCCAGTCAGGGTGAGGTGAACAGGCGCGCGTCGTCGCGCCCCTCGGGGCGCACGTCGCGCATCTGTCGGGCGGCGGCGGAGAGCGCGGGGACGGCGGCGCGCAGGCGCCCGTTGGCGGCGCGGAGCCCAGTCCACCCATCGTAGTCGGCAGGGTCGCCCAGCAGCGCGGCGTTGATCCATGGGCGGCGTGAACCCCACGCCAGCGTATGACGCATGGCGGACAGCTGGGCGTCATCCCCATGCGCGTGTGGCAGTCCGCCCACGTTCACCAGCCAGTGCGGCATACGGCCGCCACCACCGGCCTGTGCGGCGCGGTGCCACCGGTCGAGCGCGCGCAGCCGGGCATCCACCGAGGGCAGCCCCGAGAACGACGGGTAGACGGTTGCCCCCACGAGCTCGACGGGGGACTGCGCCGCGGCTGCCCACGCGTACACGGCGCTGTCCGTGGCGTCGAGCCGCGTGGCGCTCCACGCGACGCGTGTGCGCGGACGGACGCGCGCCACCGTCTCGGCGCTCCGCCGCAGCATCTGCCGCCACCACGCGGGCATGGCTGACGGCCCGCCGATCACCGATGGCAGCGGATCGGGGAGCGCAGGGAAGAGGACGTCCGGCGTGACGCGCCGCAGCACGCGCTCCAGCGCCGCCTGCCGGGCGGCGTCGTCGGAAGGCGTGGGTCGGCCGCTCAGGCGCAACGCCACCGCCACGCGCACGCTGTCGTCGCGCAACGGCTGCAGCACCCGCGCCAGCGAGTCGAGCGCGCTCCCCCGCCACCCGTCTTCGTCGAGCACGATCAGGACGATTTCGGGGGCGAACGCCTCGACCAGTCGGCGATCGGCCAGCACCGCGCGGGCCGGTGGCGAACCGTCGAGCACCGGGAAGAGACGGAGCCCGAGTGCGAAGTCGCCCGCCGGTCGCGCCTGCATCGGCTCACGGCGGACGGCCGCGTAGCTTTGCACGGCGGCCATGCCACGAGGCCACTCGAGCAACAGCAGGGTGGAGCTCGCCGTGGCGGCGAGCACGAGCAGGGCGCGTGCCGCGCCGGACAGCCGCCAGCGCGCCGGATATGCCGGGGCGATGATCGGGACCAGCGCCGCCAGTGGAGACACCAGCGCCGCACGGCCGATCGTCATCCCCATCATCACGTCGCGCGCGGCGACCGCCGCCTGAAACGGCAGCGGCGCGGCTCCGTACTGCGCCACCAAAAAATCGCCGATCGCGATCACCGCCACGGCCACGTCGTACAGCAGGATCGGCAGGGCGACCACCACCGACACGAGCCGGCGACCCAGCGAATACAGCACCTGCAGGACGAAGGCCACCGCAACCAGCGGCGCCAGCCACGTGATGCCGCCGATCGCGCGCGCGCCCGTTTCGGTCCCGGTTGCCACGGAGACGAGCAGCGCCGGTGCGACGAGCAAGCCGCAGAACGCGGTGATGTGCGTAAACGGGCGCGGCGCTTCCCGTCGCGCCGCGATCCAACCGGCCAGCGCGATGTCCCACGCCAGCACGGCCAACGCAACACCGGGGATGAGCAGCGTCAGCGGATCGGTCATGTGGTCACGATACCCATGGCGCGGTGCGGCTGGCACCCCGCGCCATGGCGTACGTAGTTTGCTACATGCCCCACCCCGAAACGCCGACTGTGCTCACGGTGCCCAATCTGGTATCCACGTCACGCGTGGCGCTGGCGATGGGGTTTCTGGCCATTGACGTGGTGCCGGTACGGCTGACGCTGCTGTGCGCGGCCGCACTCACTGATTTTCTGGACGGCTGGATCGCGCGCCGGACGAAGGTGGTGTCGCGCTTCGGTGCCCTGATCGATCCTGTCGCCGACCGGTTTTTCGTCCTGTGCGTGGTGATCGGCTATGTCTTGGGCGCGCAGCTCACGGTATGGCAGGCCGTGGCCATCTTTTTCCGCGACATCATGTCGCTGATCGGTTGGTTCGTGGCGCGCAACGTGAGCTGGCTGCGCCCGATCCGCTTCCGGGCGCGCCCGCTCGGCAAAGTGGTGACGGCACTGCAGTTCTTGACGTTCGTGGCGGTGCTGCTGCTCCCCACGTGGGTCGATGGTCTCGTGCGCGTCGTCGGCGTGCTCGGGCTGATCGCCACGATCGACTACACACTGATGCTGTGGCGCGAGCGCGTGCGCCACGACGGGCGCTGACCGGCCGCCGTCTGCCCCACACGACGAACGCCTCCCGGAGGAGGCGTTCGATAACTCACACGTGGTGCCGTTCGCACAGCGTGGATCATGTGGTGCATCGGTGTGATTCGGACGCCAGAGGCCCACGAGGGGGGCCGACGCCGGGGCACCTCGATCAGACCGCGGCCGCTTCCTGCGCCTGCTTTCTGGTCGGCTGGGCGAACCGCTCGCCCAGGGTGCGCAATTCGGCAATTTCCGGAGCCTTGATCTCAGGGTAACGCCCCGAGAGGTACTCCATCGTGTTGTCGAACCACTCCTTTTGGTCGTCGGGGTGACACCCGATCACACCACACTGCATGATCTGCTGAAAGAGCTCATCACGGGCCTCCTGATACGGAGAGGGCACCATGGCATCACGACGCGGACGAAGCTTGGGCTTGGCCATTTCCTCTGGGTAGTGCGTCGAACAGCGCTGCCGGGGAACTCCGGATCAGCCTGTTAATCATAACGGATCAGCCACCGGCTTCCTAGTGGCCTCCTGAGTTGATTACGCGAGCCACGCCAGTAACGCTGACACTAAAGCAAGCGGGGCCGCCTCGGCGACGAGCGCGCCCAGCGGATGGACGGTGAGCGGGCGCACCGTGGCATTCGGCAGCGCACGGCGCCACCCGTGCAGGCGATCGGCCGGCTGGTCGGCGTGCTCCGCGCCGACCCACAGCAACAGATCGGCGCGCACATCGGCGAGGCGCCGGCGCTCGTCGTCGGACAGCGCGACGGCGCTGGCCAGTTGCAGCAGCTGCGCCGCGCCGTCGCTGCCGACGAACGGGGCGAGATAGCGTGCGATCAACCGGTCCGGCATGTGCGCCGCGGACAACACCGCCCGGCGCAGGAGTGGCTCGAGCAGCGGCCGGGCGCCGAACAGGGTGTTGGCCGTGAGCGCCGAGAGCACCGAGGTGCGCTGCAGCATGCGAATCTCCGGTCCGGGCAGATCGTCGGGGTCGGGCGGCTCCAGCAGGGCGATCTTCCGCGTGCGCGCCGGTCGTTGCGCGGCCAGCAGCAGGGCGACCAGCCCGCCGATATCCTGACCGACCACCGCCGCTTCCGGCAGGCGGAGCGCCGTCAGGGCCTGCTCGACATACTGCGCCTGCGCGCCCAGATCGTACGACACGTCCGCGGGACGATCGGATTCGCCATGCCCCATCAGATCGACCGCAATCGCGGTGTAGCCCGCCTCCGCCAGCCGCGGCGCGACGGCACGCCAGAGGAAGGTGCAGGTGCCGAATCCGTGCAGGAGGACGACCGGGGGGCCGGCCCGTCCCACCCGTTCCACGTGCAGCGACCCGGCGCCCACCGGCACCCGCAGATGTTCAGCGTACATGCGTTGCAGGATAGCGCCGACCGCGGTGCGTCGGATAGCTTATCGCCTCTGGCCGGTCAGCGACGCGCGTTGGCCGACGGAAGGATCAGGGTAACGACCGGCAGGCCGCCGGATGACGACGAGGAGATCGCGTGGCAAAGGCAACCCCGAAGAAATCGAAGAACGCATTCCTGCCGATCGTGCTGGTCGTGCTCGCCGTCGGCGGTGCTGGCATCTGGTACGCGATGCAGAACAAGCCGAAGCCGATCGATCTGGCCCCCGGCACCCCGCTCCCCGCGGCGGAAGGGCACCTGCGTGGCGATCCGAAGGCGCCCGTCACGATCATTGAGTTCGCCGACTTCGAGTGCCCCGGCTGCGGCCAGTTCGCCGCCCTGCAGGGACCCGACGTCAAGGCGCGCATCATTGACGCCGGGCTCGCGAACTTCCGGTTCTACGACTTCCCGCTCACCTCGATTCACCAGAACACGATGGCGGCGCACCTGGCCGCGTCATGCGCCGGCGATCAGGGCAAGTTCTGGGAAATGCACGACTTGCTCTTTGCCGGACAGATGGACTGGAACACCCAGACCACCACGAATCCGCGGAAGGTGTTCGACAGCTACGCGGGGCAGTTGGCCCTCGATATGGCCGCGTACAACAGCTGCTTCGACACGCAGAAGCATGTCCCGCAGATTCGCGCCAACGCCGCCGCCGGCGTCGAGCGCGGCGTGAGCAGCACGCCGACGCTGGTGATCGGCAGCCGCGTCTATCCGGGTGGCCTCACGTTCGACCAGATCAAGGCCGTCGTGGACAGCCTCCGCGCGGCGGCTCCGGCCGCTCCGGCGGCCACTGCGGCGCCGGCCGCGCCGGCCGCGAAGTAGCCGCGCCCGGTCAGCCCCGGCGCCGTCGCGCCGCGGCCTCGTCGAGTCGCAGTTCCGGCATGGGCACCGCTTCGGCGGTGCCCTCGTCGTGTGCGGCCGGCACCAGCGCATCGCCCAGCGTCACAAGTGCCCGCGTGGCCACCACCGACGCCAGCGGCTCGGGCACACCCATCTCCCGCACGTAGATGTCGAGCGCCCGCTCATAGCCGACGTCGGTGGCGAGCGCGTCCACGAACAGCAGCGCGTTCTCCACGTGCGTCCGGATCAGCGCTTCCTCGGCGCGCGCCTGCAGCAAGCGCACCCGTTGCTCGGCATCGGCCGACAGCTTGCGGGGGAAGAGCGTTTCGGGAAAGAGTTTGTTCAGTATGGACATAGGATCAGTGGAGACGAATTTCGAGGCGCCCGTGTTTCGCCGCGGTGCCCGGCATCACAGACCTGCGAAAGTCGTGCCGACGGCGCAAACCTCCGGGGCCCGGCGATCCCTCAGGACTCCTGCGCCTCGTACTGATCCTTGAGTGACGCCACCACAGACGGGTCGGCCAGCGTCGTGGTGTCGCCCAGGGCGCGCCCCTCGGCGATGTCACGCAACAGGCGGCGCATGATCTTGCCCGAGCGGGTCTTGGGCAGATCGGCGCTGAACAGGATGTCGTCCGGACGCGCCAGCGCGCCGATCTTGGTGGCCACGTGCTCGCGCAGTTCGTCCCGCAGGCCACTGCTGGGCGTGAACCCGGCGCGCAGGGATACGAACGCGGCGATCGCCTGCCCCTTGATCTCGTGGCTCTTGCCCACGACGGCGGCCTCGGCCACCGCGGGGTGATCCACCAGCGCGCTCTCCACTTCCATCGTCCCGATGCGGTGACCGGCCACGTTGAGCACGTCGTCAACGCGCCCGAGAATCCAGAGGTAGCCGTCGGCGTCGCGCTTGGCACCGTCGCCGGGGAAGTACAGATCGGGACGCCCGGGCCACTTCGAGAAGTAGGTCTCGACGTAGCGGGCGTCATCGCCCCAGATCGTGCGCAGCATGCTGGGCCACGGACGCGTGATCGCCAGCAGGCCGCCGCCCACGCCGATGTCGTTGCCCGCGGCGTCGAGCAGCGCCGCGTGGATGCCCGGAAACGGCATGGTGGCCGAGCCCGGCTTGGTGACGGTGACGCCCGGCAGGGGCGTGATCATGATCGCGCCTGTTTCGGTCTGCCACCACGTGTCCACGATCGGACACCGTTCCTTGCCGATCACGGTGTGGTACCACATCCACGCTTCCGGATTGATCGGCTCGCCCACCGAACCCAACAGGCGCAGCTGCGAGAGGTCGTGCTTCTCGACGTACGGCGTGCCCCACTTCATGAACGCCCGGATCGCCGTCGGCGCCGTGTAGAAGATCGTGACGCCGTAGCGTTCGCAGATCTCCCAGAAACGGTCCTTGTCGGGCCAGTCGGGCGCGCCTTCGTACACCACCTGCGTGGCGCCATTGGACAGCGGCCCGTACACGAGGTACGAATGCCCGGTGATCCAGCCGATGTCCGCGGTGCACCAGTACACGTCCTCGTCCTTGAGATCGAACACGTACTTGGTGGTGCTCGTGACGCCGGTCATGTAGCCGCCCGTCGTGTGCACGATCCCCTTGGGTTTGCCGGTCGTCCCCGACGTGTACAGGATGAACAGCAGGTCCTCGGCGTCCATCACTTCCGGCTCGCAATAGGCCGGCACCTGCCGCTTGAGGCGGTGCCACCAGTGATCGCGCCCCTCCTGCATGTCGGCGAACGTCTCGTCGCCCACGCCACTCCGGCCGCGCATCACGACCAGCACATGCTCGATCGTCGGGCACTCCGCAATCGCGGCATCAGCGTTGCGCTTGAGCGGCACGATCTGCCCGCGCCGGTAGCCGCCGTCGGCGGTGATCAGCACCTTGCAGCCACAGTCGTTGATACGGTCGCGCAGGGACTCGGGGGAAAAGCCGCCGAACACCACGGTGTGGACCGCGCCGATGCGCGCGCAGGCCAGCATCGCGATCACCGCTTCGGGGATCATAGGGAGGTAGATCGCCACGCGGTCGCCCTTCACCACCCCGAGCTGCTTGAGCATGTTGGCCGCGAGGTTCACTTCGCGGTACAGGTCCCAGTACGTGTAGGTGCGACGGTCGCCTGGCTCGCCTTCCCAGATGATCGCCGCCTTGTTCCGCCGCGGTCCATGAATGTGGCGATCGACGCAGTTCACCGACGCATTCAGCTGCCCGCCCCGGAACCACGTGGCGTGCGGCGGCGTCCACTCCAGCACCGTGTCCCAGGGGCGGCTCCATGTCAGCGCCGCCGCCTCGCGGGCCCAGAAGGCATCCGGGTCGTCGTGGCCTTCGGTGTGCAGGTGGCCGTCGTTCAGCAGCGCGCCGGTGCGGAACTCCTGCGTGCTCCGGAACGAGCGCGTTTCCTCCAACAGCACGTCGATGTCGTTCATGGCAACCTGGTGTCCGATGCGAGCCGGCGCGGTGGGATGTGCGCCGGAAAGGGTGCCGGCCGTGTGTCGCCCCCGACCGCGCTCCCTGCTAATGTAGAGCCATGCAGTCCCTCCACGAAACAGGCGCGAACGCCGCTCTGACGGCCGAGTCCCTCGTGCGCGCCTTCGGTGGGCGGCGCGCGGTGAACGGGGTGTCGCTGTCGCTGCCGGAAGGCGCGTGTCTGGCGCTGTTCGGTCCGAACGGGGCAGGGAAAACCACCCTGCTGCGCCTGCTGGGTGGTCTGCTCAAGCCCACCTCCGGGGAGACCCGGCTCCACGGGCAACCGCTGCCCGGGGCGGCCGACACGCGCCGGCTGGTGGGGCTGATCTCGCATCACGCCATGCTGTATCCCGCGCTGTCGGTGCGGGAGAACGTGCGTTTTGCGGCCGAGTGTCAGGGCGTGATCGATGCCGACGCGGCCACGACGCGCGCCCTGACGCAGCTGCGGGTGCTCGACCGCGCCGACACGGCGGTGCGGTTTCTGAGCCGCGGCCTGCAGCAGCGCGTGTCCATCGCGCGGGCGCTGGTGCATGGTCCGCAGTTGGTGCTGCTGGATGAGCCGTACACAGGGTTGGACGAGACCGGTGCGCAGGCGCTGACGGACGCGTTGCGCGAACTGAAGACGTTGGGCGCGACGCTGGTGCTCGTCACGCACAATCTGGCCGAAGGACTCGCCGTGGCGACGCAGTCGGCCATCATGCGCGACGGCGCGCTGGTGGACGAGCAGCCCGTGGTGGCGGATGGATTCGACGTGCCGGGGTATCAGGCCCGGTATCGCGCGCTGGTGCACGAGGGGCTCGCATGACGCCGCGTGTGCCGACGCACCGGGCGCCCGCGTATCTCGCCGACGCATGGCGGATTGCCCGCAAGGATCTCCTGATCGAGTTCCGAACCCGGAGCGCGTTTTTGGCGGCCACGGTGTTCGCGGTGCTGGCGGTGGTGATCTTCCGTTTCACGTGGGATCCGACCGGGATTCCGGCGCTGGACCTCGCGCCCGGGGTGTTGTGGGTGATTTTCACCTTCTCCGGACTGCTGGGGCTCAACCGCTCCTTCGGGCTGGAGCTGGCGGAACACGCGTACGACGGCCTGCTGGCGTCACAGGTGTCCCGGGAGGCCATCTTCACGGGCAAGGTGATCGCGAACCTTGTGTTCGTGGTGTGCGTTCAGGCGTTAGCGCTTCCCGCCGTGGCGCTCTTCTTCGATCTTCCGGTGGGCCCGTCGTGGGGGATCATCGTGGGGATCGTGCTGCTCGCGTCCCTCGGTTTAAGCGCGGTCGGCACGCTGTTCGCGGCGATCGCCTCGAACACGCGGTTGGCCGAGCTGTTGTTACCGATGATGACGCTGCCATTCTTCGTGCCGCTGGTGATTCCGGCGGCGCAGGCCACGGCGGTGGTGCTGCGTGGGCAGCCGGTCGCCGATGGCATGGCGTGGCTCAAAGTGTTGCTGGCGTTCGATCTCGTGTTTGTGTCAGCCTGTATCGTGGTGTTTCCGTTCACCATCGAGGAGTAGGTATGTCGTCCGTGTCGTCTGCTGCCCCGCGTCCGGTCTCGCTGCCGGAGCCGAAGGGATTCGATGCATTCCTCGCCATCGCCATTGTCGCGGTGATCGCGGCGTGTACGCGCGCGCTCTACTTCACGCCCATCGACGCGATGCTGGGCGCGGCCCAGAAAATCTTCTACGTGCATGTGCCGGCGGCGATCATCGGGCTGTACTTCGCCTGCGGTTTGCTGTTCGTCAGCAGTATCACGTACCTGTGGATCAAGGACGAACGTCTTGATCGGCTGGCCGAATCGTCGGCCGAGGTGGGGCTGGTATTCATGGGCATCGTGCTCGTCACGGGGCCGGTGTGGGCGCGGACCAGCTGGGGCACTTGGTGGGTGTGGGAAGCCCGCATCACGAGCACGCTGTTTCTCTGGCTGCTGGTGGTGGGGTACCTCGTGCTGCGCAGTGGTGTGGAGTCGGCCGAGGTGCGCGCGCGCTTGTCGGCGGTGATGGGATCGCTCGCGGCGCTGTTGGTGCCGTTCATTCACCTCACGGTGAAGCTGTTTCGCGGCATGCATCCCGAGCCCGTCGTGCTGGCGCCGGAGAAGCCCAAGATGCCCCCCGAGATGCTGATGTCGTTCGGGCTGTCGATGGTGGCGTTCCTGCTGCTGTTCTTTGCGTTGCTGCGACTGCGCTTCCGCTGGGCCACGCTGCGTGACGCGCGGGCGGCCATGGAGGCCGCGTGATCGTGCATGCCAGTGCGCTGGTGGCCGCTTCGCCGCTGGTAACCGTCGCCACGGTGCAGGACACCGCTGGCACCGTGGCGTATGTGCCCAAGGCCGGTGGTCCGCCCGACAGCAGCGGCTACATGTGGGCCGGCTACGCCATCACGGCGGCGGCGTACGGTGGGTACATCGTGGTGTTGCTCCGCCGGATGGCCCGGGCGAAGCGCGGGCGGTGATCCGCTCGTGATCCTGCCGTGATCATGGCCCGGATGCCGGCCCGCACGCCGGAGCCCCAGCCGCTCGCCGGTGTGCGCATCGCCGTCACCCGCGCCGGCGAGCGTGGATCACCGCTGGCGGCGGCGCTGCGGGCGAAGGGCGCCACCGTGTACGAGGTGCCGCTCACCCGCATCGAAACGCTCGACCTCGCGCCGCTGCACGATGCCGTGCGGCGCCTCGGTGAGTTCGACTGGGTGCTGCTCACCAGCGTCAACGCCGTGGCGCATCTGGCGCGGGTGGTCGCCGAGCGGGGGGCGGAGGCGGCCATGGCCACCCGTCGGCTGGCCGTCGTGGGAGCCGCTACGTCGTCGGCGGCGGACGGCCACGGGTGGCGCACCCCGACCGTCCAGCCGGAGAACGCGCAGGCCGTGGGGATGCTCGATGCTATGGCCAGTCGCTCTGACATCGACGGCGCGCGCATGCTGTACCCGTGCGCCGCGGGCGCGCGCGATGTGCTGCCCGACGGACTGCGGGCGCTGGGCGCGCTGGTGGAGAGTGTGCCGGTGTATCGCAGTGCCCCCGACCCCGACGGACAGGCCCGAGTCCGGGCGCTGGTGCAATCGGGGGAGATCGATCTGGTGACGGTGGCGGCCCCCAGTGCGGTAGACGCGCTGCTGGACGCGCTGCCGCCGGAGCATGCCGGACGCCTGCCGCTGGCCTGCATCGGGCCGGTCACGGCGCGGGCCGCCAAAGTGGCCGGGTTCCCGGTGCGTGTGGAGTCGACGGCGGCGACCATCGAGGGGTGGGTGCAGAGCATCGTGAAGGCCTGCGGCGCGTAGCGGGCCGACCCGCTGCGAAGGGTCGGTGCGGGCCGTAAGTTGTGGCATGACTGATCTCGTCGTCCGTATCGGGACGCGTTCCTCCGAATTGGCGCTGCGTCAGGCGCGCCAGGTAGCTGCCGCGCTGGCCGAACGCGGGGTGGCCTCCGAACTCGTGGAGTACACCACCATCGGCGATCGCATCCTCGATCGCCCGCTCAATGCCATCGGCGAGAAGGGGCTGTTCACCGCCGAACTCGAAGCCGATCTGATTGCCGGTCGCACCGACTGCGCCGTGCACTCGCTCAAGGATCTGCCCACGGCCGATCCCGAGGGCCTCACCATCGTCGCGCTACTCGAGCGCGAGGATCCGCGCGACGCGCTGGTGGTCGGCCCCAACACCACCGCGCGCACGCTGCTGGATTTACCGAAGGGCGCCAAGGTTGGCACGTCGTCGCTGCGTCGTCGCGCACAGTTGCGCGCGCTGCGTCCCGACTTCGACGTGCGCGAACTCCGCGGTAACGTGGGCACGCGCTTGCGCAAGATCGACGCGGGCGAGGTCGACGCTGCGCTGCTCGCCGCGGCCGGTTTGCGCCGGCTTGGATTGGGTGAGCGCATCGTGGCGTTCATGGATCCGCCCGATTGGATTTCGGCGCCCGGGCAGGGCGCGATCGCCGTGCAGGCGCGCGCGCACGACGAGCGCATGACGGCGATTCTCGCCACGCTCGACCACTCGCATACGCGGGCGGCCGTCACGGCGGAGCGCGCGCTACTGGGCGCGCTCGAAGGTGGCTGCCAGGTACCGATCGGCGCCTGCACCACCTATGACGCGAAATACGGACCAATGCTGCACGGCATCATCGCGTCGATCGACGGCGTGTCGGTGGTGCGCGGTGGGTTGCCGATCAACGCCGCCGATCCGGCGTCGAGTGGACGTGAACTGGCGCGTCAACTGCACGCCGCCGGCGGTGCGGGCATTCTCGAGGAACTGCGCGAAGAACTGGCGGCTACCGCCGCTGCGCGCGCGGCCGAGAAGGCGGCGGCGAACGCGACCACCGCAGGAGCCGAGTAATGCCGATGCGCATGCGTCGCTTGCGGCGCACCGAGGCGCTTCGTCGCATGGTGCGCGAAACGCGGTTGGATCCGGCGCAGTTCATCTGGCCGTTGTTCGTGCGCTCCGGCACGGGCGTGCGCGCGCCGATCGGCTCGATGCCGGGTGTCGCGCAAACCTCCGTGGACGAAATGCTGCGCGACGCCGAGAAAGCCGTGGCCGCGCAGATCGGCGGCATTCTGTTGTTCGGCATTCCCGACACCAAAGACGCCACCGGCTCGTCGGCGTGGGATCCGCAGGGGCCGGTGCCCGCCGCGGTGCGCGCGGTGAAGCGCGAGTTTCCGCATCTGGTGGTCGTGACCGACGTGTGCATGTGCGAGTACACCGATCATGGACACTGCGGCTTGCTCACGTCGTCGGGCGAAGTGGACAACGACGCCACGCTCGAGTTGCTGTCGCGCGAAGCGCTGGCGCACGCCGAGGCTGGCGCCGACATCGTCGCGCCCAGCGACATGATGGATCTGCGCATCGGACACATGCGGCAGGCTCTCGATACGGCTGGCTTCACGCAGACGCCGATCATGAGTTACGCTGCCAAGTACGCGTCCGCGTTCTACGGTCCGTTCCGTGAAGCCGCCGAATCGACGCCGGCGTTCGGCGATCGGCGCAGCTATCAGATGGACCCGGCCAACGGCCGCGAAGCCATCCGCGAAGTGACGCTCGATGTGGAAGAGGGCGCCGACATCCTGATGGTGAAGCCGGCCGGCGCCTATCTCGACATCATCGCCGCGGTGAAGCGCGAGACGCAGATGCCGCTGGCCGCGTATCAGGTGAGCGGTGAGTACTCCATGATCAAGGCCGCGGCCGAGCGCGGATGGATCGACGGCGATCGGGCCATGATGGAGTCGCTGGTGGCCATTGCGCGCGCCGGCGCCGACATGACGATCACCTATTTTGCACTCGACGCGGCCGCTGCCCTGCGGAACCGCTGATCCCGATTTCTTCCACCATCCCCTCGGTCATGCACAATCCCTGGCGCGACATGCCCCCCGGCCCCAACGCGCCGGAGCTGGTCACGGCGATCATCGAGATTCCGGCCGGCTCGCGCAACAAGTACGAGCTCGACAAGGAATCCGGGCAGTTCAAGCTCGATCGCGTGCTGTACTCCGCCGTGCATTATCCGGGCGACTACGGCTTCATTCCGCGCACGCTGCACGAGGACAACGATCCCCTCGATATCCTCGTGCGCATCAATGAGCCCACGTTTCCCGGCTGCCAGATCACCTGCCGCCCGATCGGCGTGCTGAAGATGCTGGATAAGGGTGAGCCCGATGAGAAGATCCTTGCCGTGCCCAGCGACGATCCGTATCACAACGACATTTACGACATCGCCGACATGCCGGCGCACTACCTCAAGGAAATCGAACACTTCTTCGGCATCTACAAGGACCTCGAAGGCAAGCGCGTCGAGATTCAGGGATGGGAGAAGAGCGAGGTGGCGTTCAAGGTGATTCAGAGATCCATCGAGCGGTACGCGGAAGTCTATCTGAAGGGTGCGTAAGCGGGACTGATACTGCCAACGGCTTAGGGGGCAGTGAGGAGGGTCTCAGGGTGGAGAACGCAGGACAGCGGCGCCGTTTCCCTGCCTCCTCCTCCCTGAGACCCTCCTTCCTGCTTCCTTGTATGTCTCCACGGTCCACGATTTCTCGTGCATCTTCAGGGTCGCGGCAGCTCGTTGCTCCCCAGGGCCCGTCGAGCCCGAGGCCTAGTTTGAGCGCCGCGTCACTGATCGCCACCAGCCCGAACCGCTACTCGG
>JARIEV010000101.1 GCA_031127225.1 Gemmatimonadota bacterium | reverse complement strand
GACTACCGCAGCGATGTCACCATCGTAACGGTGCCCCTGCTGGGGGCCGAGTGGTACCGGCGGACGCTGGCGGACCGCCGCTTGCTCCCCGACGTGGCCGTGCGCCGCTGGCCCGGGCTGGAGCCGGCGCTGCGCTTGGTGGCGTCGCAGGCCGCCGCCGAGGGGCGCCCAGTCCGGGTGAGCACGCTGCTGGCGCGCGGGGACCGCGAGCGGATCGACCGCGCGCAGGGGTGGGCGCTGCAGGGACTCGTGTACGCGTCCGCACCCGGCACGGCGGCCGGCGCGCGCCTGCTCGATCAGGCCGCGCTGGCGCGCCAGCGCGATCAGGTGCCGCCGTCGGCGCTCCAGCCGGTCCCGGCGGGGGCCGATCCGGTTGTGCGCCAGATCCAGGAGTTGCTGCGCTGCGCGCAGGTGGTACGGATCGACGACCCGTTACTTGTGTCGTCGTGCCATGCACCCTAACCTTATGTGCTATGCCAATTTCGGACCTTGAGGCACACGTCGCGCCGGTGGTGGCGGAGGTTCGTGAACGCATCGCCGCTGCCCGTGCGCGCGGCGGTCATGGGCAGGACGTCACGCTGATCGCCGTCACCAAGACCCACGGCCCCGAGGCGGTGATGGCGGCGTGGCAGGCCGGGATCACGGACGTCGGGGAGAACCGGGTGCAGGAGGCCGAGGCCAAGATGGCGCAGATCGCGGTGCCGGTGCGGTGGCACCTCATCGGCCATCTGCAGCGCAACAAGGCCCGCAACGCCGCACGGTTCGACCTCGTCCACAGTCTCGACAGCGAGCGGCTGGCGGTGGCGCTCGATGACGCGGCCGGTGAGGCGCAGCGGATGCTCGAGGTGCTGGTGCAGGTCAACGTGAGCGGGGAGTCCACCAAGAGTGGGTTCGCGCTCCACGACCTGCCCAGCGTGGCCGAGCGGCTGCACGGGTGCCGTCACCTGCGCGTCCGCGGCATCATGACCATGGCACCGTTCGACGCGGAGGAGGCGGTGCTGCGCACCGTGTTCGGCGGCGCGCGCGATGCCCGCGCGCGGCTGCAGGCCGGCGGACACCCGGCCGACTGGCTGAGCATGGGGATGTCGGGCGACTACGAGGTCGCCGTGGAAGAGGGCGCTACACACGTACGGCTGGGCACGATGCTGTTCGGTAGTCGGACCTGATTCACCCGGGACATCGCATGGCGGACGACAGCTTTCAAGGATTCCATCTCACCGCGCTCGATGCGCGGCGATACGACTTCGGCAGCGCGTTGCGCGGCTACGATCGCGCGCGCGTGGATCAGTTCCGCGACCAGGTGGCCGAGGAGCTGGAGCGGCTCTCGCGCGCCAATCAGGAACTCGACCAGAAGGCGCGCAATTTCCATGAGCAGCTCAAGGCGTTCCGGGATCGCGACAAGGCGCTGAACGAGGCGCTGGTCAGTGCCCAGCAGCTACGCGGCGAAATCCGCGAGCAGGCGGAACGCGAGGCCCAGCTGATCGTGCGCGAGGCGCAGGCCAACGCGGACAAGCTGCTGCAGGGGGTGCGCGAAGACCTGCGACGGGCCGAGGACGAAGTCCAGGCGCTCTGGCGCACGCGGCGCAGCTATCTCGCGCAGCTGCGTCACCATCTGGAGCGCCAGCTTACCGAGCTGAACGCCGCGGAGTCCGAGCCGGTCCCTGATTTCGCGACGCCGCGCACCACGGAGGCCGTGCGGAACGAACCGTCGGTGCTGCAGGCCATCCGTGAGCTGCCGTCGCGTCCCTTGGCGCCGACGCCGTCGTGGCTAGACGCGGTCGAGGACGAGACGTGACCGCAGACCCGGGGCTGCACACGCACGCCCGGATCGACGCCTGTGCGCAGGCCGTGCGGGCGCGGTTTGCCCGTCCGGTCGACGTCGCAATCATCCTCGGCACGGGGCTCGGCGGGCTGGCCGCGGACATCGCGGTCGAGACCGTCATCGAGTATCACGAGCTGCCGGACTTTCCGCCGTCCACGGTGGAGTCGCATCAGGGCCGTCTGCTGTGCGGCACCCTCGGTGGCAAGACGGTCGTGGCCATGCAGGGGCGCTTCCACCGTTACGAAGGCTATTCGCTGCAGCAGGTCACCTTCCCCGTGCGCGTGCTGCGTGCGCTGGGCGCGGGCACGCTGATCGTGAGCAATGCCTGCGGCGGGATGCACCCGCTGTGGGCGCCGGGCGACCTGATGCTGATCTCGGATCACATCAACCTGCTGGGCGACAATCCGCTCATCGGCCCCAACGACGACACGCTCGGCCCGCGCTTCCCCGATATGTCCGCGCCGTACGATGCGGCGCTGCGTGCCCTCGCCCGCGAGGTCGCGTCGCAGCAGGGGCTCACCCTGCGCGAAGGCGTATACGTCGCGGTGCAGGGACCCAATCTCGAAACGCGCGCCGAGTACCGAATGCTGCGTGGCCTCGGCGCCGATGTGGTGGGTATGAGCACCGTGCCCGAAGTGATCGTGGCGTTGCACGGCGGGATGCGCGTGCTCGGGCTGTCCATCATCACCGACCAGTGTCTGCCCGATGCCCTCGAACCGGCCACGCTCGACCGGATCGTGGCCGTGGCGCGGGGCGCCGAACCGACGCTCTCTGCTGTGGTGTCGGGCGTCATTGCCCGGCTCTAACCTCTCCGTCCGCCTGAACGCCCTGGATCCGCTGCTCACATGACTGCACCGCAGGACACCGTTTCGTATCCGCTCCTCCCCGACTCGGGCGCCGACGCCTTCGAGCAGGAACTGCTGGCGCGCTGGGATGCCGAGCAGCTGTTCGAACAGGCGCAGGCGGCGCGGGCCGGTGCCACGCCGTTCGTGTTCTACGAGGGGCCGCCCACGGCCAACGGCCGCCCGGGCATTCACCACGTGTTTTCGCGCACCATTAAGGATCTCTTCTGCCGCCACCGCGCGATGCAGGGATACTTCGTGCCGCGGAAGGCCGGGTGGGATACGCATGGCCTGCCGGTGGAAATCGAAGTCGAGAAGGAGTTGCAGCGTGAAGAAGCCGCACGGCAGGGCGTTGATCCGTCGGAGATCGCGAAGCTCGGCGGCAAGCAGCTGATCGAACAGACCGGCGTGGCGGAGTTCAACCGTCGCTGCCGCGAGAGCGTGTTCAAGTACCGCGGCGACTGGGAAAAGCTGTCGCAGCGCACGGCGTATTGGCTCGACTACAACGACCCGTACGTCACCTACTCGCACAACTTCGTGGAGTCGGTGTGGTGGGCGTTGCGCACGCTGCACGAGAAGTCGCTGCTGGTGCGTGGCCACAAGATCCTGCCGTACTGCGCCCGCTGCGGCACGGCGCTGTCCAGCCACGAAGTGGCGCAGGGCTACGATGACGTCGAGGATCCGAGCGTGTACGTGGCGCTCGATCTGCTCGACGAGCAGGGCCACGCGCCGGCGCAGCGCCGACGCATTCTGGTGTGGACCACCACGCCGTGGACGCTGGTGTCGAACACCGCGCTCGCCGTGAATCCCACGCTCGTGTACGTCGAGCTGCGGAAGAAGACCGGCGCGGAATGGACGATCATCCTGGCCGAAGCGCGGGTACCGGGCGTGCTCGGTGGCGACTGGGCCGACCGTTGGGAAGTGACCGGCCAGATGACCGGCGCGGAGCTCTCCGGCAAGCGGTATCGCCGTCCGCTGGATTGGGTGCCGTATCCCGAGGAAGGCCGTCATGAAGTGATCGTGGCGGAAGACTTCGTGAGCGCGGAAGACGGCAGCGGTGTCGTGCACATGGCGCCGGCCTTCGGCGCCGACGACTACGCGGCCGGACAGCGTCATGGACTCGCCTTCCTGCAGCCGGTCACGGCGCGCGGCGAGTTCACCGATGACGTGCCGGAAGTGGGCGGCGTGTTCGTGAAGACCGCCGATGCGCGCATCATCGACGTGCTGCGCGAGCGCGACGTGCTGTGGAAGGCCACCACGTTCACGCACTCGTATCCGCACTGCTGGCGCTGCGGCACGCCGCTGCTGTACTACGCCCGTGGTTCGTGGTTCGTGCGCACCACCGCCGTGCGTGAGAGCCTGATGGCGCGCAACGCCGCGGTCGATTGGCATCCGAGCGAAGTCGGCACCGGCCGCTTCGGGGAGTGGCTCGCCAACAACGTGGACTGGGCGATTTCGCGCGACCGCTACTGGGGCACGCCGCTCCCGGTGTGGGTGAACGACGAAGACGCCACCGAAATCGACGTGATCGGCAGCTATGCCGACCTGGCCGCGCGCATCGGGCAGCCGCTGCCCGAGGATTTCGATCCGCACAAGCCGCACATCGACCAGTACACGTGGCCGGCCCCGTCGGGGAAGGGCACCATGCGTCGCGTGCCGGAAGTGATCGACACCTGGTTTGACTCGGGCTCGATGCCGTTCGCGCAGTGGCACTATCCGTTCGAGAACCACGACAAGGTCGAGGCGCAGTTCCCGGCCGACTTCATCTGTGAAGGCGTCGACCAGACGCGCGGCTGGTTCTACTCGCTGATCGCGATTGCGACCGGTTTGGGGGACGCGTTGCCCAACAACACCGATCGCACCGCGGCCCCGTATCGCCATGTGGTCGTCAACGACCTCGTGCTCGACGCGCAGGGGCAGAAGATGTCCAAGAGCAAGGGGAACACCGTCGACCCGTGGCAGGTGCTGGAGCGCCACGGCGCCGATGCGGTGCGCCTGTTCCTCGTGGCCACCAGTCAGGTGTGGGTGCCACGGCGGTTCGACGAGAATGCGATTCGCGAGACAGCGGGGCGTTTCCTGCTCACATTCCGCAACGTCTACAACGGCATCTTCGCGCAGTACGCCAACTTCGGGTGGAGCCCGAGCGCGAACGATCCGGCCGTGGCCGACCGGCCGGCGCTCGACCGCTGGATTCTGTCGCGCCTCACGCGCGTGGAAGCGGAAGTGGACGCGCATCTGAACAGCTACGACGCCACGCTCGCGGCGCGGCGTGTGATGCAGTTCATGGACGACGACGTGTCCAAGTGGTACGTGCGTCAGTCGCGGGCCCGCTTCTACGACGTGGAGAGCGCGGACAACCGGGCGGCGTTTGCCACGCTGCACGAAGTGCTCGCCGTCACCTGCCGCCTGCTGGCGCCGTTCGCGCCGTTCATGACCGATGCCGTGCACCGGGCGCTCACGGGCACGTCGGTGCACCTCGCGTCGTACACGCGGGCGCACCCCACGCCGGTGGACGACACGCTCGAGGCCGCGATGGACGACATCCGGACGCTCGCCGGGCTGGCGCGCGCAGCGCGCGACGTGGCCGAGGTGAACGTGCGGCAGCCGCTGCCGTCGGTGCAGTGCGTGGTGCCCGGCAACCCCGGGCCCGCGTCGGAACTGGGCGCCCTGCTGGCGTCCGAGATCAACGTGAAAGTGGTGGAGTTCGTGCGCTCGACCGACGCCCTGGTGTCGCTCGAGGTCAAGGGCAACTTCCGTACGCTCGGCAAAAAGTTCGGCAAGGAAACGCCGCTGGTGGCGGCCGCCGTGCCCGACATGCCGGTCGAGCTCATCCGGGCGCTGGCCGCCGGGGAGTCGGTCACCATCGACGTGGCGGGGATTCCTCGCTTGATTGCCCCCGACGACGTCGCCATCATCCGGCGCGCCTCCGGGGCGGCCGTGGTGCAGGAGGACGGCGGGTACGGGGTCGCCCTCGACCCCACGATCACACCGGAGCTGCGGGAAGAAGGGCTGGCACGCGAGGTGATCAGTCGGGTACAGCGATTGCGGAAGGAAGCACAGCTGGACGTGAGTGACCGGATCGCGCTGGCAATTGCCGGTGATGCGGAGTTGGAGGGCGCCGTGGCCACGCATCGTGACCGTATCGCCGAGGACGTACTGGCCGTGCGCCTGCTGCTGGGCACGGAAGCTGGCTCACCGTTTCAGGCCGATGGCCACGGTGCCACGTGGACCGCGATGCAGGTGGTGGACGTCGATGGACGTTCAATCCGCCTCGCGCTCACCAAGGAAGGGTCGTGATGGCCGGATCGAACGCCGCGTCCAAGGACGCGAAGAAGCCGAAGCCGATGCCCAAGAAGCAGCTGCAGCACTTCGAGAAGCGGTTGCTCGAGGAGCGCAAGCGCGTGCTGAAGGAACTCGGGCACCACGGCGAGGCCTTCGGCCCCAACGGCGAAGCCGACGGCGACACCAGCGCCTATTCCTTCCACATGGCAGATCAGGGTACCGACGCGATGGAGCGCGAGAAGGCGTTCCTGTTCGCCTCGCAGGAGGGTCGGTTCCTCTTTCACATCGATCAGGCGCTGCGTCGCCTCTACAAGTCGCCGGAAACCTTCGGGAAGTGCCACCAGTGTGGCGAAGAGATCGCCTTCGAACGCCTCGATGCCTTGCCGCATGCCCGCTATTGCTTCGCGTGCAAGCAGCGCGAGGAAGACGCGAAGAAGGGATGACGTGAAGGCGATCGTTGCGTTCCCCGTCCTGTTCGTCGTCATCCTCCTCGATCTGATCACCAAGGCCGTGGCGGTGGCGACGCTGGCACCCGCCGGCATCGCCAGCCCCGTCTTCGGGAACTGGTTCCGGTTCGCCCTCGTGTACAATCCGGGGGCGGCTTTCGGGTTGCATCTAGGCGATTTCTCGCGATGGATCTTCATGGGGCTCACCGTGGTGGCCATCGTGATCCTGTACCGTCTGTATCAACAGACGGCGCACGATGACCTGCGCAAGGCGCTCGCGATCGCGCTCGTGGCCGCAGGCGCGATCGGCAACGTTATCGACCGCATCCGGTCGGAGGCCGGGGTCGTGGACTTCATCGACATCGGCTTTGGGCTGCACCGCTGGCCCACCTTCAACGTGGCGGACATCGCCGTGAGCACCGGTGCCTTTTTATTGGCGTGGGTGCTCTGGGGCGAAGAGCAGCGCGAGGCGGCCGAAGCGGCCGGCCGCGTCACCCCGTCGGATCCCGTCGACCTGTCGCAATGAGTCACCCGCATCGGAGCGCCACCGCCTCGGCCGTCATCAACGACGTCCCGGTCGCGTCGGCCACTCCCCGTTTCTGGATCATCGTGGCGTTCATCGCCGCCTGCGATGCCGTGTCCAAGGCGCTGGCGGTCGAGTATCTCGCGCCGCGCCACGTACCGCATCAGATCATCGGTGAGGTGGTGCGCTTTACGCTGGCGTACAATCCGGGGGCGGCCTTCGGCATGCACGTTGGCCCGGCCTCGCGCTGGATCTTCGCGGCGCTCAGCGTCGTGATCGTGGTGGTGCTCATCCGCGCCACGGCCGACCTCACGCGCATTTCTCGCATCGCCGCCGCCGGCGTGCCGATCGTCGTCGGAGGTGCGATCGGCAACTTGCTCGATCGCATCCGGCTGCGGGATGGCGTGGTGGATTTTATCGACATCGGGATCGGCGACGTCCGCTTCTGGACGTTCAACGTGGCCGACACCGCCGTGACTATTGGAGCAGCGTGTCTCGTGATCGCATTGTGGCAGCAGGACAAGGCCGAACAGGCCGCGTCGACGTGAGTCCGCTCGCATCGCCGTCGGCGCCGGTCGCGCATGACTTGGTCGTCGCCGAGGGCGAGGAGCCGGGGGAACGACTCGATCTGCTGGTCGCGCGCCGCTGCGACCTGTCCCGGACGCAGGCGGCCACGCTGGTGGCCAACGGGCAGGTTACCGTGAACGCCAAGCGGGAGAAGGCCTCGTATCGCAGCGTCGCGGGCGACCGGGTGCAGGTGGTGATTCCGCCGCCGCCTGGCCGCGACATCGTGGCCGAGCAGATTCCGCTCGACATTGTGTACGAGGACGAGTACTTGCTGGTGGTGGACAAAGCCGCCGGCATGGTGGTGCACCCGGCCCCGGGCAACTGGACGGGGACGCTGGTGAACGCCCTCATCGGCCGTGGGGAGCCGCTGGCCGAGGGTGGGGGAGAGGAGCGCGCGGGGCTCGTGCACCGACTGGATAAGGACACGTCGGGGCTGCTCATCGTGGCCAAGACCGACGTGGCGCATCGCTCCCTCAGCGCGGCGCTGGCGGCCCGTCAGGTCACGCGCCGGTATGTGGCGCTGTGCTGGGGCCATCTCGCCAGTGACGCGCTCACGGTGGAGAAGCCGATCGGACGCGACCCGCGGGACCGCACCCGGATGGCGATTGTGCCCGACGGCAAAATGGCGCGCACGGATTTCGCGCGGCTGGCGCGCTTCGACTCGGCCGATCTCCTGCGGGCACACCTGCACAGTGGCCGGACCCACCAGATCCGCGTGCACCTCGCGGCGGTGGGCCATCCGGTGGTGGGCGACGACACCTACGGCGGCGGTGGCGGTCGGCGGCTCGTGGCGCTGCCCGGCAAGCGGCACTTCCTGCACGCGGCGTGGCTGCGCTTCCGGCACCCGATCACGGGCGCCGCGGTGGATCTCCGGTCGCCGTTGCCGACCGATCTGCGGGAGTCGCTGGCCGTGGTGAGTTGCATGCCGGAGCTGGCCACCCACCAGGATCCGCTGGATTTCTTCGGGTTTTACCGCACCGACGAGCCGTTCCCCGGGCAGGCGCCGGCGCGGGACGTCGATGACGACGATCGCGACTGACGACGACGGCGATGACCAGCGCCCGCGGGTGCTGGTCGTCACCGTGGAGCGGGAATCCTTCGGGATTCCCGTGGGGCAGGTCCGCGAAGTGGTGCGTGCCACCGGCGTGCACCGCGTGCCGGGGAGCCCCGTCGTGCTTCTGGGGATCGTCAACGTGCGGGGGGCGATCGTCACAGTGCTGGACCTGCAGGCTATGCTCTCGGGAGAGCGTGCCGTCACGATAGGGTCGGTCGTCCTCTTGGAGTACGGGTCGGGCCTGATCGGGCTCGCCGTGCGGAGCGTGCGCGATGTCCGCGCGTTGGCCCCCTCCGGCGAGGCCGGGGACGAGGCCGGTGACGGACCGCTCGTGACGCTGGACGCCGTGGCGCTGTGCGCGCGGCACCTGCATTCAGCCGACGAGAGGACTCCATGAGCCGGACCGTACTCATTTGCGACGACGCGCTGTTCATGCGCACCATGGTGGGCGATATCCTCACGCAGGCCGGCTTCGAGATCGTCGGGGAGGCGGAAACCGGCGTGCAGGCGGTGGCGCAGTACAAGCGGCTGCAGCCCGATCTGGTCACAATGGACATCGTGATGCCGGAGATGGGCGGGATCGACGCGGTCCGTGAAATCACGGCGCATGATCCGGCGGCGCGCATTCTCATGTGCAGCGCCATGGGGCAGCAGGCGCTCGTGGTGGAAGCCATACAGGCCGGCGCGAAGGACTTCGTGGTGAAGCCGTTCCAGCCGAGCCGCGTGCTCGAAGCTGTTCAGCGCGTCCTCGCGGCATAACGCGTCGCCGCCGTCGCGCCGGCCTCGATGTCCGTGCTGAACGCCGCCAAATATGCCGCGCTCTTCCTCAGTGAAGCGCGCGAGCATCTCGCGGCCATCGACGAGGCGCTGCTGGCCCTCGAGCAGGGCGCGTCTGCGCCCCGCCCCGATGCCATGGGGGCGCCGCTCGCGACGGCGTTCCGCGGGGTGCACACCATCAAGGGCATGGCCGGTGCGATGGGATATCAGGCGGTGGAGCAACTCGCGCACGCCCTCGAGTCGCACGCCGATCCCATGCGCCGCGCGGGCCACGCGCCGGGCGCGGAGGCGCTGCAGCGTCTATTTGACGGCACCGAGTTGTTGCGGGCGGCCATCGACGCCGTGCCATCGGGGCAGGTGGAGCCCACGCACGCGATGCAGGCGTTTCTGCGGGGGCTCTCGGCGGCCCCCGAGGCCGAGCCGGCGGCGGCGACCCCCGAGGCGGTCGCGCTGGAGCGGGTCGCACCGGACGCGGTAACACCCGACCCCGGCGCGCCGCGCACGATCCGCCTGGATGCCCGGCGTCTGGATACGCTGCTCGATCTGGTGGGCGAACTGGTCATCACGCGGGATCGTCTGCTGCGCGCGCTCGAGGCGTCGGAGCACCCCGACCGGGCCGTTGTGCGCGCGGCGCACGATGCGGCGCGGCTGGTGGCCACGCTGCAGGACGAAGTGCTGCAGGCGCGCATGCTCCCGGCGGCGCAGGTGTTCGACCGCTTCCCGCGTCTCGTGCGCGACCTCGCCCGGGAGCTGGGTAAGGAGGTGCACTTCACGATGGCCGGGCGCGACCTCGAGATTGACCGCTCGGTGCTCGACGCCATCGGCGAGCCGATCATGCACTTGCTGCGCAATGCGCTCGATCACGGGCTCGAAGACGCTGCCACGCGGCTAGCGGCGGGGAAGCCGGCCGCCGGCGTGCTCACGCTGCGCGCGGCGCGCGATCGCGCCGCGCTCGTGATCCAGGTGCGCGACGACGGTCGCGGCATCGATCGCGACGCCGTCCGGCAGCGCGCGCAGGAGCAGGGACTGGTTGGCGCCGCGGCCGCGACGCTCACCGACGACGCGCTGCTGCCGCTCGTGGCGCATCCGGGGCTCTCGACGGCACGCGCCGTCACCGCGCTGTCCGGACGCGGGGTCGGTGTGGATGTGGTGAACACCCGCGTCCGGGCGCTCGGGGGACGGCTTGAGCTCGCGACCGCCGCCGGGGAGGGCACGCTGTTCACGATGCGGCTGCCGCTCACGCTCGCGATCATGCGCGCGCTGCTCGTGCAGGTGGGTGGCGCGACCTACGCCATCCCGGCGGCGCACGTACGGGAAGTACTGGAGTTCACGGGCGCTTCACGCGGGACCGGCGCGCTCACCATCACGGTGCGCGACGAAATCATTCCGTTGGTGGCGCTCCAGCAGCGGTTCGAAGACGATCCACTCGCGCCGGCCGCGGCTCCCGTGGACGGCGCCCGCCATGTGGCCGTCGTGGATGTGGCCGGTCGGCGCACGGCCTTGCTTGTCGACGCCCTGCTGGCGCAGCAGGACATCGTGGTGAAACCGCTCGAGACCGTACGCGGTGCGCGCCCCTGGTTCAGCGGGGCCACGATCCTCGGTGACGGGAGCCCCGCGCTCATCGTCGATGTGAGCAGCGTGGCGTGACGGCACGCCACCCGACCCGTGACACACAGGTGATCTGACCATGCCGGCGATCCGCTCGTTGCAGACCCTCCAGTTGGACGCGCTGCGTGAAACGGCCAACATCGGCGCGGGTCACGCCGCCACCGCGTTATCCCAGCTCACCGGCAGCACGATCATGATCAAGGTCCCCGCCATCAGCGTGGCCAGCCTGGCGGGGTTGCCGTCGGCGTTCTCCGCGGCTGAGGAGCCGGTGGCCGCGGTGCATATGCACATGCTCGGCGATCTCACCGGCCGGACGATGCTCGTGTTCCCGAAGTCGACCGTGATGCGCCTCGCCGAGCTGATGCTGCGCCGGCCCGTGGGCTCGTCGGTCGCGCTGAGTGACCTCGAGGCCTCGGCCATCAAGGAAGCGGGCAACATCCTGAGCGGTGCGTACATGAATGCGCTCAGCGACTTTCTCGGTATGCTGCTGCTGCCGTCGCCGCCCAGCCTCGTCATCGACCTGTCCGCCGCCGTGTTGGCGAGCACCATCGGGGCGGGCGGGTCGGATCAGGAGTCGGCCCTGTGCGTCGAAAATGAATTCCTGCTGACCGAGCTCAATCAGACGCTGCGCGGGTTCTTCCTGCTGCTTCCGGATCCGGCCTCGTTGCAGGTGATGCTCCGCGCGCTGCGGCTCGCCTGACCACCGCGGCAAACACGGTCATGTCACCCGTCCGGCCAGCCGGTCGCGATCTGGACCTGCTGCGGGCGCTCATTGAGCGCGTCGATCAGCAGGATCCCGGCGCGTTCAACAACCTTGGCGTGCTCTATCACGCGCGTGGGTTGCACGCGGAAGCGGTCGATGCGTTTCTGCGCGCGCTGGCGCTCGATCCGCGCATGCGCACCGCGGCGCGCAATCTCGAAATTGCGGCCACGCAACCGGGCGCCTGCAGTGCCCGCATGGCGGCCCTGGACGCGCGCGTGGCGGCTAATCCCGACGATCGCGACGCGGCGCGCGAGCGGGCACGTCTGGCGCGGCTGGTCGGGCACGCGGATGCGGCCATCCACCAACTCGATACCCTGATTGCCGCGGACCCCGACGATGCGGTGGCGCTCTTCGAGCGCGGGTTGATCGAGCAGCGCGCCGGTGACCTCCGCCGCGCGCAGCGCTGGTTTGAACGCGCGGTGAACGTGGGCGGCGGCGACACCGATGCGCGCCTCCATCTCGCCGAAGTGTTGTATCAACGCGGACAGAACGAGCAGGCGCTCGATCGCCTCGATGCCTTGCTCGCCGCATATCCGGGCAACGCCGACGCGTATCTGCTGCGCGGCTTCGTGCTGGGCGACATGGGCCGTCATGAGGCCGCACGCGACGCCGCGCGTCTCGCGGCCCAGCTCAACCCGTCGCTCACCACGGTGCAGGCCGACCTGTCGCTCGAACCAGCCACGCTCCCCGATGTGGCGCGGATCGTCGGCGCCGCCCCCCGCATGATGAGCGTGGAGGCCGAGGGCACGCTGGCCCACTACGGCCTCGGCTTGGCGTTCCGGCAACGTGGCTATTTCGACGAAGCGCGTCGCGAGTTCGCACGCTCGCTGGCCGACGGCGAAGATCCCCGGCTGGCCCAGCACGCGCTGGCCGAACTCGATCTCGTGGTGGGCGCATTCGACGCGGCACGCGAGCGGTACGACGCGCTGCTGGCGCGGGAGGAACAGCCGCGCCTCTGGAACGAGCACGGCGTGGCGTTGCACCAGAGCGGCCGGGTGGCCGCGGCCGCCGACAGCTATCGCGCGGCCCTGCGGTGCGATCCACGCTCCCCGTTGGCCAACAACAATCTGGGCGTCGCGCTCTACGACCTCGGCGACGTCGGGGCCGCGCGTGAGTCGTTCCTGCGCGCCGCCGAGTTCGATCCCACGCTGGTCGTGGCCCGGCTCAACCTCGCCCGGTGGTGTTCGGCGCAACGCGATCCGCTGGCGGCACTGGCGCTCCTGCGCGAACTCGTGGCGTTTCATCCACGTGATGCCGATGCGTGGCAGGAGATGGGCACGGTCCTGCAAGCGTTGCACCGACCGGAGGACGCGCGTGACGCGCTGCTCACCGCCATCGAGTACCGCCCGGCGTTCGCCGAAGCGCGATTTGCGCTGGGACAGGTGCTCGGACAGCTCGGCGATGCCGACGGCGCGGCCCGCGAGACGGAGGCGGCGCTGCGGTACGCCCCGGTCCGGTTGGATGTGCGGATGGCCGTCGGGATCGATTTACAGCGGGAATGCCCCGACGCCGTGGGTGGGTTGTCGTTACTGACGGTGCGGGGCGGGGAACCGCTGCGGGGCACCGCCGTGGCCGACACCCTGCTCGAGGCGCTGCTCCCCGAGCGGGCACCGGCGACGATTCTGGCGGCGCACGGGGGCGCCGGCGCCGCGACTCCTGAGGGTGCGTGGACGGCGTGGTGTGACGAGGCCGACCGGTTCGCCGCCCGGGCGCTGCAGGGGGAAGCGCTGGACCGATACGTGCGGGCGCGCGAGGGGCTCGATGCCACCGGTGTCGCGCTCTCGGCAATGGAGCCGGCGGCGCAGGCGATGTGGCAGCGCGCCGCGCTCGGGGAGGCGCGCTGCCTGTGCCTGCTGGGGCGCGGTGGGGAGGCGCTGCCGGTGCTCAAACGGGCGGGTGCCGTGTGGCCGCAGCTCCCGGAGCTGTTGGCGCTCTTCGCGGGGGCGGCGGCCGCCGACGCGACGTGGACGCCGGCCAGTGGTGAACTGGCCCGCACCGCGATGCTGCGCCTGCTGCGCGTGGATGTGACGAGTGCCGCCTTGCTGCACTTTGCCGGCGACGCGGCCATGACGTTGGGCGACGATGGACTGGCGCTGGCATTTTATCGTCGCGCGCTGGCGCATGACGCCGCGCGTCCCACGGCGCGGGTCGCGATTGCCCGCA
>JARIEV010000100.1 GCA_031127225.1 Gemmatimonadota bacterium | reverse complement strand
GAGCGGGACCTCACCGGCGTGCACGCGGGAATCATGCGGTACAATTTGAACGCGTGAGGACGCGGGGAGAGCTGGGGAACAGCTCAGAGGTCAGCGGCAGAGTTCAGGCGTCGGCTTTGGATAGTGTTCAGAGTTCAGCAACGATAGTGCTCGGTTGCGAGCATATGGTTGCTCCCGTGTGCGGCGATCAGGATGGCTCTGCGGAACACACCGTAGTCATCAAACACTCGAGACTGAGCACTGTCGTTGCTGAACTCCGAACACTATCAGCAGTCTGACGTCAGCAACTGAACACTGACCTCTGATCGCTCGTAATCACTCCGGGAGCTTGTCGATCATCGGCTGCGTGATCAGCACGCGCCCCTTCTCCGTTCGGCGGAAGCGGGCCGCGTCCTTCACCGGGTCCTCGCCCACCACCAGCCCGGGCGGGATGATCACGCCGCGGTCGATCACCACATCGCGCAGCCGCGCGCCGCGGCCGATTTCGGCGTAGGGCTGCACCACCGCCCCGTGCAGCGTGGCGAACGAATGCACTTTCACCCCGGTGAACAGCAGCGACTTCTCCACGTGCGAGCCAGACACGATGCACCCGCCGGCCACCAGCGAATTGATCGCCGCGCCGCGGCGGTGCGTGTCGTTGTGCACGAACTTGGCGGGCGCCGTGATTTCGCTGTACGACCAGATCGGCCAATCGTTGTCGTACAAGTCGAGCGACGGGACGACGCTGGTGAGGTCGATGTTCGCCTCCCAGTACGCGTCGATGGTGCCCACGTCGCGCCAGTAGGCCTCGACCTCACGGTCGGCCTTCACGCACGAGGTGCTGAAACGGTGGGCCACCGCTTTTCCATTCGCCACCACGTACGGAATGATGTCCTTGCCGAAGTCGCGGCTCGATGACGGGTCGGCGGCGTCGCGGCGCAGCAGCTCGAACAGATACGTGGTCTTGAAGACATAAATGCCCATGCTGGCCAGAGACGTGTCGGGGCTACCCGGGATGGCGGGCGGATCTGCCGGCTTCTCGAGGAAGTGCACGATGCGGTCGTCCGCATCCACATGCATCACGCCGAAGCCCGCGGCGTCGGCGCGCGACACTTCGAGCACGCCTACCGTCACGTCAGCATTCTGATCGACGTGCTGCTCGAGCATGAGCTCGTAGTCCATCTTGTAGATATGGTCACCGGCCAGGATCACCATGTACTCCGGGTGATACGCCTCGATGATGTCCATGTTCTGATACACGGCGTCGGCGGTGCCGTCGTACCACTGCGTTTCGCTCACGCGCTGGCTGGCGGGGAGGATGTCGAAGCTTTCGTTGCGCTCAGGGCGCAGGAAATTCCAGCCGCGCTGTAGGTGGCGGATCAGGCTGTGCGCCTTGTACTGCGTGGCTACCCCGATGCGCCGGATCCCCGAGTTGAGGGCGTTCGACAGCGCAAAGTCGATGATGCGGGTTTTGCCGCCGAAATACACCGCGGGTTTGGCGCGCCGGTCGGTGAGTTCGTACAGCCGGGAGCCGCGGCCCCCGGCCAGCACGTACGCCATGGCATTGCGGGCAATAAAGCCGGAGCGGGAGGAGGACGGCATGTCAGGGTGCTCGCAATCTGGGAAAGGCGCAACGGATTGCTGCATTCTGAGGGACGGGACGCGGCGGGGGAAGGGTGTCGCCCGTCGTTCCGACGTGACATGTTGCGATCATGCACGTGCTCTTCGCCGCGGCCGAGGTCGCCCCGCTGATCAAAACCGGTGGACTGGCCGATGTGGCCGGCGCCCTCCCGGCCGCTCTGCGCGCCGCGGGTCACGACGTCCGGGTCGTGATGCCGTACTACCGCGCGCTCCGGGAACGGCGCGTGCCCGTGGTGGGGCCCGTCGCGGCCTCCTTCCTGCCAGTGGGGGAGCGCAGCGAGGAGCTGCGCATCTGGCAGCTCGCCGATAGCGAGACGCCCGTGTACCTGCTGGACATCCCCGCCGCCTTCGAGCGCGCAGCGATCTACGGTGAACCCGACGACGACCGGCGCTTCATCCTGTTCGCGCGCGGCGTGCTGATGCTGCTGCAGCATCTGCGGGAGGTGGAGGGATGGCAAGCCGACGTGGTGCACAGCCACGACTGGCATACGGCGCTGGTCGCCAATTACCTGAAGACGTACTACGCCTACACGTTCGGTCGCCTCGCGTCGGTATTCACCATCCACAACCTTGCCTATCAGGGACAGCGCAGTCCGCGGACGCTGGCGCTGGCGGGGTTGTCCGAGGGCGGATTGCCGGAGGACGACATGGGCCCCGGCATCGCCGGCTCGTTCAACTGCATGGCGCGCGGCATCCTGTTCAGCGATTACGTCACGACGGTCAGCCCCACGTACGCGCAGGAAATCATGACGCCCGAGTACGGCGAGCGCCTCGATGGGTTGCTGCGCGGGCGGCGTGACCGTGTGGTGGGGATCCTGAACGGGATCGACGGCACCGTGTTCGATCCGGCCACCGATCCGCATCTGGCCGCTCGCTACAGTGCCGACGACCCCACTGGCAAGGCCCTCTGCAAGGCGGCCCTGCAGCGCGAGCTCGGCCTCGTGGTGGATGCTGGTCGGCCACTGCTTGGCATCGTGTCGCGGCTGGTGGAGCAGAAGGGGCTCGACCTGCTCGATGCGGTGATCCCGTCGCTGATGGCGCGTACCGATGCGCAGCTGGTGGTGCTGGGATCGGGCCACCCGCATCTGCAGTTCGCGCTGCAGCAGCACGCGCGCGCGCATCCGGACCGCGTGGCGGTGCGCCTCGGCTTCGATGCCGCCCTCGCGCAGCGCATTTATGCCGGCAGCGACGCGTTCCTCATGCCCTCGCGCTTCGAGCCGTGCGGGCTGGGCCAGCTGATCGCGCTGCGCTACGGCAGCGTGCCGATCGTGCGTGCCACCGGCGGCCTCAACGACACCGTGCGTGAAGGCTACGACGGCAACGGATTCCGCTTTCACCCGTACGACGCGCATCACTTCGCCGACGCCATCGGCCGCGCGCTGCACACGTTCCGGGACGCGGAGAGTTGGGCGCTGCTGCGCGCGCGGGGGATGCGCGAGGATCACTCGTGGGCGCAGGCGGCGCAGCAGTACGTCAGTGTGTACGAGCGCGCCCTGCGGCTCGTGCGCCGGTAGTCCGACGCACGGGCGCCCCGTCCCTTGCGGGGCGGCCGGTTCGGGGGGCACGTTTGCGGCATGCTGACCTTTCTGCTGCACCACGCGCGCCGCTACGCGGCTGCCCTGCTCGTGCTCTCGATCACGCTCCCCGCCACGGCGCACGCCACGTGGTCCGTGATCGCCGTTGATGCCGCCACCGGACGCGTGGTGATCGCCTCGGCGACCTGCGTGAACAACAACGATGCCTTCCTGATGGGCATTCAGGCTGTGGTGGTGCCCGGGAAGGGCGTGGCCGCGTGTCAGGCCGGCGTGGACGGCACGCACGCCAATCAGATGCTGGTGTACCGCGAGCTGCAGAAGGGCACCGACCCGGCGCGCATCATCGAGATGCTCTCCGAGGATCCGGCGTTTCAGTCGCGGCAGTTTGGCATTCTGGATCTCACCGGACGCAGCGCCGGCCACTCGGGGCTCACCAACGGCTACGTGTCGCAGGACATCCAGGGACGCGTGCCGGGCACGCAGATCTACTACTCCATTCAAGGGAATATCCTGCGGCCTGGCGAGGTGATCCCGAACGCGGTGAAGGCGTTTCTGCACACCACGGGCGCGCTCACCGATCGCGTGATGGCGGCGCTGGAAACGGCCGATCAGTACGGCGGTGACAGCCGCTGCGTCTGTCCGCCGCTCCCTGCGGACGGGTCGGCGCCAGCCAGCCCGTGCGAGGGGCGTACGTCGTACATCGCGTACATCCTGATGGCGAACGCCACCGACACGAACGGCGACTCCCACAACAACGGCACCTACGCGATGTATCTCACGGTCACGCAGCCCGAGCAGGGCGGCCCCAACGCGATCAAGGCCGGCGAAAATCTCAATCCGGTGAAAACGCTGCGCGCCCGGTACGACGTGTGGCGCAAGCGTCAGCCGAAGTCGTTCTCGTGAGCGACGCCATGAGCCGCCTCACGCTGCGTGTGCTCGTCGCGACCGCCGCCCTGTGCGTTGCGCACACCGCCGGCGCCCAGGCGCGCCCCGCCACGCCCGCCGCACCGCAGCCGGCCCGCGCCCCGGCGCGAGCCGCGATGCGGGTGATCACGCTGACGTCGAGCGCGTTCACCGACGGCGGCATGATCCCGACGCGCCACGCGCAGACCGGACGTGATGTGTCTCCGGCGCTGCGATGGAGCGGCGCTCCCGATTCCACGCGCAGCTTCGTGTTGCTGGTGCACGATGCCGACGCCGCGATCGGTGACGGCACCGACGACCTGCTCCACTGGATGGTGTGGAACATCCCGGGCACCGCCACGTCGCTCCCCGAAGGCGTACCGCAGGGCGCGCAGGCAGCCGACGGCATGCGGCAGATCAGCGGCACCGGACCGTACTATCGCGGTCCCGCCGCACCGGCCACGGGGCCAGCGCATCACTACGTCTTCGAACTGTACGCCCTCGACGCCATGGTGAATGTGGCGCCCACCGGCATGTCCCCCCCGCTCACCCGGCGCGAGGTGATGGCGGCGATGGCCTCGCACGTGCGCGGGAAGGGCGTGCTGGTGGGCCTGTACCGACGCCCGGCACCGTGACGACGCCGGACGGCATCGACGTCCCCACGGTCGAGGCCATCCGCGCCAATCGTGCGCGACTGGGGGATCTGGTGATCACCACCCCGGTGCGCCGGCTGGTGGACGACGCGCTCGCCCGTGCCGTGGGTGACGCCACGGACGTGTGGTTCAAGGAAGAGCTGTTCCAACGCACCGGCAGCTTCAAGCCCCGCGGCGCGCTGTCGGTGATGCTCGATCTCGACGCCGCCGCCCTCGCGCGGGGCGTGGTGGGTGTGTCGGCCGGGAATCACGCCATCTCGCTGGGTTACTCCGCGCGCGTGCTCGGTACCACAGCCACCGTGGTCATGCCGAGAACGGCGAACGCGTTCCGCGTGCAGCTGTGCCGTGAGCTCGGCGCGACCGTGGAGTTGGTGGAGCACGTGCATGCCGCGTTCGCCCGCGTGCAGGAGATCGCCGCGGCCGAAGGGCGCACGTACGTGCACCCGTACGAAGGGCCGAAAACCGCGCTGGGCACGGCGGGTGTGGGCATAGAATTCATCGACCAGGTGCGGGCCACCGGGCAGGAGCTCGACGCGGTGATCGTGGCCGCCGGTGGCGGTGGACTCACTGGTGGCGTGGCCTGTGCGGTGAAGCAGATGAGCCCGCGCACCGCGGTGTATGTGGTGGAACCCGAGGGTGCCGACACCATGCACCGCAGTTTTCTGGCGGGGTCACCGCAGTCCATCGACGCGGTGCGCACGATCGCCGATTCACTGGGCGCGCCGCGCTGCGAACCGTATTCGTACGCGCTCAACCGGCAGTTCGTGGACGAGGTGGTGCTCGTGAATGACGACCAGATCCGCGAGGCGATGCGGCTCACGTTCCGCGCGGCGAAGCTGGTGGTCGAGCCCGCCGGTGCCGCGGCGCTGGCAGCACTCATGTATCCGCTGCGCGAGCGGCTCGACGGCCAGCGTGTGGGCGTGGTGGTGTGCGGCGCCAACATCGACGCTGCTACGTTTATGCAGCAGCTGCAACCGTAGCGATGCGGCGGCTCCAGATGCGCGGTTGACGTCTGGTTCGGTTGGGTGGTGCAGATTCACGCTCATTGAAGGGAGATATGCGACACGCGCTGCTCGATCTCGAAGCATCCCGGATTCGTGAAGTGGCCAATGCCGGCATGGGCCGCAGTGATGTGCTGGCCTTCTGGTTCGGCGAGAGTGACGAGGTGACGCCAGACTTCATCCGGCAGGCGGCGATCGACTCGCTCCAGCAGGGTGAGACCTTCTACGCGCACAATCTCGGGCTGCCGGAGCTGCGTGAGGCGGTGTCCGGCTACATGACCGATCTGCACGGCGAGGTCGGCTCTGCGCGCATCGCCATCACGTCGGGCGGCGTCAGTGCCTTGATGGTCACCATGCAGGCGCTGATCGTCGCCGTCGATGAGGTGGTGGTGGTGACGCCGGTGTGGCCCAATCTGCTGGCGCAGCCGCTGATCATGGGCGCGACGGTGCGCACGGTCGCACTGAGCCCCGTACTGAGCGGCGTGGACAGCGGGCAGTGGATGCTGGATATGGACGCGCTGCTGGCGGCGATCACCCCCGCCACCAAGGTGCTGGTGTTGAACGCGCCCAATAATCCGACGGGCTGGACGCTGAGCCGGGCGGAACAGGCCATCATCCTGGCGCACTGCCGCGCGACCGGTACGTGGATTGTCGCGGACGAGGTGTATGAGCGCCTGTATTACGAACCCACGCCCACGCAGTGCGCGCCCAGCTTTCTGGATCTGTCCACACCCGACGACCGTCTGGTCGTGGCACACAGTTTTTCCAAGAGCTTTCTGATGACCGGCTGGCGTCTCGGCTGGCTGGTGATGCCGGAGGTGCTGACGCCACACATGGGCAAGCTGATCGAGTTCAACACCTCCTGCGCCAGTGTCTTCACCCAGCGCGCCGGTGTCGTGGCCATCCGTCGTACGGACGAGGTGACGCCGCGCGTGGTGGCGCATCTCAAGGTGTGCCGTGACACGCTCGTGCCCCTGCTGCGGGCGATCCCCGGTGTGCACGTCGCGGCGGCACGGGGCGGCATGTACGCGTTCTTCAAACTGGATGGGTTTGACGATTCCCTCGGCACCGCCAAGCGCCTCGTCCGGGAGGCCGGACTCGGCCTCGCGCCGGGACGTGCGTTTGCGCCGGAGGCCGAGGGGTGGCTGCGGTGGTGCTTCGCGTCAAAGGATCCAGTCCGCCTGCGCGTGGGCGTGGAGCGGCTGTCCGAGTGGATACAAACCGCCGGGCCGGGATGATCGCCCCGCCGCCCCGGGGCAATGCGTCGGGACCTCGACGCTAGAAGCGGATGCCGAGGCCGGCACTCGCCAGCCACGGATGGATGCGGACCGCGGAGAGCGTGCTGCTCCCACTCGTGATATCAGAGGCGACCAGCGCCTTCTTCAGGTCAACATTGAGAAAGAGCCCCGGCATGAGCCGGATATCGGCGCCGAGCTGTCCCGCCATCCCCATCGAACTCGATTCGAGGTCAACTGCCCCCACGCTGGGGATGCTGAGCTGTACATCGGTGAAAAAGGTGACATTGATCCCCGCGCCGATATAAGGGCGCACCGTCCCCTCGGGGAGCATGTGATACTGGCCCATCAGTGTCAGTGGCAGCTGCTTGACGGTGCCGATCTTGGCGCCGCTCACCATGACGTCGTGCTGCTGCGGATACGTGAGCACCAACTCCAGTGCGACGCGTTGTGACAGGAACACCGTAGCGTCGAGTTCGGGGAACACGGCGTCGCTGACTGTGATCGCATTGTCGGCGAGTCCGAGGGAGGTAATCTCGTCGGACTTGTGCACGGTGGTCATCGACAGCCCACGCAGGCGGAACAGCCAGCGCCCGTCGCGGTCGGTGGACTGTGCCGACACTGGGGTGGCGCACGCCAGCAGGGCGCCCAGCAGCACGGCCGAACGGATGGTACGCATGATCGACTCCTTGACGGTGAAGAAGGGTGTGTGGTATGCGTACCGCCTCAGTCGGCCAATGACTGTCAGGGATTCTCGGGGCGTGCGTCCCCTGACGCCCTGACGGCCCGTCGTCCCCGGGCGTAGCTTCGCCGGCATGACTGCACCGTCTTCTGCCTCGTCTGGCTCTCCCGCGTCCGCCGCCGGCCTCATGGGCTGGTGGCACAGCGCGCCGCCGCAGCCCCGCCGCGCCCTCATTGCCGCGTCGATGGGGTGGGCGCTCGACGCCTTCGACGTGATGCTCTTCTCGCTCACGCTCTCGGCGGTGATTGCCGAGCTGGGGCTCACGAAGATGCAGGCGGGCGCGCTGGGGTCGATCACGCTGCTGGGCGGCGCGGCGGGCGGTCTCTTTTTCGGGTGGGTGGCCGACCGGTACGGCCGCACGAAGTCGATGATTGCCAGCGTGCTGCTGTACTCCGTGTTCACGGCCGCGTGCGGCCTCTCGAACACCTTCTGGCAGTTCGCGTTCTTCCGCGCCCTGCTGGGGCTCGGCATGGGTGGCGAGTGGGCCAGCGGTGCGGCGCTGGTGTCGGAGAGCTGGCCGGCAGCGTCGCGCGGCCGCGCACTGGCGTTCATGCAGAGCGCGTGGGCGATCGGCTTTGCGGCTGCGGCCACGGTGGTGGGGTTCGTGCTGCCCGCATACGGATGGCGCGCGGTGTTCTTCATCGGCATCCTGCCGGCCTTCTTCACGCTCTGGGTGCGTCGCCGTGTGGAAGAGCCCGACGCGTGGAAAGCGCTGCACGCGGCGCGTCTCGACGCCGAGCGTTCGGGAGCCGCCGCGCGGCCGAATGCACCGCGCGCGCACTCGGTGTTCGACATCTTCCGCGGCGCGATGTTCAAGCGCACGGCGGCCGTCACCTTCATGAACGCCTGCACGCTGTTCGGCTGGTGGGGGATGAACGGGTGGATCCCGGCGTACCTCTCGTTACCTGCCGCGCAGGGTGGCATCGGCCTCAGCACCGCCACGATGTCCAAGCTGGTGGTGTTCATGCAGCTGGGGATGTGGCTGGGCTACGTATCGTTCGGGTACATCACCGACGTGATGAGCCGCAAGAAGGTGTACGTGGTGTACTTGCTGGGTGCGAGCTTGCTGCTGCCGCTATACGGCTCGTTGTCGAACCCGTGGTTGCTGCTGTTGCTCGGCCCGTTCGTGGCGTTCTTCGGCACCGGTTTCTTCAGCGGCTTCGGCGCAGTGACGGCGGAGATGTACCCCACACAGATCCGCGCCTCGGCGCAGGGATTCACCTATAACATCGGTCGCATCGCGAGCGCGGCGGCCCCGTTTACGGTGGGATCGCTGGCCACGTCACGCGGATTTCAGACGGCGTTCGCGGTGGCGGGTGCAGCGTACCTGCTGGCGGCGATCACGTGGTCGGTGATCCCGAATACGCAAGGGAAGGAGCTGGAGTGACGGCGGAGACGGTTCGGGTGAGGCGCGATGTGGCTGATTTTCGCGGATTCAGTACTCAGTGAACTGGCGTCAGAATTCTGATCGGTATAGTGGTCAGAATTCAGCAGGAGCAGTGCACAGTACCGAGCGGGTTTCGTGGAGCTGACGGTTCCCAAGGTCGTCGCGCGCCGTCGCCCCAACGAATCCCCGCCGCCGCACACGCAGTCAGGAAATTCTCGACATTGAGCACTGTAGCGGCTCGACTCTGACCACTATACCCAGTCTGACGCCTGTTGCCAGAACACTGAGTACTGTGCAGTTCCCGTCAGCTCGCGAACACCGCTCGCAGCCGCCCCATCGCCCACGCCAGATCTTCGCGGCTCACCACCAGCGGTGGTGACAGGCGAATCACGGTGTCGTGCGTTTCCTTGCACAGCATGCCCTGCGCTTTGAGCGCCTCGCAGTACGGCCGCGCCTGCTCGTGCAGCTCGACCGCGATCATCAACCCGCGTCCGCGCACGGCCTTGATGGCCGGATGGCGCAGCGTGCGTACCTGCTCCAGGAACCACGCACCGTGTTCGGCCGACCGCTCCACCAGATGTTCGTCCTGCAACACCCGTAGCGCCGTGCGTGCTACAGCGCATCCCAACGGGTTACCGCCGAAGGTGCTGCCGTGCGATCCGGGGCCGAACACGCTAAGCACCTCGCGTCGCGACACCACCGCCGACACCGGATAGAAGCCGCCCGACAGTGCCTTGCCCAACACGTACATGTCGGGCGTGACACCGTCGTGATCACAGGCGAACATGGTACCCGTGCGGCCCAGCGCCGTCTGGATCTCGTCGGCGATCAGCAATACGCGATTCGCCGTGCACAACGCCGAGAGCTCGGCCAGAAAGCCGTCGGGCGGCATGAGCACGCCGGCCTCGCATTGAATCGGCTCGATCAGCACGGCGCACGTATTCGCCGTCATCGCCGCCCGCACGGCCTCGATATCGCCGAACGGTACCAGCACAAAGCCCGGCGCGAACGGGCCGAAGTCGGCCTTGTATGCCGGCTCCGATGAGAATCCCACGATCGTCGTGGTGCGGCCGTGGAAGTTGTGCTCGAAGGCGATGATCGTGGCCTGCCCGTCAGGGATGCCCTTGGTGCGATAGCCCCAGCGCCGTGCCGCTTTGATCGCGGTTTCCACCGCTTCGGCGCCAGTGTTCATGGGCAGCACCATCTCCATACCGCACAGCGCCGCGAGCTCCTCGCAGAACGGGCCCAGCTGATCGTTGCGGAACGCGCGCGAGGTAAGCGTCACGCGCGACGCCTGCTGCACCAACGTGGCCAGAATGCGCGGATGACAGTGGCCCTGATTCACCGCCGAGTAGGAGCTGAGGCAGTCGAGGTATCGCTTGCCTTCCACATCGGTCACCCACGCGCCTTCGGCGTGGTCGATCACCAGATCGAGCGGGTGATAGTTGTGCGCGCCCCACGTGTCTTCGCGGGCGATCAGTTCGTCGGTGGCGGTCATCGTCGTCGGCGTCATGGTGTGCTCCGGGCTCAGAGAATCCGACGGCCGAAGGCGCTCGCGATCAGCTCGGCGCACAGTTCAGCGGTCTGGTTCTGTCGGTCGAGAATCGGGTTGATCTCCACCAGGTCCATGGCCACCATCGCGCCGGAGTCGTGCACGATCTCCATCGCGAGATGCGCCTCACGCAGCGTGGCACCACCGCGCACCGGCGTGCCCACGCCCGGTGCATCCGCAGGATCGACCCAGTCGGCGTCGCACGACACATGCACACCGCCCGTGCCCGTGGTCGCGATGCTCACGGCCTCGTCCATCACCGCGCGCAGACCGCGCTCGTCGATGTCGCGCATGGTGAACGCGCGCAGCCCCAGTTCGCGGATCATCGCGCGCTCGGCGTCGTCGAGATCACGCAGTCCCACGTACACGAGATGCTCGGGGCTCACCGCCGGTATCGCGGTGGACAGCTGGCGTAGGCGCCGATGACCGAATCCCAACAGGTGGGCGACCGGCATGCCGTGCACGTTGCCGCTGAGACTCGATTGCGGCGTGTTCAGGTCGGCGTGTGCATCAAGCCAGATGAGGCCCGTGCGTTGCCCGCGTTCGGCGAGGGCGGTGGCGGTACCCGCCACGGAGCCGGCAGCCAGCGAATGATCACCGCCCAGCACCAGCGGGCGGATGCCGGCGCGCACGGCGGTGGCGGTACGTTCGGCGAGATCGATGCACACCTCGGTGATCGCGTCGAGCACGGCGCGCGGTTCGTTGCCAAGCGACGTGCGATCCGGCACCGGCACGTTGCCCGCGTCCAGCACCGTGAGGCCGAGCCGTTCGAGCTGCGCGGTGAGGCTGGAGAGGCGCATGGCCGACGGGCCCATGTCCACCCCGCGGCGGCTGGCCCCCAGGTCCATGGGGACGCCGATCAGCTGGACGGTGCCGGTCCACGGTTTGACGACAGCACGGGCGGGGGAGGCGAAGGTCGCATTCATGGCTTCAAGCTGCCCGCTTCGCCATGGTAGCAACAAGTTCAATGAATGACCATAAATGCTAAATAACATGACGAAATGCTGGCTATATTTGGCAATATGATCAAATCACTCGACGCACAGGACCTGCGGCTGATCGGGCTGCTGCGGGAGAACGCCCGGATGTCGGTGGCGCAGCTGGCCAAGCAGCTGGGGGTGTCGCGGGGCACGGTGCAGAATCGCATCGACCGGCTCATCGCCGACAACGTGCTCCTGGGGTTTACGGTCCGCACCACCCCGGAGGCCGCGGCGCATCGCGTGCGGGCGATCATGTCGATCGCGGTGGAAGGCGACCGGATTGAAGGGGATCGCTCCGATGCGATCCTGCGCACGCTGCGGGGCTACCCCGAGGTGCAGGCGTTGTATACGACCAACGGACGGTGGGACATCGTGGCCGAAATCGGCACGGACAGTCTCGAGACATTCGACGCCGTGTTGCGTCGCATTCGGGGCATCAAAGGTGTGGCCAATTCGGAAACGAGCCTCCTGCTGTCAACGCAGAAGCTCTGAGCGCGAGCGGCGTTGCGTGGACCGAAGCCGCGGCCAGTGTCTGGCGGTGGTGACGTACCCGAGCGCATTGGCCAGCTGGCTCAGCGCCACCAGCACGGTCACGGTGAGTGCCCTCGGCCAGCGCACGGTGCGCAGCGGGTAGCAGAGCAAGTGCCAATAAAACGCGGGCGATTCGACCACGACCTCGGCTCGCCCGTCCGGCGCCCGCACAGCGATCTCCCCGTCGCTGGAACCGTGCTGATGAACCGACCCGCGGACCGCCCAGTACATCGCCGCACCACGGCCGTATTTGAAATGCTGACGCCAGAACTGTGTGACGCTCAGGTCATGGGTATGTCCGATCCGCGCGGTCGGCACATACACGAGTCGTCCCCCGTCTTCCCGCCATCGTGCGCACAGCTCGCGATCCTCACCGGCACTGAGGGTGAAACGCGGATCGAATCCGCCACGGGCCAGAAATTGATCGCGACGGGCAGCCATGTTGTTCGACGCAAAAAATCGCGCGTCGAACGGATCACGGTTGTACCAGCGATACAGAAAGCTGACCAGTAGTTGACTCGCTTCCGATGCGGGTCGGTGCTTGAGCCTGTTCACCACGTTGCCACCGAGCAGGGCATTGGGGTGGTGCTGGGAGGCCGCCAGCATGGCTTCGAGCCACGACGGCTCCGGCTGACAATCGTCATCGGTGAACACGAGCAGCGCGCCCGCGGCTTCGGCCGCCCCCCGATTCCGCGCGGGCCCCGGCCCGCCGCGTGGCACCTCGATCACACGGACCTGCAGCCCGGCGGTACGGAATATCTCCGCCAGCGGCGCGAGATTGTGTAGCGCGCCGTCGTTGATGACGAGTACTTCGAACCGCGCGGGCGCCATGCGCTGCTTGGTGAGCGCCTGCAGACACGGCGCCAGCGTCGCTGGCGGCCGATTGGTGGGAATGATGACGGTCAGTTCAGGCATGTAGCAGGGCACGGTCCCTCGCCTGTACGAAGCGTGCGCGCCGACTTTCGTAGTCGGCGTACCGCTGCACATGAGTGACGTCGCATCCAGCCAGCAGACCGATCATCTCGCCGAGCGCATGTCCTGCCGCCATCAGGCACGCGTGGCTCCACAGGTTCACCGCGTCGGCCGGGCCCCGCGCGCCGGCCGACAGCACCTGGCGGTCACGCCACAACCGGACGAAGGGCGCCAACGGTGACCCGCCAGCCTGCACCACACGCCGCCAGCGACTCCAGCGATGCTGTGCGGCCCGATCGGCCGCAAACAGTCGACCACCGATGACCGCGTGACCGACGGCGGGTGCCAGCCGGCTGACATTCACATGCTGAATCAGGCTGTGCGTGGACAGCAGGAATCGGCAGTCGGGCATCACGACGCGCAGATGTGCCTGCAGCGTCCCCTCCACTTCGAGCTCCCGGCCGAGATCCGTACCGAGCGCGTGCGTGACCGTCTGCAGCGCCTCCGCCCGGTACACCGTGTTGTGCCACGGCAATGTGTCCACCTCGTGATCGCCCGCCGCCCACGCCTCTGGCGCATAGCGCGCGAAGAATGCCGCAAATTGCGCGCGGCTGACCGGATGCTGCGGATTCGGATTCGACATGCAGACACCGGCGGCCACCACCCGCCGGTCGCCGGCGAAGAGGCGGACCACCGTCGCGGCCCAGTCCGGTGCCACGAACGCATGATCTTCGTTGAACGCCACGATGGGCGCCCGCGCGTGCGTGCCACACACGCCGCGCAGGTGCGGCAGCCGTGTCACGTCGCCCACGACCAGTTGCACGGCGCCAAAGGCGGAGAGCGCCGGCTCGGCGTCCGTCAGCGTCTGTGGGGTATCGCTCGCGAGAATGAGTTCCATGTCGGCCGCGATGGTCTGCGCTGCCAGACACTGCAGC
>JARIEV010000099.1 GCA_031127225.1 Gemmatimonadota bacterium | reverse complement strand
CGACGTGGAGAGGCGCTCGAGGGTGATCCGGTCGCGCCGCCGTAGCGGGGTAGTGTACGGGGTGGTGACCAGCAGGACGCCCAATGTCCGCTCACGGGCGGCGAGCGGCACCACGAGCGCCCATTCATCGGGGAGCGACTCGGCGAGACCGTCCGGTGCCATGTCGCGCAGGGTGTGTAACTCGGTCGGTTGTCCGTCGGGGGCGACATGGGCGATGCCCTTGGCGCTCTCCGGGCGATGACCTTTGAGCGGATCGAGGGTGCCGCTGGTGGCGATGTATTCGATCTGGCCATCGCGCGCACGTGCCACTCCGAGCGCCTTGCCGTTGGACGGGATGAGGCGGTCAAGGACCTGCAGCAGCTCCGCGGTCCCTGCGGCGAGCGTGGTGGCCTGCAGGGTGACGCGCGCGACTTCGGCGGCGCCCTCGGCGCGCTGGCGCTGAAACTCCTGCAAGGCAAACAGGCGCGCGCTCTCGATCGCGGCGCCGGCGTGGCGCGCCATGATCGCAAGCAGGTCGAGGTCCTGCAGGGCGAAGACATCGGATCTCGTGTCCACGAGCCGGATCACGCCCACGTCGCGCCGGCCGGCGCGGACGGGGGCACACAGCTCCACGGTTCCTTTTGTGACGCCAGGGACCGGGACGAAACAGGACGCCAGTCTGGGAATGCCCGTGAGCGATGTTTCCCGTGCGAGGTCGGTTTCGGGCACGGCGCTGGGCTCCGACGACCGTACCTGACCGTCCTGTATCCGGACGAGACGCCGCAGGCCGTCGTCGCCCAGCGACAGCACTTCAACGATCTGGCAGGGAATGACGAGATGCACTGCCTCGGCGATGGCCGAGGGCAGCTTTTCGGTGCTGAGGAGCGGTGTGAGCTGCTGCTGGGCGCGGGCGAGCAGAGCCAGGCGATCGGCGCGGCGTTCGATTTCGCCGAACTGCATCGTGGTGCGGAAGGCGAGCGCCACCTGAGTGGTGAGGTCGCGCATCAAGGCGCGGTCGGCGTCGTCGAACTGGCGCGTGCCGGGGAAACGCACTACGAGCACGCCTTGGGTGCGTTCCTCGAGCACCAGCGGGAGCAGCGCGAGGGCGAAGACTCCGGTCTCGATCAGCGCCTGCCCGATGTCGCTGTCCGGATCTTCGCGCCGGAGATCCTCGATGAACACCGGGGATGCCCGCAGGACGACCTCAGCGAGCGGCGTGCGCCAAAAGGCTGTTTCCATGCGCGCCGGCTCAATGCTGGGGCTTCCCCACTGGTATTCCACGCGCGCAGTGCGCTGCACGCGGTCGGCGTTGTAGACGCCGAAGCCGGTGGCGCCGAGCTCTTGCACGAGCACCTCGGCCAGGCCGGCGTAGAGTCGTTCCCTCGTGGTGGCGTTGGCCAGCGCGCGTGCGGTTTTGACCAGGATGGCGTTGACATGCGCGGCCCGTGCGGCCTCCTCGGCGCGCGTACGCGCGTTGTCTGCCGCTTTTTCGGCTTGCTGTACGAGGGCCCGGCTCCGCATCACGAGGGCGCCGTGTGCGGCGAGATAGCCCATCAGGGCCACATCCTCGGCACGGAAGCGGGCGTCGTGGTGATTGACGCCGATCAGCAGCCCCCGCACGCTCTCGTCGAGCATGATGGGGGTGGCCGCTAGCTGGCGCATCTCGATCGGGAATTGCGGTCCTTCGCTGCTCTGCTTCGGTGCCGTGTCCCCGTTGTCGCACGCGGCGGTCCCCGACAGCAGCACCTGCCGGAACAGCGGCGGCATCGTGTCGAGCGTGAACAGGTGTCCACGGCACACCGAGGTGATGCCACTCGGTGCCGCTATGCGGTAGCCATCGGGCTCGACCTCGAGTACGCAGCTACCCTCGACGCCGATCAGTGCCCGTGCCGTGTGGGCGAGGCGCTCGTACAGGGCACCAACGGTGAGGGCGCTGTCCGACAGATCACGGACGAATTGCGTGAGCGTGTCGGTCAGGTTGCTCGGCGCGATCTCACCCCGTGTGTTGGGCGAGGTGTCAGGCGATGGGAGTGTCACGACGTGGACTGGCCCCGCGGAGCAGTCCGCGACAGCGACGAATGATGATCGGTCCTGACCTGATCGGGGCGCGGGCATGCGGCGTCGCATGCTCCTGCACAGGACGGCAGCGCTTGGCTCCCGCCGACCTGATCACCGTACCACCTTTTCGAGGGTACGGCAATCGGTCGCGCGTGGACGCGTCAGTTCGGGCGACGCGCCTCGTCGGCGGCGCGGTCGATTTCAGCGCGATGCATGTCGTAGTCGGGCAACCGCGTGGCGAGTTCAGGCTCGAGCGCTTTCAGGAGGCGTTGGTCGAAGCGCTTGGCGCCCGCCGTGTCCCCGGACATCCGGGCGGCGCGGGCCGCGAGCAGGAGTCCCAGCAGATTGTTGGGGTTGCCCGCGAGAATGGAATCGGCCTGCGCGATGGCGACGGGGGCGGCGTTGGTGACTTCGGCGATACGGCCGAAATGATAGCGTTCGTCGGTCGTCGGCTCGGTGAGCATCTCATGCGAGGCCATGGCCATCGGCGCAAAGAAGGCCACGGAGTCGACCTTACCCCCCTCGGCGTACTCCATGATGCGCGTGTACAACCGGTTGGCGCGTTCGCTGGGGGAGAGGTTGGCGATGTTCGGTGCGGCGCCGCCCCCACCCTGCGCGAACGGGGCTCCGCCAGCGGCGCCATCCACGGCCTGCGTGGGTAGCGAATTGGCCGAGCCGTCGATGCCGGAGCCCTTGGCCGCGCCGAAGTTTTTACCGGCGAACATGGCCACGAGGGCGAGCAGGGCCACGAAGGCCACGCCCCACGGGAGCACGGCGGCGGCACCGCTGGCCGCTGGTTGGCGCACCACGGGAAGCCCCTGGCCGAGGGGGGTGCCGCAGCGATGACAAAAGCGGGCGCCGGTGGAGAGGGCCGCGCCGCAGGCCGCGCAGAACCCCGCGCCGGCGAGAGGGGCTGAGCCCCCGGAAAGATTCGAGGAAGTCATGAGGCGTGGAAAATACTACAATACGCTACGCCTGCACTCCTCCCTTTCCGTCGAATCGTGCCGATTCAAAGCCGTTCCCTCGTGCCCGCCTCCCTGGCGGGTGCCACCGCCACCGACATTCTCGAACTGGCGGAGGCACATCAGGTGCGTTTTCTGCGCCTGCAGTTCACGGACATTCTGGGCGTGATCAAGAACGTCGAGATTCCGTCGTCCCAGTTCAGGAAGGCGCTGACCGGGGACATCATGTTCGACGGGTCGAGCATCGAGGGGTTTGTGCGTGTCGAGGAGTCGGACATGCTGCTCGCGCCGGACCTGACGACGTTCCAGATCTTCCCGTGGGGCGAGCCGTCGGCGCGCGTGGGGCGATTGATCTGCGACGTGAACCGGCCCGACGGCACGGCGTTCGAGGGGGATCCGCGCTATGTCCTCAAGCGGCAGGTGGCGCGGGCGGCGGCGATGGGCTACGTGATGAACGCGGGGATGGAGGCGGAGTTTTTTCTGTTCAAGACCGCCGCTGACGGCCGTCCGGCCACCGATACCCACGATGTGGGCGGCTACTTCGATCTCGCGCCGATGGACCTTGGTGAGGAGGCACGCCGCGCGATTGTGGACACGCTCGAGCAGATGGGCTTTGAGGTAGAGGCCTCGCACCACGAAGTGGCCCACGGGCAGCACGAGATCGACTTCCGGTACGCCGATGCGCTGCGCACGGCGGACAACATCGCGACGTTCCGTTTCGTGGTGAAGCAGGTGGCGCGGCAGTTCAAGCTGATCGCATCGTTCATGCCGAAGCCGGTGTTCGGGCAGAACGGCAGTGGCATGCACACCCACCAGTCGCTGTTCGCCGGGGGGCAGAATGCGTTCTGGGACCCGCAGCGCGAGTGGGCGCTGAGCGTGACGGCGCTGCACTACATCGGCGGCCTGCTGAAGCATGCGCGGGCGCTGTGCGCGGTCACGAATCCGCTGGTGAATTCGTACAAGCGACTGGTGCCGGGGTTCGAGGCGCCGGTGAACGTGGCGTGGAGTATGCGTAACCGGTCGCCCATGATCCGCGTGCCGGAGCGTCGCGGCATGGGGACGCGCCTGGAGCTGCGCACCCCCGACCCGAGCGCCAATCCGTATCTGGCGCTGACCGCGATGCTGGCGGCGGGGCTGGACGGGATTGAAACCAGCGCCGACTGGCGTGAGCCGATCAACACGAACATCTGGGAGATGTCGTTCCGGGAGCGCCGGCGCCTGCGCGTGGACGACCTGCCGCAGGATCTGAACGAAGCGTGCGACGAGCTGGACAAGAGTGACGTGATGCGTGAGGCGCTGGGCGAGCACATTACGGAGCAGTTCCTGGCGGCCAAGCGCTCGGAGTGGCGGGAATACAACCAGCAGGTGAGCGCGTGGGAGCTTGAGCGGTATTTGGCGCGTTACTGATACTTTGATGAGTTGTTTATGGCGCTACCTGATGCCCCAACCATCAGCACATGGTCACGTGCCGGAGGCTGGGGCATCAGCCTGTTACGGCATCGCCTGCAGCTCGGTGGCGGTGTAGGGTGTGGTGCGGGAGGCCGTGGCCCGACGCACCCGCTCCACGTCGGCGGGTGTGACCGCCGATCCGCGGTTTCCCCAACTCGCTCGCACGTACGTGACGACGTCGGCGAGTTCCTGATCAGTCATGGGGACCCCGGTCCCGTAGGGCATCATGGCGCTGTTGAACGCGGTGCCCTTCACGGTGATCGGTCCGGTGACCCCGTGCATGACGGCGGCGAGCACCCGATCCGCACTGCCGTTCACCCACTCCGAGCCGGCCAGTGGTGGAAAGACATTCGGCAGGCCGCCGCCGTCGGCCTGGTGGCAGACGACACAGCGCGTAAAGGCCGCGGCACCGGCGGCGTTCCCGACGGTCCCACCGGCCACGTTCCCCACGGCGAGCGGCCGGGACACGGCGCCGGTATCGGGACCGGGCGCCACCGCCGTGGCGTTTTTTCCGGTGGCGGGCGTGTCGCCGCCGCAGGCCAGGAGGGCGCCGGCGGCGACGGCCGCGAGCAGAATGGTGGGGCGGGAACGGTATGGCATCGGTCACCTCGGGCATTGAATGTGAGCGGTCGGCGTACGGGACGGGCGGGGCGGATGCCGCCCTCCGATCCTGTACCGACGCGGAGACCCGCACATTGCGGTTGTGCCGCGAGGGCCGCTGTCGGGAAATCACGCTTCCCTGACGGCGCCCGCGCCTTCAGATTCGCTGCAGCGTTGGCGGATTCCTTCCTGTGGAGTTGTGGATGAGCGTTCGTTCGTTGTTTGCGCGGGCCGATGAGGTGCTGTCGCAGCGTTTTCCCTTTGTGCTCCCCGTGCTCGGCTATGCGGCAACCGCCGTCGAGCCGGCCGTCGATGCGCAGACGATGACCATTCATCACGATCGCCATCACGCGACGTACGTGACGAATCTCAACAAGGCGCTCGAGAGCCAGCCTGAGCTACAGGCGTACACGCTTGGTGAGTTGCTGATGGGGATGCGGAAGTGGCCGGCGGCGGTGCAGACGGCGATCCGCAACAACGGGGGCGGACACGCCAATCACGCGCTGTACTGGGGACTTCTGGCACCCGGGAGCAGCACGTCGGCGGCCCCGAGCGGTCAGCTGGCGGAGATGATCACGCGCGATTTCGGGACGGTGGACGCCTGCAAGGCCGCGCTGAAGGCGGCTGGCGTGGGGCAGTTCGGGTCGGGGTGGGCCTGGCTGGTGAAGACGGCCACGAGCCGGCTGGTGGTGCGCGGGCTGCCGAATCAGGATTCGCCGCTACTGGAGGGCGAACTGCCGATCGTCGGGCTCGACGTGTGGGAGCACGCGTACTACCTGACGTACCAGAATCGCCGCGCGGATTATCTGGACGCGGTGCTGGCGCGCATTAACTGGGACGTGGCGAGCGCGCAGCTGAAGCGGTGAACCCACAACCCGAACCTTCGACTCAAAACCCGAGACTCACGTGAGTGGTGGGTTTTGAGTCGAAGTTCCGAGTCGTGAGTGCATTGCGTCGCAATCGGCCGTCGACTCGGAAGCGGCGCCCGCCGAGTCAGGGCTGAATGGAGCCGCCCCCGTCGCCGGTGCCGCTGGCGGAGGCGGCCGTGATGGTGCTGAAGGCGACGGAGAGGATGGCGAGCACGGCGCCCCCAAACGTGAGGCTCCGCTTTCGGGAGAAGGTCCGCGCACTGATGTCCTGCACCAGTGGCCGGGCGATCGCGACGGTGACGCCGGTGGAGGTGAACCGCTCGCGCGAGGCGGTGGTGGTCTGGGCGACGGTCATCACCACGGAATCGGCCGTGGCGCGGAGAATGATGCCGTCGATTTCACGAACATTCGGCCCCAGTGGACCTGCCATGGCGGCGGTCCCGGCCTCGGTGAGCACGACCCGGCCGTCTCCGATCATTGGCGTGCCGCTGACCGGCGTACCGGCCACCGGGACGTAGGTGTAGCACCCCAGTAACGACCACGCGGTGAGCGCGAGGACAGGGGCCGCAGTGAAACGACCGGCCACGGAGTTCCGTGGCCGGTCGTTCTGTCCTGCGATGTGCGTGGAGCGGGTTACTGGCATGCCGCCGGACGATCCTGCGCCGGCTGCGGGGCCAGCGGGTTCTGCTGCCGCTCGTTGTACGAGATCGGGAAGAAGCAGGGCTTGAGGCCACGGGTGGCGACCCAGCGATCGGCGCGCTCCTGGAAGCGGTAGTGATCGTGGAGGCGACGCCCCTGGAGGAACAGCGACACCGCGCGGGAATGCGACAGCATGGCCCGTGCAGACGGCGAACCGGCCCACGCCGGGAGACCGTCGACAGCACGCAGCGCGTTGATGCGCGTGGTGAATTCGGCGGTGTTTCCGGCGGCGAGCCCGGCTTCGGCGAGGATGAGCAGCATTTCCTTGGCCGACGTGGCGGTCCATCCCACGTTCGTGGTGGAGGACAAGCGGCAGCACTCGTCGATGTTCTTGACGGTGGCCGGATCGGTCTGGCCGGTGACGGGATCGACCAGCTTGATGCCGGCGACGCCGTCGAGCGGGCGCGTACCGGCGGTGGTGACGTTCACGTAGCGCGAGCCGGCGCGGATTTCGAGACGGGAATTCATCTCGCCACCCGTGGAGAACCAGCCGCCGTTGTTCTGTGCCACGACGTCGAAGCGATAGCGGAAGCTATTGGCTCCCATCGCGGCGAGTGCGGCGGTAGCATCGGCGTTGGCGCCCGCGTCATTGATGAGCGGGTTGGCCGGGAACGCCCGCGGCGCGCGCAGCGAGCCCCAGACGGCCCGCGACCACTTGGCACGCGCGCGCATACCCAGAATGCGGGCCTGGAGCGGCGTGTTGTTGATCGCCTGGGCGATGGTGAGGCCCTTGCCGAGGTACGTCGTAGCCGAGTCGAACATGACGCGCATGTTCGCTTCGCCGATGGGCGCACCGTTCGCGGTGCGATCGGACGTGATGACGAAGTCCTCGTAGCTCTCGCCGATCATCGTGTAGATGGTGCCGGCGAGGAAGTACGCTTGGGCGAGGTCGGCGCGGTTGCGCAGGGAGCCGGCCTTGTCGTAGCCCTCGAGCTTGGGCAGGACGTAGTTGGCCATCCAGCGCGCCTGGCTGACGTACGGATACATGCCGTCGGTGTACTCGTTGAGCGGGTCCCCGATATCGCCGACGTCGAGCAGGTTCCAGTACTCGCGCGAGCCCACCCACGTGAGCTCATCGGAGGCGGCACCAACGGCGCCGGTGATCTGGTTCCCGGCGGCGTTGACGGCGCCGTAGAGACCGGTCACGAGCGAGCCGGCCGCGGCGGAGGCCGTCGCGATGGCGTCTTCGGTGACGGCGTTGGGATTCTTGACTTCGGTGGAGAAGATCTGGCAGGAGGCGAGCGTTACCGCTCCGACGGCCAGCGCCGCGCCGCTGAGGCGGCGACGCAGGCGTGCCGAATCCCCGATCGAAATTCCGTGCTTCATAAGAATGGGGTTCCGGATCAGAAGTTGAGATTGAGCGCGAGCGAGAAACGGCGCGGGATGGGGAGGCCGAATCCGTCGGTGGCGTTCTGGAAGTTGTCGGCGAGCGTGCCGACCGAGCCGCGTCCGTTTTCGTTCGATTCCGGATCCTGGCCCGGGTAGCGCGTGAAGAGCAAAATGTTGCGGCCGGAGAGCGTGAGGCTCGCGTCCCGGAAGCCGATCTTCTTGGCCTTGTCGGCGCCGAGGTTGTACGTCACGGCGAGTTCACGCCAGCGGAGGAAGTCACCGCTTTGGCCCTGATTGAGGCCGGGCTCGAGCAACCGCCGGTAGGTCGTGATGTATTCCGTGGCCGCGGCGACGCGCTGTTCCGGCGTGCTGGCCGGGTTCTGCATGACCGCCTGGATCTCGGAGAACTCCTTGCGGTTCGAACCGATCGACGGGTGCTGCGAGAGGCGGAAGCCGTCGGTCAGGTTGGAGACGAGGTACCCCGTGCGGTATTCGAGGGTGGACTGGATCTTCCACCGCTCGCTGATCGTGAGCGTGCCACCGAACGCACCGGTCCACACCGGGATCGAGGCGCCGACGCGCTGTTCGAACAGGATGCCGCTGCCGTCGTAGTCGGCGAGGAACGGCTGGAGCGTGCTCTGCACCGACGACTGCTGGATGTCACGCGGCTGCGCGAAGTAGGCCAGCAGTTCGGCCTTGGTGGCCGGGGTGCCGCGCCCATTGAAGTTGATCGGCAGCTGGTCGGCGGTGTAGCAGGCGATGGGCTTGCCGGCCGAGTTGCTGGCCGGGGCTGTGCCGCAGGCCGGGGCGATGCGCGGCTCGTAGATCGATCCCAGCGGATCGCCTTCCTTCAGGTAGATGCGGTACCGGGCATAGCCACCCGAGACGCGGATCGGCGGGGCGCCGCCGAGGCTCGTGAGGGTCTGCTTGAGGTAGGCCGCGTTCGCGAAGACTTCGAGCTTGGTGTTGCCACGCTGGATGGCGGTGCTGCGCACACCGAGTTCGAGGCCGCTCGCGTCGATGGTGCCGATGTTGGTGAGCTGCGCGCTGCGGAAGCCGCCCGAGGTCGGGAAGAGGCGGGGGACGAGCGCGTCATTCACGTTGCGCTTCCACGCGGTGAAGTCGACGGCGACCTTGTTGTTGAACAGGCCGGCTTCGAAGCCACCTTCGAGTTCGGTGGAGATTTCCGGGCGGAGGTCGGCGTTGCCGAGCTGCGACGGGAGCAGGCCGGCGCCCAGCGACGTGACCTGCGGCGCAAACGTGGTGAACTGATCGAAGGCACCGGGCTGACGGCCGGACTGACCGATCGCGGCACGCAGGCGGAACGTGGAGAGCAGCGTGGACGACCAGCTGTTGAGATCCGACGGCACCATGGACAGCGAGGCCTTCGGGTAGAAGACGCCGCCGGCGTTCTTGCCGAACGCGCTGGAGAAGTCGTAGCGGCCGCCGACGGTGCCGAACACCCAGTCGCGCCAGCCGATCTGCGACTGCGCGAAGTAGCCACCGTTGACGGTGGTGAGGAACGACTCACCGGCCGAGATGTTCTGGCCGCCGGCGCCCACGACTTCGATGCCGGGACCCGGGAAGAAGGCCGAGGAGCCGGAGTTGGTGGTGGTGCGGTTGTTGAAGACCTGCAGGCCGGCCACGCTGGACGTGGTGAAGGCGCCGAAGTCGCGGTTATAGGCGACCTTGCCGTCGAGGGTCAGCACGCGCGTGCCGCCCGAGTACACCTGCCGCGAGCCGTCGGGGTTGTTCGACGTGAAGAGGTCGACGTTGTAGCCGAAGGGCGACAGGCCGAAGTCGTTCTGCGAGGCGTAGTCGAAGCCGAGGGTGCTGCTGAACGTGAGACGCTCGGTGGCGGTGTAGGCGCCGTCGAGGGTGCCGACGTAGCGCTGCACGCCCGTCTTGTTTTGCACCTGCATCGCTTCGCGCACCGTCATGAACGCCTGATTGCCGAAGGCGTTGCCGGCCCCGGAGCAGACGCCGGGGGCGACGTACGTGGAGGCGTTACAGTTGGCGAGCTCGGGGCGCGCCATGTAGCTGAGGGAGTTGACGCCGTAGATGTTGTTGTTGTTCTCGGGCGACTCACCCTGCGTGTTGTAGTACGAGTTGTTGAAGCGCAGGCGGAGGTTCTTCGTGGGGACGAGCGACAGGTTGGCCGTGGACTGAATGCGGCGAATCACGTCGCGCGCGGGGCCGTAGTCAGCACCGCCGAAGGGGCCGTTTTCGAAGTAGTAGCGGCCGCTGGCGAAGTAGGTGACGGCCTGGCCGCCGCCCTGCACGGAGGTGGAGAACGTGTTGCCACGTCCCGTCTCGGTGAAGTACTTGTTGAACACCGGCACTTCGAACACCTGGAAGGGCTTGAGCCCCGGGATGTTCCAGTAGGTGGCGAGCGAATCGGCGCGCCCCTGGGTGCGGGCGTAGCCGGAGTTCGGGGCCACGCGGTCGCCGAAGCTGACGGCGTCCTGCTGCAGCTGCATCGTCCAGCGCGGGGCGCTCGACGTGCCGGTCTTCGTGAAGAACTGGATCACGCCGTTGGAGGCTTCGGTACCGTACAGCGTGGCCGCGGCCGCGCCCTTCAGCACTTCGACGCGCTCGATGGTGCTGGGGTCGATGTCGTCGATACGCGACGGCGATCCGCCGCCGCCGTTACCGATGCCATAGCCGCCGCCGGAGTTGATGCGCACGCCGTCCACGAAGATGATGGGCTCGTTGGACTGCGAGAGCGACGCGTTGCCGCGGATGCGGATCTTGGCGCCTTCGCCGGAGAGTCCACCCGACACGAGGCCGGTCACGCCAGGCTCGCGGGCGGTGAGGAGATTCGAGATATCGTTGATCGGCGCGTTGGCCGGCGGCGTAATGACCGCCACCGTGTTGCCAAGGCGCTTCACTTCGGTTTTCTGACCGCTGCCGGTGGTGACGACCGTGTTGAGCTGGATCGCCGAGACGGTCACCGAGAAGTCCGCCTTGACCGTCTGGCCGGGGGCGACCGTGACGGTGCGGGTCTCGCGCGAGTAGCCGATGGCGCGGACGCGGACGACGACCTGCGAGGAGCCACCGGTCACGGTGATGCCCGTGATCCGGTAGTTGCCCTGCGCGTTGGTCATGCCGCCCAGCGTCGTGCCGTCAATGCTGACCTGCACGTTTTCGAGGGGCCGACTGTTCGCGGCGTCGGTGATGCGACCTTCGACGATCGCGGTGGATCCTTGGGCCGACGAGCGGGCCAGGGGCACGGCCAGGGCCATCACCGCGAGTGCGATGAGGGGCCGGCATCGTGCGAGAAAAGCTCCGGGCATTCCGTGCCTCCTACAGGTCGTGAAGAAACTGCTGGCCCAACGGACCAGAAGTGAACAGAAAAGCGGGGCGAATATGTGGCTTTACCGTAGACTCGGCAACGGTTTATCTCGATTTCGTCCCATTTCATCGCGGGTCGCGTCACGAATGGACGGATCGGACCGGCGAGTCTCCGCGTGGGGGCTACCGCCCGCCGCGGGCTTCGCGGAGGGCCTCGCCCAGTTTGCGCGCTTCGGCATTGGTGGTGTCGAGGGCCAGCGACCGCTGCACGGCCCGCGCGGCGGCGCCCAGATCGCCCTCCTTGAGGAGCACGAGGGCCAGCTGGAAATGCCCGGTGGCGAGCCCCGGGTCACGGGCCAGTGCCTGTTCGAGATACGGGCGGGCCTGCGCCGCCTGATCGTTCCGCAGGTAGTGCGTGCCGAGGTTGAGCCGTGGGAGCGCGGCGGTGGGGTCGCGCGCGATCGCGCGTTCGTACGCCGCGACCGCACCGGCGGGGTCACCGGCCTGCTCGAGGGCGTTGCCCAGATTGACCTCGGTCATGATCTGGCGCGGGTCCCGCTGCAGCGACTCCCGGTAGGCGGACACGGCGCCGGCCATGTCGCCCTGCGCCGCCCGGGCGAGTCCGAGGTTAAGCAGGAGCAACGGATCGCCCGGGGCCACATCGAGGGCGGCCTGATAGGCGGCGATGGCACGCGGTGCGTCGCCGGCGGTGCGGGCGGCGTCGCCGAGGCCGCCGAGCGTCACCGCCCAGCGGCGGCGGAGCGCCGACCGATCATCACCGGCCGCGGGGCGCGCGCGTTCGCGCAGGAGGCGGCGCACCGCCGGGTCGTTGCCGCGGGCGAGCTGCAGCGCCGCCAGTGCGAGCGCCTGCACGTCGAGGTCGGGCGCGTTGGCCAGCGCCTGCAGGCGCGCGGTGGCGGCATCGGGTGCCGCGGCGGCGGGCGCGGGGGTGCCGTCACGGCCAGTGCCGGTCAAGCGCTCCAGCCATTCGCTGAGCCCGGCCACCTGCGCCATGGCGTTCCGCGAGTCCGGGTGCAGGAGCAGCGGGGTGGCCGCGTCGAGCGCGGTGACCGAGCGCGCCGCGAGGACCCCGGCCACGGCGGTCTCGTGCGGCTTCAGTGTGCCCCACCAGCGCGTGACCTGCGCCTCGAGCGAGGCGGTGCTCAGGGTGGCATGACACCCCTGACAGGCACCGACCAGCCCGAGCGATGCATCGAGGGCCGGTCGTGGGATGGCGATGGAGTGGTCGGAGCGACGGTACTGGATAGCCCGCCCGAGTTCGTGCTGCTGCTCGTAGGGCATGTGGCACGACACGCACTGGCTGCCCGCGGACGCGGCCGGATGCTTCGTGTGGGCCGGCACGTCGGCGGCCTTGCTGGCGTGGCAGCTGGTGCATTGCCGGTCGTCGAAGCGGCCGGGAATCGGTGCGCCGTCGACGGTCCGGTAGCCTTGCGTGTGCGGATCGTGGCAGGAGGCGCAGGTCATCCCGCCGTTGCGGTAGCAGTCGCTGGCGTAGTGCCCCTCCTGATACGCGAACGTGCGCGTGCGTCCGTCGGGGGTGAAGGGCCGGTCGCCCAACTGCGAGAGATAGCGGCTGTAGTAGTCCTCGAGCGGTGCCCCGGGGGCATATCCGGGGGCGAGGCGGGTTTTGAGGGCGTGACAGCCCATACAGGTGGCCAGCGAGCGCTCCTTGTCGAGCGCGCCGAGCGCCGGCAGTCCGATGTCGGCCCCGGCGGGGCCGGCGCGCATGAGGCGCACATGCTTCGCGGCCGGTCCGTGGCACGATTCGCAGTCGATGGCGAGCGACCGAACATCGGTGCGCCAGCGCTTCGCGACGCTGTCGAAGCCGACGGTGATGCCGCTCCCGTGGCACGACTGACAGTTGCTGAACCGGGGCTCGTCGCCGAGGATGCGCGACGGGGGCCAGTCGCCGCAGTCGGCCAACCGCATGGCGGGGGTGATCGGCCGCCACCCCTGTTCGGCGCGGGTGCCGGTATGGCAGAACCAGACGCGGGTGCCGCGGCTCCAGTCGAAGGGCAGGAAGCGCTGGGTGCCGTCGGGCCACGCGGTGACGAAGCCCTGCGTCCCGCCGCCGTTCATGTGGCCGCCGCCGATCACGCCGTCCACGGTGTAGGTGGTGTCGGCTTCGCCGTCGCGTTGCACGAGAAAGCTGAGGCGTCCCTGCGTCTGCCGCGGAATCACCACGGCGTCGCGGAAGCGGATCGGGGTGCCATCGAAGGGCGCAATGACGCGCACCTCGTTCCCCGCGCGGCCGGGGACACCGCCCGCGGTGCCGTGCGTGGAGCGTTGCCACGTGGCGTATTCGGCCGCATGGCAGGATTGGCAACTCCCCGCGCCGACGAAATCGGCGGCGGACGGGGGTGGCGCCGGTGCCCGGAGGGCGACCGTGGTGAGCGCCGTCGTGCCACCCTCACCGGTGCCGGCGGCGTCCTGCGCGCAGCCGGTGAGCCCCGCCAAGACGGCGGCGGCGACCAGCGCGGCGCGGAGGGGATGACGGGTTGTCATCGACTGCCGTCGCGCGACCAGGCGGGCCCGGTGCAGCGGCAGAGGGTCCGGATGTGGGCGGTGAGGGCGCGGATCTGCACCGGCGAGAGGGTGCCCCCGAAGGCCGGCATGCGGGCGCTGCGGTTCATGATCGCACCGCCGCCGTCGATGGTGTCGTAGAGCGAGTCGTCGGGGCGCCGGCTCATGGCGGCGGCGTCGGCGTGCCGGGCTGGTGGCACGGGGAGTGCCTTGGCGTTCGGACCATTCCCCTGCCCGGTGGCGCCGTGGCAGCCGGCGCACCACGTGCGGTACAGCGCAGCGCCGTTCGTGTCGGGTGGCGTGGTGGGCGCGGTGGTGGCCGGTGTCGGCGCGGGTGCCGGCGATGGTGCCGCCGATGCG
>JARIEV010000002.1 GCA_031127225.1 Gemmatimonadota bacterium | reverse complement strand
ACGCCGTGGCCGCGGCGGCCACCGGCGGCCGTCACGGCAAGATCCTGCTCGTGCCGTAAGCAGGGCCCGTCAGCGGCCCCGCGGCCTTAACCCGCGGTCAGTCCGCCGTCGATTGCCAGCGCGTGTCCGCTCATGAACGCGCTGGCGCTGCTGCACAGATACAGCACGGTGTCTGCCATCTCCTCGGCGCTGGCGAGTCGTCCCATCGGCACACGCGCCGTAAGCTCTTCCTGCGGCAGCCCGGCGTCGAACATCCCTTGCACCATGGGCGTGAGCGTGAAGCCGGGGCAGAGGGCGTTGATCCGGATGCCGCGCCGTCCGTACTCCAGCGCCGCCGTGCGCGTGAGTCCGACCACGCCGTGCTTGCTGGCCGCGTAGGCCGAGTGCTTCGGAAATCCCCCCAGCCCTGCCACCGACGCCACGTTCACGATCGTGCCGCGTCCGGCGGCCAGCATCACCGGCAGCTGATGCCGCATGCAGCGAAACACGCCGGTGAGGTTCACATCGATCACGGCATCCCACGTGGGCTGCGGGTAGTCGGCGGTGCGCACTTCCGCGCCCCCGATGCCGGCCGCGTTGATCGCGATGTCGAGGGCGCCGTACGCGTGCACGGTGTGCGCGATGGCCGCCGCGATCTCGTCGTCGTCGCGCACGTTGCACGCCACCGCGAGGCCGTTCACCTCGCGGGCCACGGCCTCGGCCAGCTGCGGCTGCACGTCACCAACCACCACACGGGCGCCCTGCGCCGCGAACGCGCGTGCGGCAGCGGCACCGATCCCGGAGGCACCGCCGGTGATGAACACGACACGGCCGGCAAATTCAGACATGGCAGGAAAGGAAGAATGGTGAAGGATGCCGAGTGCGACGGCGGTCAGTGATCGTCGATCGTGAACAGGCGAGCGGCATCGGCATCGTAGTCGTCGAGCTGGCGCGCGGTCTCCGACGGCGACCACTGCAGCAACGCCGCCATCATGGGGGCGATCCGGCGCGCAGCGGCGCGGCCATGGTCACGCGTTTCGAAGGCCACGTGCGTACGCCGGATGAGCACGTCGGACAGGGTGAGCGCCATCTCGCGCTCCACGGCGTGCGGTACTTCGGCCAGCAGGTACGGGAGGTCGTCGGATAGACGGCGGCCCAGTGCGGCATCGCGCTGCACGTAGCTCCACACATTACGCCAGCGGCTGCCGTAGGCGAGGGCCAGTCGTTCACCCACCGCCGCGTCGTGTGTCGTGGCGCGCGCCTCCTGCACCGTAGCCTCACGCGTCGTGATGTCTCCGCCAGGGAGCGGCGTGGATTCGCTGGGCCACGCGTCGCGCCGCGGGGGCGATGTCGCCGCGCCGGTGCGCGGGGCCTTCATGGATTCGCCGCGCGCGTGCGCGAGCACGTCAGCCGCCATAGCACGGTACGTGGTGAGCTTGCCGCCGGTGATACTCACCAAACCGTCGCTACGGTGCGTGATGGCATGCTCGCGCGAGGCGGCGTTGGCGCTGTGCTCGCCGGCGCGCACGGCCGCTAACGGGCGGATGCCGCACCAGGCCGAGATCACGTCGTCCATGGTGAGCTGCGCGAAGGGGAAGCAACGATTCACCGACTGCAGCAGGTACGTGACCTCGGCCCGCGTGGCGCGAATGTCGTTGGGGCCGCCGCGGGCCGGGCGCTCCGTGGTGCCGATGATGGTGTGACTGCCTGAGGGGAGCACGAACATCACGCGTCCGTCCAGCGGCGAGACAATCGTGACGGCCTCGTGGTTGCCCACCCGCGCGCGCGGCACGGCAATGTGTGAGCCGGCCGAACCGAACAGCTGTGTGCCCTGCGACGCGCCGGTGAGGGCGGCGGTGGCGTCGCTCCACGGACCCGTGGCGTTGATGATCACGCGGGCCCGCACGGCGAACGTGTCCCCGGTGCGCCGATCCTCGGCCACCACCCCCGTGAGGCGGCGCTGCGGGCCGTCGGCGTGGACGCCGGAAACCACCGACACATGATTGGCGACGGCCGCGCCCGCCTCGCGCGCGGCCAGCGCACTCGCGAGCGTGAGGCGGGTGTCGTCGGTGGCCGCATCCCAGTAGCGCGCGCCGCCCACCAGCCCATCGGGGGCCAGCGCGGGCTCGGACCCCAGCACGCCGTCGCGGTCCAGCGACTGATGCCGCTGGTTGCGGAACAGCGACAGCGCATCGTACAGCGCGAGTCCGGCGCGCACCTTCCAGCGGGGCACACGCGCGCCGCGATACACGGGCCAGGTGAACGCGAGCGGACGGACCAGATGCGGCGCCAGCCCGAGCAGCAGGCGGCGCTCCCGGCTGGACTCGAACACCAGCCCGAGGTGCCCGTGCTCGAGGTAGCGCACCCCGCCGTGCACCAGCCGCGACGAGCGACTCGACGTGCCACTCGCAAAATCGTCGCGCTCGAGCAGGGCGGTGCGAAAGCCGGCCAGCGCCGCCTCGCGCGCGACGCCCGCACCGGTGATGCCGCCGCCGATGATCAGCATGTCGAACGGTTCGGCCGCGAGGCCCGCCAGCGTGGCGCTGCGCGCGGCGACCGCGGCGACCGCGGCGACGGGCGACGCGCCTTCGTGGTCGGATGGTCCGGGGGCGGCGTGCGGATGCGGCATCGATGCAGAGATGCCGCCGGGACCCTCGCCGCGCTAGGGGCGCGTCCGTTACTTTCGACGCATGGCTCCCCATGGAAATGGCCGTCGCGTGGCCATCGTCGCCGGTGTGCGCACGCCGTTCGCACGGTCCGGCACCGTGCTCAAGGACTACACGGCGATCGATCTCGGCAAAATGGCGGTGGCCGAGCTGGTGCAGCGCACCGCGCTCGACGGGGCTGCCGTCGATCTGCTCGTCTTCGGCACAGTGGTGCAGTCGGTCGTGGCGCCGAACATCGCGCGTGAAGTCGCGCTGCTCCCCCACTTCCCGAAAACAGTGCAGGCGTACACGGTGTCGCGCGCCTGTGCCTCGGCCAATCAGGCCATCACTGATGCGGCCGATCAGATCGCGCTGGGGCACGCCGACATCGCGATCGCGGGGGGCGCCGAGTCGTTGTCGCAGGTGCCGATCCTGCATTCGCGCGGCATGAGCGATGTGCTCGTGGCGGCGTCGAAGGCAAAGACGGTGGGACAGCGTCTGTCCATTTTGTCGCGACTCCGGCCGCGTGACTTCGTGCCGATCACGCCGGCCATCGCCGAGCCGAGTACCGGCGAAACGATGGGGCAGTCGGCCGATGCGATGGCCAAGATCAACGGGATCACGCGCGAGGCGCAGGACCGGTTCGCACTGCGCTCGCACCAGCGCGCCGCGCAGGGCATGGCCGACGGGCGACTCACGGCGGAGATCGTGCCGGTGCCGGTGCCACCGGCGTTCGACCGCCTGATCGCGGCGGACAACGGCGTGCGGCACGACACCACATACGAGCAGCTGTCGGCGCTGCGGCCGGCCTTCGATCGCACCTACGGGACGGTTACGGCCGGTAATGCGTCGCCGCTCACCGATGGCGGCGCGGCCGTATTGCTCATGTCGGAGGAGCGCGCACGAGCACTGGGGTACACGCCGCTCGCGTTCATCCGCTCGTACGCGTACGCGGCGGTGGACCCCGCCGAACAGCTGCTGCAGGCGCCCGTGCTGGCGGCGCCGGTGGCACTGGCGCGCGCCGGACTCACGCTGCGTGATCTCGACCTCGTGGAGATGCACGAGGCTTTCGCGGCGCAGGTGCTGAGCAACATTCAGGGGCTCGCCTCACCGATGTGGGCCGCGCGGGCGGGGCTGAGCGCACCGGTCGGCGAGGTGGATATGGACCGGCTCAACGTGATGGGCGGTTCGCTGTCGATCGGGCATCCCTTCGGGGCCACCGGCGCGCGGGTGCTGACCACGCTGTGCCATGAACTCGCGCGACGGAACGGGCAGTTCGGCATGCTCACCGTGTGTGCGGCCGGCGGCATGGGGCACGCCATGATCGTGGAGCGCGTATGAGCACGCCGACGGCGGGCATCCTGTTGCTTGACGATGCGGCGACCGGCATCGCGTTGTCGGTGCACGACGGTGTGGCCACCATCCGCTACGACCAACCCGGCTCGCCGGTGAACACGCTGAATTCGCGCATGGGGCCGGTGTTCGAGCGGATCCTCGCGCGCATCGCGGAGGACGCGTCGATCGTGGGGGCGGTGTTCGTGAGCGGCAAACGCGACAGCTGGATTGCGGGGGCCGACATCGACGAACTGCAGCAGGTGACCGCGGCGGCCGACGGCGAGCGCCTGTCGGCGGGCGGCCAGCAACTGCTGAACCGCCTCGCGGCGATGTCCAAACCGATCGTGGCCGCCATTCACGGCGCGGCGCTTGGGGGCGGGCTCGAGACCGCGCTGGCCTGCCGTTATCGCATCGCCACCGAGCACCCCAAAACGGTGCTGGCCCTCCCTGAAGTGCAGCTCGGGCTGTTACCCGGCGCGGGCGGCACCCAGCGACTGCCTCGCACGGTGGGACTGCCGGCCGCGCTCGACATGATGCTCACGGGCAAGAACATCCGCGCGAAGAAGGCGTGGCAGATGGGGCTCGTGCACGAACTCGTGCATCCGGCGCTGTTGCACGACGTGGCCGAACGCCGTGTCCGCGCGCTGGCGCGGGGCGAGGCCACGCCGACCCGGGCGCGCCGGCGCGGCGCATCCGAGGCGTTGCTCGAGGGCACCCCGATGGGGCGTGCGCTCGTGTTCCGGCAGGCGCGCGCCACGGTGCTGCGCAAGACGCGCGGGCAGTATCCGGCGCCGTTGGCGGTGATCGATGCCGTGCGCGCCGGATATCGGCAGGGCTTCGAGGCGGGGCTGCGTGCGGAGGCGCGTCACTTCGGGGCGCTCACCGTGTCCCCCGTGTCCCGCCAGCTGGTGACCGTCTTCTTCGCCACGACGGCGCTGAAGAAGGACACCGGGTTGCCTGAGGGGATGACGGCGGTTGTGGCGCCCGTACGCAAGATCGGTGTGCTGGGCGCGGGGTTCATGGGCGCCGGGATCGCCACCGTGGCGGTGCAGGCGGGTACGGTCGTGCGCCTCAAGGATGCGTCGCTCGAGCGGCTGGCGGCCGGGATGCGCGCCGTGCGCGACGTGCTGCGCGAGCGGCTGCGGCGCCGCCAGCTCACGCGGCTGCAGTGCGACGACCAGCTGTCCCTCGTGGGCGGCACCACCGACTACAGCGGCTTCGGCAACGCTGATCTCGTGATCGAAGCGGTGTTCGAAGATCTCGCAGTGAAGCACGCTGTGCTGCGCGAGGTCGAGGCGGTGGCGCCGCGGGCGATCTTCGCCTCGAACACCAGCACGATCCCCATCCGCGACATTGCCCGTGCGTCGGCGCATCCGGAGCAGGTTGTGGGGATGCACTTCTTCTCGCCTGTGCACAAGATGCCGCTGCTCGAGGTCATCGTGACCCCCGAGACCAGCGCCGAGACCACGGCCACGGTGGTGGCGTACGGGCGTCAGCTGGGCAAGACGGTGATCGTGGTGCGCGACGGTCCCGGCTTTTATGTGAACCGGATTCTCGCGCCCTACCTGAACGAGAGCGGCGCGCTACTCGACGACGGCGTCGCGATCGACGCGGTGGACGCGGCACTGGTGGCGTTCGGGTTCCCCGTGGGGGCGATCACGCTGCTCGACGAAGTCGGCCTGGACATCGCCGGCAAGTCGGGGCCGATCATGGCGGCGGCGTTCGGCGATCGTATGCGTCCGTCGCTCTCGTTGCAGCGCGTGATCGACAGCGGCCGGTTGGGACGCAAAGCCAAGCGCGGGTTCTATCGCTACGACGCAAGTGGTGCGCGGCAGGGCGTGGATGACGGCGTGTATGCCCTCACGCCGACGAAGGGCGCCCGCGTGACGTGCACGGCGGAGGAGATTCAGCGGCGCACCGTGCTCCCGATGCTCAATGAGGCCGTGCGCTGTCTCGAGGACGGCATCATCCGCTCGCCGCGCGACGGGGACATCGGGGCCATCTTCGGGATCGGGTTTCCGCCGTTTCTGGGCGGCCCGTTCCGGTATCTCGATACGCTCGGGGCGGCCACCGTGGTCCGGCAGCTCGCGGAGCTCGAGGCGCGGTTCCCCGGTCGTTTCGCACCTGCCGCGTTGCTGACCGCCAAGGCGGCCTCCGGCGAAACATTCCATCCCTGAGCGGTATCCTGCACCATGACCACCATGCCGTTGCACCCCCGGATTGTCGAAGTGATCGATGCGCTCACCGACGCGCAGCGTCTCATGCAGGAGACGCTGGATCACATCCCCGCCGCGCAGCGCGAGGCGCCCGCCCTGCCGGATGCGTGGTCGATCGCGCAGATCGTGGAGCACCTGTTGATGGTCGAGGACGGTTCCGGACGTCTGATCTCGAAGCTGCTGGCGCAGACGGCGGACACGATCGAATCCGACGACAGCGCGCTGGCGCACTCGCTCGATCGGTTCCAGGTGTCGAATCCGGTCCGTCGTATCGTAGCCCCGCCCATGGTGACGCCGGCGGCGCAGATGACGCTCGAGCAGGCGCGCACTGGTCAGGCGGTTGCACGCGAGCGGGTGATGGCGGCGTACCGCCAGGCGTCTGGGCGTGCCCTCGCGACCGTCGAGGCGCCGCATCCGGTGCTGGGGCCGCTCAACGGGTATCAGTGGGGGTTGTTTCTGGCGCAGCATCAGCGTCGGCACGTGGTGCAGATGCACGCGGTGCTGGCGGCCCTCACCACCGCCTGACATCAGGTCCGTAGGTATATTCACGCTGTCGTTCCGCGCGGTGCCGGTTGTGAACCGGAGCCCCGCCTCTCCCTCCGCTGAACTCCGCGCCCCCGCGCTTCATGCTTCGATCGTCTTTGCTGTTCCTCTCGCGCCAGCAGCGCATCTTCGACTTCGTCAAGAATGTCGGGTTCGCCCGCCAGATGGCTTCGCGCTTCGTGGCCGGCGAAACCGTCACCACCGCGTTGGCTGCCGTCCAGCAGCTGAACGCGAAGGGCATCACGGCGTCGCTCGACCTGCTTGGTGAGAGTGTCGCGAGCGAGGCCGAGGCGCGCGACACGGGCCGTCAGTATCTCGAGATTCTCGATCGCATCGCGCAGCATAAGCTGCAGGCCAATGTGTCGGTGAAGCTCACCGCGCTCGGCCAGGACATCTCCGATGATCTGGGGCTCGAGGTGGTGCGACAGGTGCTCGAGCGGGCGAAGCAGTACGACAGCTTTGTGCGCCTCGACATGGAATCGAGCGCGTACACCGATCGCACGCTCGACACGTTCGAACACAAGCTGTACCGCGATTTCCCCGATACTGTGGGCGTGGTGCTGCAGAGCGCGCTGCGCCGCACGCTCGACGATGTGGACCGGGCTAACCAGCTCCAGTGCCGCGTGCGGATCTGCAAGGGCGCGTACCTCGAGCCGGAGACGGTGGCCTTCCCCGACAAGGCCGACGTGGACCGCAATTACGTGGCCGCTATGCATCGGCTCATGGAGTACGGGCGGTATCCGGGCATCGCCACGCACGACGAAGTGATCATCGCCGAGGCGAAGCGCTTTGCGGCGGAGCGCGGCATTGCGCGCGATCGCTTTGAGTTTCAGATGCTGTACGGGGTCCGCCGTGACCTGCAGGAACAACTCGTGAAGGACGGCTACCGGATCCGGGTGTACGTGCCCTTCGGCAGCCAGTGGTATCCCTATCTCATGCGGCGACTCGCCGAACGCCCGGCTAACATCGCGTTCATGGCGGGAAACATCGTGAAGGAGAGCTTGCGCCGCTGACCGAACATCATGGCCACCACCATCCCCCCGATCACGACGCGGGCGACGAGCGCACCCTCGGCGGCTACATGGCCGTCCATAAGCGCCCGGCCGCGTTCGAGGGCGTCGATGGTCACGCGTACTCGGCGGATATCCTCACCGACAGCACCGGTGACCGGACGGCGCCGTGGGGGGCGTATCTGATGTTCGTGCAATGGGGGCATGGCGAGCCGGAGGTACAGGGGCACCTCGAAACCGGGTTTCTCGTGACCGGGCAGAGCGAACCGGTGGTGCGCCACCAGCTCGGCGGCATGGCGCTGGGCACGGTGAAGGCCACGCTCGATGGCCTCATTCGCGGGCGGGCCTCATGACCGTGGACGCGGGCACGGCGGCGGCATCGGCCGAGGCGGGGACGGTGGACGGTGTCGTCATGCAGGGCACCGGCGGGATCTGGCAGGTGCGCACCGACGACGGCGTGCTGCACGATGTGTCGTTGCGGGGGCGCCTCAAGCACGAGGCCCACGGCTCGCTCAAGCTGGCCGTGGGCGACCGCGTGTCGCTCGGGCGCATTGCCGACAGTGATGCGTGGGCGATTGATCACATCCATCCGCGTCGCAGCAAGCTCGCGCGCCGGGCACCGGCCGGTGCCCGTGGTGAGCGGATCATTGTGGCCAATCTCGATCAGGTGCTCGTGGTGTTCGCTGCGGCGCGTCCCGAACCGCATCCGCGGATGCTCGATCGCTTTCTCGTGATCGCCGAGGCGAACGGACTCGCGGCGCGGATCGTGATCAATAAGATCGATCTCGCGGATGCGGCAACGGTGCGTGAGCGCTTCGACGAGTTCGTGCAGGCCGGCTATCCGCTGCACCTCGTGAGCGTGGTCACGGGCGAGGGGCTCGAAGCGTTGCGTGACGAGGTGCAGAACAAGGACTCTGCGCTCACGGGGCCGTCGGGCGTGGGCAAGTCGTCGTTGATGAACCGCCTCTTTCCCGGGCTCGATCTCCGCACGGCCGAGATCAGCGACAGTGTGAACAAGGGGCGCCACACCACGGTGGGTGCCGTGCTGCATCCGCTCCCGGGCGGCGGCTTCGTGGCCGACACCCCGGGACTCCGTGAAGTGGGGTTGTGGGGCATCGACGCGCGTGAAATCGCGCATTGCTTCCCCGAGTTCCGGCTGCTGGTGAACGACTGCCGCTTTGCGGACTGCACGCACACCGTGGAGCCCGACTGTGCGATCACAACGGCGGTGGCCCGAGGCGAGCTCAGCCGCGGCCGATACGACAGTTATGTCAAATTGCGTGAGGAATTGGCCGAACACGGCTGAGGTTGCTCGCCTTTTGGGCGGTCGGCTCGCACCATTGATGTGTTCGTCCACCCACGCTGCCGATTGGCGGTGGCACCCATGCGGCAATGGCGCGGGTGGCGATGGATGCCCCCCCTCCTTCCGTCCGGCGCCGCTGCGCGTGTTCTGACCGCCATGTACCCGCTTACCATTGACCAGCTGCGGACGCTGGTCCCGGCCTATGTGCTCGGTTTGCTCGACGCCGACGAACGCGCCGCGTTCGAGCGTGGGCGCGCTGACCCGCTGCACGCGGCGGACCTTGAGCGTGCCATCGCGCACGAGATCGCCCGGCAGCACGAGGAGGCGACCGCGCCGGTCGAGGCCGCGATACCGGTCACTGCCGTGCCGCCGCTCGAGGCCGCTACACCGCCCGTCACGCCGCCTGCCACACCGCCGGCCGGCTCACCCGCCATCGACGATGTGCGGGCGTTGGCGATGGCCCGTCGTACCGAACGGAACACGCCGCCGCGCGCGGCGGTGGTGAAGCAGACGTCGGCCAGTCGCGCGACCCGTGTGGCCACGCCGCCGTTGCCGGCAGCGGCGATCGGGCAGGTGGCGCGCCGCACCACGCGACGGGCGTGGTGGTCCGCCGTGGTCCTGGGGGTAGGTATGGTGGCGGCGGTGGCGATGGCGGTGGTGTACCGTCAGCGCGCCCTGTCGCTCGAGGAGCGAGCAACCCAGGAGGCCGCGCTGATGGCGCGCGCCGAGACGCGGCTGGCGGCGCAGGACAAGACGTTGCAAACACTGCTGCCGACGCGCGGCTACGTGGTGCTCGTCTCGCTCGTGCCCACGGCCCAGAGTGACCATGGGATGCAGGTCTTCTGGAACGTCCGCGACGGTAAGGCGGTGGTGCACGGCTACGGCTTTGCGCCCGTGGCCAGTGATCGCGCCTACACGCTTTGGATGCTGCGCGACGGAGCGCTGGCGGCCATCACGCAATTCACGCCGGATCAGGACGGTCGTGTGACGCTGTCATCGGTGGAGTTTCCCACCAGCACGAGCGGCGTCGCCCTGCTGGCCGTCACGGAGGAATCGTCGGCCGGGGCATCCCAGCCTAGCATGGCCCCCTTTCTGGCCGGCGACGTGCCGCCGCCGGGAGCCATGCGCTGACGACCGGCGCGCGACGACGCGGTGCGACGTCGCGCTACTTGGAACGCACCGTGCCGAGGCCGCCGTCCACGCCGTACAGCTGTCCCGTGACCCACGTGGCGTCGGGACCCAGCAGCCACGCCATCAGGCTGGCCACATCGTCGGGCTGACCGATGCGCCCCAGCGCGTGCATGGCCTGAGATGCCTGGACCGCCGGCGCTGAGGCCGTGATGCGCGCCGTGAGTGGCGTCTCCACCAATCCGGGCGCCACGGCATTCACCCGCAGACCGCGCGACGCGTAGGTCGCCGCCGCCGACAGCACGAGACCGTTCACGCCACCCTTGGCCGCCGCGATCGCCTCGTGGTTTGAGAGCCCGATCCGCGACGCGGCCGTGCTGCACAGCACCACCGCGCCGCCCTCGGGCATCGTCCGCGCCGCCGTGCGCACCACGCCGAACGCGCTGGTGAGATTCTGTGCGATGGTGTGCTGGAACTCTTCGAACTTCGTGAGGTGCGCCGGCTTCAGGATGAGCGAGCCCACGCAGTTCGCGATGCCGCCGATGGTACCGAACCGCTCGCGCGCGAGATCTGCCACGCGGTCGATGTCGGCCCAGTCGGTGGCGTCACACGTGGCGAAGGCGGCGCCGAGTTCCGTGGCCAGCGCGGCCAGCGGCTCTTCGCGGCGCGCCGCGAGGAAGAGTGGCGTGCCTGCTGCCGCCAACCGACGGGCGAGAGCCGAGCCGACGCCACCGGTGGCGCCGAAAATGAGAACCGCGTGCGATGTGGTGGACATGCACGCGGAACTCACAGAACGCGCGATCGGTTCCCGCGGGGACGGGTTACGGCGACAGGCGCCGCTTCACCCACACGCCCGCTTCGCGTCGGAACTGGATACGATCGTGCAGGCGGCTCTCCCGCCCCTGCCAGAACTCGAGTTCCTCGGGCACGATGCGAAAGCCGCCCCAATGTTCAGGGAGTGGCACGTCGCCGCTGGCAAATCGTGTTTCATTCGCGGCGAGCTGCTGCTCGAGTACTGTGCGATCGGGAAGTACCATGCTCTGATGCGAGCTCCACGCGCCCACCCGGCTCGGCAAGGGCCGCGACTGGAAGTACGCGTCCGACTCGGCGCGACTCACGCGCTGCACGGCGCCGTTGATCCGTACCTGCCGCTCCAGTTCCGCCCAGAAAAAGCAGAGCGAGGCGTGCGGGTTGTCGGCCAGCTCCTGTCCCTTGCGGCTGCGGTAGTCAGTGTAGAACACGAACCCGCGCGCATCGACGCCTTTCAGCAGCACCATCCGCGCCGACGGATACGCGTCGGGGGTGGCGGTGGCCAGACACATCGCGTTGGGCTCTACCACGTCGGCGTTCACCGCTTCATCGAACCAGCGGGTGAACTGCGCGATCGGATCGTCCGCCACGTCCTGCTCCGACAGCGACTGCCGCCGGTAGTCCTTCCGGATGTCGGCGATGCTCATCAGACCTCCACCATCGGCAGCGCGGCACGCGGATACGAGTCGGGCACGCCGACGAACGGATCACCCACCAGCGGCTCACCGTCCGGTGTTTCCAGCACGAAACCGGCGTCTTCGATCATGCGCAGGTCGTCGCGCGCGGTCTGCCCCTGCGTGGTGAGGTAGTCACCCACGAAGATGGAGTTGGCGGGGTACAGCCCCATCACTTGCATGCTACGGAGGTGTACCTCGCGGCCACCCGACACGCGGATCTCCTGCGTGGGAAGCAGGAATCGGTACAGCGACAGGATGCGCAGGCAGCGACGCGGGTCGAGCTCGCGGATGCCGGCGAACGACGTGCCGGGCACCGGGATCAAAAAGTTCACCGGCACACTCTTCACGTCGAGTTCGCGCAGCGAGAGCGCGAGGTCGATCACGTCGTCATCGCTTTCGCCCATGCCGAGAATACCGCCGCTGCAGGTTTTCATCCCCGCCGCCTTCACCGCTTCCACGGTGTTCACGCGATCGTCGAACGTGTGCGTGCCCACTACTTCCGGGGTGAAGTTCGCCGACGTGTTGAGGTTGTGATTCACCGTCTCCACACCGGCCTCCTTGAGGCGCAGCACCTGCTCCTGATTCAGCAGTCCCAGACAGGCGCACACCTTGAGGTCGTGCTTCGCCCGCACGGCCCGCACCGCATCGAGCACCTTGTTGAACACGGTCTCACCCGGTGCGCGCCCGGAAATCACCATGCAGAGCGTACCGGCCTTGAGCTGCGCGGCCCGGTCGGCCGCCTCCATGATCTTCTCCTGCGCCATCATCGGATACTTCTCGATCTCGGCGGTCGAGATTTTCGACTGGGAGCAGTAGCCGCAGTCTTCCGGGCAGAGGCCGCTCTGCGCGTTGAGCAGGAAGTGCAGGCGCACCCGGTTGCCCCAGGTGGCACGCCGCACGCGGTACGCTGCCGCCAGCTGATCGAGCAGCTGATCGTCGGGCGCCGAGAGCACGGCGTGCGCCTGTTCGCGCGAGATCAGCTCGCCGGCCAGCGCGCGGTCAGCCAGCAGCTGCCAGTCGGAAAATTCGGACACCATCGAAGTCATGAAGAAAGCGCAGTGGTGCCGCCCAGAGCGGCGGCCGGTGAAAGCAGAAGATCGAAGCCCGCACCCTCGGCGGCAGCGGCGAGGGCATCGGCATCATCGGGGCGATCCACCCACGGGAAGCGGAGGATCGTGTGGTGTGGCAGCAGGGTAGTCAGGGCGTCGAAGTTGGTGGCCTCGGCCACGGAGGCGTCGCAATCGGACAGCGCCGTGAGCACGATGGCGCGCACCGCCACGCCGGCAGCTTCCGCCGCGCGCACCGTGAGCAGCACGTGGTTGAGCACGCCCAGTCGGTTGCCAGCGACTAGCAGCAGCGGAAGCTGCCAACGTGCAAACAGATCGAGAAACGAGGCGTCGGGGGTGATGGGCACCAGAATGCCGCCGGCACCTTCCACCAGCACCATCTCCGCCCCCGCTTCCACCACGGCCAGCGCCGCGTCCAGGGCATCCAGATCGATCGACACGCCGGCGCGGAGCGCGGCGATCATGGGCGCCAGCGGCTCCTCCAGCACGTACGGACACATCGCCGACCGCGGCAGCGTGGACCCACTGGCGGCGGCAAGCCGGTCTGCATCGGACGCTAGCCCGCCGATCGAAACGGCACGGGTGGCGACGCCGCTCTCCACCGGCTTCATTGCCGCCACACGGTACCCTAGAGTCCGCGCCCGCGCTGCCAAGGCGCACGCTACCACGGTCTTGCCGATCCCGGTGTCAGTCCCGGTCACGCCGTACCGGATCGGCTCGTAGGCATTCAGGAAATCAGTCATCGACGGGTCCTCCTGTCGGAATAGCCACCGCTCGCGCACCGCCCAAAAAGCGGGATATCACATCGTACACCCGATCGAGCTCGATGTCGGTGATGCAGTACGGTGGCAGACAGTACGCCACGTTGCCGAGCGGGCGCAGCAGCACGCCTTCCTGCAACGAGAACGCGGCGAGTTCGCGTCCGATATCGCTGAGATAGCCGGCCGGCGCCTCGAGCTCGACGGCGGCGATGGTGCCGATCTGCCGCACCGCGCGCACCCCGGGCCGTCCGCGCAGCGTCTCGAGGTGACGGGCGTGCGCCACTTCGATGCGGATGCGGTCGTCCTCGCAGTCGTCGTCGAACAGCTGCAGCGACGCCAGCGCCGCCGCGCAGGCGATAGGGTTTGCGGTGTACGAATGGCCGTGAAAAAATGTCTTGCGGCGATCCTCACTGCGGAAGGCGTCGAAGATGTCTTCCGTGGCCGCCGTGGCGCCCAGCGGCAGCACACCGCCGGTGAGTCCCTTTGACATGCACAGCAGGTCGGGACGCACCTCGGCGCGTTCACAGGCGAACAGTGGGCCCGTGCGGCCGAAGCCGGTGAGCACTTCGTCGGCAATGAGATGCACCCCCGCGGCCGTCGTGCGGTCGCGGATGTCCCGCAGCACCTGCTCGTCCCACACGCGCATGCCGCTGGCGCCCAGCACCAACGGCTCCACGATCACCGCCGCCAGCTCCGTACCACGCGCGGCGATCAGGGCATCGAGCGCCGCGATGGTATCGCCAACGCTGGGGTCGGGAAGCCGCGCCACCTCGAACAGCAGCGGCTCGTACATTTGCGTGAACACGCCGCGCCCGCTCGCCGCCATCGCGCCGAACGTGTCGCCATGATAGGCGTTGTCGAGCGCCGCAATGAGGCGGCGCGGGGTGCCGCGGTTGGCGTACGACTGCAGCGAGAGCTTGATCGCCACTTCCACCGCGGTCGAGCCGTCATCGGAGAAGAAGATCTTCGACAGGCCGCGCGGCAGCCGCTGCACGAGTTCCGCGGCCAGCGCTGCCGCCGGCTCGTGCGTGAAGCCCGCAAAGATTACCTGATCGAGACGTTTCGCCTGGTCGGTGATCGCATCGATGATGTCGTCGTGGCAGTGCCCGTGCGTCGTCACCCACCACGAGGAGATCGCATCGAGAATCGCCCGCCCGTCAGCATCGTACAGCCACGCGCCCTTGGCGCGCACGATGGGAACCGGGAGCGGCGCGTGATGATGTTGCGTGTACGGATGCCACACGTGCGCTGCATCGTGCAGCAGCACGAGCTCGGCCGCGCGTTGGCCCGGCGCGCCGTCGTCGTCCGCTTCGTCGTCGTCTGCGCGGCTCAACCCGTCGCTGTATCCCTCAAGATCATCGACGGAGTTTTCGTCGAGATCGAAATCATCATCATCCTGTCGGCGGCTCATCCTGGCATCCCTCGCATGGCATCAATGAGAGTGGCGGCGAGCGCATCGACCAGCTCCATCGGATGCACAGCGGACACGGACACCCGCAGACGCGAGGTGCCGGGTGCCACCGTAGGCGGTCGGACACCGCCCACCAAAAAGCCGCGACGGCGCAGCTCACCCACCAGTCGCATGGTGGCGCCGACGTCGCCCACCATGATCGGCACGATGTGCCCGTCGCTCATCCCGGGCGCTTCGCGACCCGCGGCGCGCAGGCGATCCCGCAGGCGCCGCGCGCGATCGCGCACCGCCTCGCGGCGCCACGATTCCACCTGCACCAGGCGCAGCGCCTCGAGCGTGGCCGCGGCCACGGCCGGCGGGGTGCCGGTGGTGAAGATGAACGAGCGGGCGCGGCTCGTGAGATAGTCTACGAGCGGACGCGAGCCGGTCACGTAGGCCCCTGCGGTGCCCATCGCCTTGCCGAGGGTGCCGACGATGACGTCGATCTGTCCGGTCACGTCGCACTGTTCCACCGAGCCCGCGCCGGTGGCACCGAGCACGCCGGTGCCGTGCGCGTCGTCCACGTAGGTCCAGGCGTCGAAGCGCCGCGCCAACGGCACGAGCCCCTCGAGGGGAAAGAGATCGCCGTCCATCGAGAACACCCCTTCCACCACGATCAGCGCGCGCCGGAAGGCATGCCGATCGTCGGCCAGCATACCCGCCAGCGCGTCGAGATCGGCGTGCGGGAACACGCGGATTGTGGCTTTCGACAGGCGGCAGCCGTCGATGAGCGACGCGTGGCAGAGGGCATCGGAGTAGATCACGTCGCCCGGTCCCACCAGCGCGGGAATCGCCCCGATGTTCGCCATGTATCCCGACGGGAACAGCAGCGCGTGTTCGCACCCTTTGAAGTGCGCGAGCGCGCGTTCGAGGGCGTCGTGCAGGGGATGATTGCCGGAGATTAGACGTGCGGCCCCGGCGCCCATCCCTTCCGCCTGCAAGACCGCGGCGGCGGCGCGCGCGAGGCGCGGGTCTGCCGCCAGCCCGAGGTAGTCGTTGGACGCGAAATCGGCGACGCGCTCACCGTTCAGCAGCACCGTGCCCGCCCGGCGCTGATGCACCTGCTGCAGCGTGCGCCGCAGGCCGGCGGCCTGCAGCGATTGCAGCTCTTCGATCAGCGCCATGTCCATGCCGCGCGTCTCAGCCACCCCGGCCGCGAGCGTGGGATCCGTCATCACGCCGGTCACTGGATCACAAAGGTGAGCCGCTTCTTCGCCGGGTGCGCGGAGCAGCTGCCACCGAACGTGCCGGGCGGGACCGTGTAATCGGTCCGTTCACCGGCGCCCACGCTGAGCATGGCCAGCCGATGCGGGATGGTGTCGTCGTTCACCACGCGGATTTTGCGCCGGGCACCGCCGCCGCGTACGCGCACCGTGTCGCCCAGTGGCTCCGTCCGCCCGTAGGCATCGGTCACGGTGGCCACGCCGCCTTGCGCCACGCGGATGAGCGTGTCGGGGCGCGGCCAGCTGAGCCACGCCAGCCCCGCGCTCGCGAGCACGATGCCCACCATGGCCGCCATACGCCCCGCGGTCATGGTGCGCGCACCGGTACCATCACGGTTACTGCGGTGCTGTCGCTGAAGCGCAGCCGCAGGGGGACGCTGTCGCCCACCGCCAACGCGCGACGCAGCGCGACCAGCATCACATGCACCCCGCCGGGCTGCATCGAGAGCGTGCCACCGGCGGCGATCGGCAGGTCGGTGCGCGGCGTCATGTGGGTCATCCCCTCGTGTGTCATCGTTTCATGCACCTCGGCGGCGGCTGCGGCCTCGGTGGTGATCGCAACCAACGACCGCGTCACCGTGTCGTGATTCACGATGTCCAGATAGGCGCCGCTGGTGGCGCCGGAGTCAGCGGTGCGCGCCCAGCTGCTGCGCACCACGAAACGCTCGGCCGGCGGGGACGACGTGGTGGTACACGAGACCATCGCGGCCGCCGCGAAAACGACGCCGATGGCCGATCGCGCATCCGTCGTCACAGCAGGCGCTCGAGGTCGTCCGCAAGCGCCTCCCAGCCCGTGCCGAAAGGATAGAGTGCCACCAGCGCGCCGTCGGCGTTCACGAGGAAGACCTGCGACGAATGACTCACCAAGTAGCCGGTGGCATCCGTACCGGGCTCGCGTGCCGCTGCGACACCATACGCCTCCATGATCCGCGCGGTGGTCAGCGGATCACCGGACACGCCCACGAAGTGCGCGTCGTACTGCCGCGCGTACCGCTCGGCCACCGCCGGGGTGTCGCGTTCCGCATCGACCGATACGAACACGAAGCGCACGCGGTCCGCCGCGTCGCCAAGGCGGGCGCGCACCCGCTTCCAGTCGGCGAGGGTGGTTGGGCAGACATCCGGGCAGTGCGTGTACCCGAAAAAGAGCACGGTGGGGCGACCGGCCTCGGGCGCCGTGCTGAACGTGGAGCCGTCGGACCGCGCGAACGTGAAGGCCGGCATCGGGCGTGGTGGATCGATGGCGACGCCCTTGAAGTCGCCCGACAGATCACACGCTGCCAGCAGCCATGCCCCGGCGAGCATGGCCGTCACACGGGTTCGGGACTGCCGTTGTCGCGCGCAGAGTTGCTGGCGCAGGCGGGCGGCGATCACGCCGCCGCGCACCGCGCGCACTGTCCGTACAGCGTGACGTCGTGCGACTCGAGCCGGAAACCGGCCGGCGTAAGCTCACGCAGGTCACCGGGACACCCGGGAATTTCAAACACGCGCGTGCAGCTCCGGCAGCGGAAATGATGATGATGGGCGATGCCGGCGCGTTCGTACCGCGGTGCCTCGCCGGGCAATTCCACCGGGACCAGCCAACCGCTGTCCACGAGGGCGTTGATCGTGCGGTACACCGTGGCGATGCCGAGGGATCCCATGTGTTCGCGGCCGGCTTCGAGCACCTCGGTGGGCCCCAGCGGACGGGGCGTCGCCTCGAAAACCTGCCGGATCGCATCGCGTTGCTTCGTGTTGCGTTCCATCACTCAAAGTATGCCGGTGGACCGAGTGGCGGGCAGGGCTGGCGTGGCGTTGATTTCGTGTCTATGACGTCCGCCGATTCCTCCCGCCGTGTGTGGCCGCGTGTTCTGTTCATGGCCGTCGTGGCCGTGATCCTGGCGCATCTGCTCGACGAGACGGCGTGGCGCTCGGCCCGTCTGTTGTCGGTGAACGACAAGGATTGGGGACGGTTGCTGCGCTCGATGGGCTATCTCCCCACGTGGGGCGTGATCGCTCTCGCCTTCTGGCTGCAGCAACGGGACCAGCGGCACGGGGACCAACGGCGCTATGCGTGGGCGCTGCTGCTTGGCCCGGCGCTGGGTGGTGGGGTGGCGGAGGTGCTGAAGCTGTGTATCCGTCGTCTGCGCCCCGACCCCGAGCTGTTTGGTTACACGTTTCGGAGCATCGCCGACGGCCCGTGGTCCAACCGTGGGATGGGCATGCCCAGCAGCCATGTGCTGGTGGCGTTCGGGGGCGCGGCCGTGCTGGCCCGGCTCTATCCGCGGGCGCGCTGGCTGTGGTATGCGCTCGCGGCCGGCTGTGCGGCCACCCGCGTGCTGGCGCTGGGGCACTTTCTCAGTGACGTGGTGGTGGCGGCCCTGCTGGGCGTACTGGTGGGCGGCCTGGTGTGGCAGTGGGCTGAGCGCGGCACCGCGCAGACGGCGTCGGCGCTGGCCAAACCTGTGCAGCCCTCCATTGGCCTGTCTTGATACTGCGATCGCAATAAGGTTACACTGCGATATGCGGTTTTCGTACCACATCAGCGCCGATGGTGCTCCGTCGGCGTGCCCGTCATGAGCCACGCCCTGCTGCTCGCCAGCATGGCCGGGCTGGGGTCTGGCCCGCTCGTGGCCCGGTCGGCCACGTCACGGCCGCAGATGTTGGCGTTCATCGACGGCTTCGTGCTGATCACGATCGGCGGCCTGGTGCTGCTGGATGTCGTGCCGCACGCGCTCACCCACCGCGACTGGTGGGCCGGACTGTTCATGCTGGCCGGTTTTTCGGTCCCCACGCTGGCCGAGCGCCTGTTCCGGTTCGGGGTGCAGCAGACCCACACCGCCGTGCTACTGCTGGCGCTCGTGGGGGTGGCCATTCACTCGGCCCTCGACGGCAGTGCCTTGGCGCAGTCGGCCACGAACGCCTCGAGCCTGATCGGCTACGGCGTGGTGCTGCACCAACTGCCAGTCAGTCTGATGGTGTGGTGGGTGCTCAGTGACCGCCCACGGCCGGTCACGTGGTTCGTGCTGACGCTGATGGCCGTGACCACGGTGGTTGGCTACTTCGCCGAGCCCACCATTTTTGCCGTGCTCCCCGATCGCGCCGGGGTGTGGTTTGAAGCGGTGGTCGGCGGGTCGTTGCTCCATGTCATCGCGCACCCCGCTCATGCGCATGATCATGATCACGGGCACGGACACGACCATGCGCACGATCACATGCACGACCACGCGCACGATCACGCGCACGGCCACGATCATACACACGCGGCGCCGGCCGACGACGGGCACGAGCACATCCGGCTCGATGCGCACACGCGGCGCCCCAACGGCATCGGCGCGCTAGTTGGTGTCGTGCTGTTAGTGCTGTTGCACGTGAGTCGCAGCGGCCACGGGGATGATGCCCTACTGGCGGTGTGGAGCACGTTCCGGGGACTGGCGCTCGAAAGTGCGCCGGCGCTCCTCGTGGCGTATCTCATGGCCGGGCTCGTGCACGCGTACGTGGCGCCGGCCCGGCTCGCGTGGCTCAATCGCGGCTCCGCGCTCCGGCAAGGGCTGTCCGGGATGGCACTCGGCCTGCCGCTGCCGATCTGCTCCTGCGGTGTGGTGCCGCTGTACGAGGGGCTCGTGAAGCAGGGGATCTCCACGGCAGCAGCGGTGGCCTTCCTGATTGCCACGCCCGAACTCGGCATTGATGCGGTGCTCATGTCGGTGCCGCTGCTTGGCCTCCCGTACACCGTGGTGCGGGTCGCGGCGGCGGCGTTGGTGGCGCTTGCCGTGGCGCTCGTCATGGCCCGGTTCGCCGCGCGGCGCGCGCCCGTGCGCACGCTCCCCATCATGGCGTCGGCGCCGGCCCCCATCACGGGCCCCCGCTGGCGGACCGCGCTCCGCAGCGGATTCGGCGACATGATCGATCACACCGCGCCGTGGATTCTGGTGGGGCTGATCGTCGCCGCGCTGATCGGACCGCTCATGGAAGGCTCGTGGATGACGCGGCTGCCCATGGGCGTGGATGTGCTGCTCTTCGCTGCCATTGGCTTGCCATTGTACGTGTGCGCCTCGGCCTCGACGCCCTTGGTGGCCGTGCTGGTGGCGGCCGGCGTCTCGCCGGGGGCCGGTCTCGCGCTGCTCATTACCGGCCCGGCCACGAACATGGCTACGATCGGTATCCTCTCACGATTGCATGGGGCGCGCTTCGCCTATGTGTTCGCGGCGGCCATGATCGTGTCGGCCATCACGGCGGGCCTGGTGGTGAATGTGGTGCTGCCGGCCGAGGCGCTGCCAACGCTGTCGCCCACCGCGCTGGAGGCTACCACGGCCGTGGAAGCCGGCGCTGCTCTGGTGCTGGTCGTCTTGTGTGCGGCGTCGGTGCTGCGTCGTGGCGCCCGCGGCTTTCTGGGTGAACTCCGCATGAGCCATGGGTAACGCCCGTGATGCCAACGTGATGCTCACGGATCGTACTGCATGATGCCACTCGTGCTGATGGCCGGATTTCTGGGCGCCGGGAAGACCCGCTTTCTCACCACGCTCATCCCGCTCCTGCTCGACCGCGGCGTGCGCGTGCGGGTGGTGCTCAACGACTTCGAGAATGCGCGGATCGATGCGGCGCGGCTCGCGGAGTTGGACGCGTTGGTGACGCCGCTGAACGGGGAGTGTGTATGCTGCGGCTCACTGCGCGAACTGCTCGACACCTTGCAGGCGGTGCCGCCGGATCCGGGCAGCGTCATGCTGATCGAGGCCAACGGGGCCACCGAAACCGACGAGCTGTTGGGCTATCTCACCACCGACACCACGCTCACGCAGTTCACGCTGCCCCTGCAGCTCACCGTGATTGACGCCGCCCGCTGGCAGAAGCGGTGGTGGAACAACGGCCTCGAAGTCGCGCAGACCACCACGGCCACGCACGTGCATCTCAACTGGACGGAGAAGCTCTCGGCCGATCGCCGTCGCACCGTGGAGCAGCGCGTTGGCGCCGTGAATGCGCGCGCCACGTTCACCACGCCGGTGGACTTCGCCGCCACGCTGCACGCCTTGGCCGACGCGACGCGCGAGGTGGCGCGCCGCGATCCGTTGGGGGCTGACCCGTTGGGGGCTGGCCCGTTGGATGATGCCAGGCCGGGCATCGCTCCGCATCGGCATGGGGCGGGGCACGTGCATCCGTTCGGGAGCATCGCCCTGGCGCTCCCCCCGCTGGTCTCGCGCGCCCCGTTTCTGGCGTTCGTACAGGCGCTCCCGGAATCCGTGGTCCGCGCCAAGGGGCTCGTGCGGTTTGCCGACCGTCCCGCCGATATGTTCGTGTGGAACCGCGTCCCCGGACGACGGACGGTGCAGCTCGACCATTCGCGGCCGCACGCCGACGCCGAAGCCACCGCGTTGTTCATCGGGGTCGGGATGGACGTCGGGGAGATTGCGGCGCGGATTGCGGCGTTGGCGTGAACCGACCGTGCAGCGGACCGCTTCGCGCCGCCCCGGGATGTCTCTGTACGCTCCGGTGTAGCAGATTGGTGCGTGCTGTCCTCCCCGCTTCCGGAGTCCTCTCGTGACGATTCGCTCGCTGCTTCGACCAACCGCGCTCGTGGCCGTGATGGCCGTTGGTCTTCCCGTCCTCGCCTCGGGTGCCGTGATGCGGCATCTCAAACTCGTGCGCACCGTTCCTGCGGCTGACGCCGTGCTGGCGGCGTCGCCCGAAAAGATCACGATCGAACTCAGCGAGGCCGTCGAGCTCACCGGTGCCAAGCTCACGCTGGCCAAGCAGGGCGGGGCACCGATCGCGCTTGGCGCACTGCGTCGCGAACCGACGGCCCCGAAGGTGTTGCGCGCCGACGTGACCACCGTACTCGATGCCGGTGGGTACGTGGTGTCGTGGCGTACCATGTCGAAGGACGGCCATGTCGTGAAGGGGACGTTCGGGTTCCGCGTCGGCGCCGCCAAGTAAAGCGATCGTCACATGGAGTTCACCGCACCGCTTGCCCGGGGATTCCTCTACCTTGGAACGACGCTGGCGATCGGGCGCGGCACGCTCACGCTGCTCGATCGCGACGGCGGTGACACGCCGCGCGCCGTGCGCGCCGCCCTCTGGACCGGTGCCCTCGCGCTGATCCTCGCGCCGCTCGCACTGCTACTGCAGCAGCAGCAGGCCCTCGAACTGGCGGCCGCCGATCTCCCCGGGCTGCTGCGGGACACCACGTGGGGACGCGGTTGGACGTGGCTGGCGATGGCGTGCCTGCCGGCTGGTGTCGCACTCCCGTGGCGCGCCTCGCGCGCTGCGGCGTGGGCGCTGCGGCTGTCGGCGCTTGGCGTCGCGGTGGCCATGGGCGGGCTCGGGCACGCCGCCGCCGATGAGCAGTGGCCGTTGGTCTCGCGGGTGCTCGATGCCGCGCACGTGGCGGGTATGGGTGCGTGGATCGGTGCGCTGACGTTGCTGGTGCTCTCAGGGGTCGGCGATGGCGGGGCGACCGCAGCTGCGACCGCAGGCGTGTGGCGTGCGTTCAGCCGGACCGCGACGGTCGTGGCCCCGATCGTCGTGCTGTCCGGCGTGGGGAGCGCGTGGCGCCGCGTCGGTGCGAGCGGGCCCGCGGCGCTGTTGGCCAGTGAGTACGGGCAGCTGCTGCTGCTCAAGATGGCGTTGGTGTCGGTGGTGCTCGCCGTGGGCTACACGCAGCGCCAACGTCTCGGGGCCGGGGGCGTCCCGGTGCGGCGGGTGGTGCAGCGGGAGGTCATTTTGGCGGCCGTGGTGCTGGCGGTCACGGCCTGGATGACGGGGATGGATCCGCCGGGGGAATAAGCCAAGGACCTCGGCCAGCCGAGATCAGCCGCGCACGAAAAAAGCCCGCGAGCACTGCTCGCGGGCTTCTCCGTACCACATGCCGTGTTTAGCGGTTGTAGCGCTTCTTGAACTTGTCGACGCGACCCTGCGTGTCGATGAGGCGCTGCGTGCCCGTGTAGAACGGATGCGAATCGGCGGTGATTTCGAGCAGGATCAGGGGATACTCGTTCCCGTCGTCCATCTTGATCTTCTGCTCGCTCGTCATCGTGGAGCGCGTGATGATCGTCGCGCCCGTGGACGAATCCTTGAACACCACCGAATGGTACGGCGGATGAATGCCTTCCTTCATGGTCACTCCAGCATGCGCCACCATTTCCGGCGGGGGCGCGTTTCTAAATGGGGGTCCGATCGACGGGGCGTCCCGGGGGAGCCTTAAGGGTGGGCCGTGAGGCACATCCACGCGATACGGTTGCCTGTTTCGGCAAGCATGAATGAATGGCAGCTTCGGGGGGGCAGGTCAAGCGGTGTCGGGCGCCTTGCTGCCATTTCGGGCGCTGTTGAGAGACTATTCGCAATAATCGCTCGGGAACGGCGCACCGCGCCGCGCCGATTGAAACCGCCACGGCCGTGCGGCGTACAACCCCGTCTCGCCCCAGATTCCGCGTTCGCGCGGCGCCCATCCCTTTTTCGCCGATCCCCCCATGTCACAACCGTCCGGTCCCCCGCCCGCTGCCGCGCCCGCTGCCGCGCCCGCGTCGCCCACCGCGTTTTCGGTGCAGGCGCCGACGGGGCTGATTCAGGGGGCGCCGGCCGAGGTCTATCAAGGCGTGGTCGCCCAGCGCCGTGAGCTCCGGAGCCAGAAAGCGCGGCTGGAGGAGCAGCGGCAGGAGCTGAGCAGGCAGCTGCAGGGGGACGACGGCGCCGCCCTCGCGCCGGCCGACCGCGCTGGCCTCGAGGCGCGTCTGACGCAGGTCGATGCACGTATCGCGTCGCTCGAACAGCAACTCGCGCAAGCGGACGCCGCCGTGGCCCAGGCGGCGGCGCTCCCCGGCGCCACTGTTGAGCCGATCCGGAGCAATAACGGGCCGCCTGACGAAATCGTCGCCATTCCCATTGTCTTCACGCTGTTTGTGCTCGCCCCGATCGCCATTGCCTACGCACGGCGCATCTGGAAGCGAGGGGCCCCGGTGGCGACCGCGGTCCCGCACGGGCTGGCCGACCGGCTGGAGGCGATGGGCCATACGATGGAATCGATCGCGATCGAGGTGGAGCGCATCGGCGAGGGGCAGCGCTTCCTCACCCGCGTGATGTCCGACAAGGGGAAGAGCCTGGGGGCCGGCCCGGCGGAGCCGATTCCGGTGCCGCAGGCGCACGGGGAGCAGGTGGCGGTGCCGCGGTACGAGCGGTAACCCGGAACTGCCAACTGCCGAGGGAGCAGGAGGGAGGGTATCAGGGTGGAGAATGCAGGAATGATCCTGCACCCTCCTTCCTGACAGGCTCCCCCTGCTGCCTAAACAGTTGGCAGTTCCCAAATCCGGCGGCATACTACCGCACCGCCCCCCAACCCGCCCCCATGCCGTCATTCCGCCTCATCGCCGCGGCGCTCGCTCTGAGCGCCTCCGCCCTCAGCGCCCCCGCCCTCTCCGCCCAGGCCCCCGCCGAACCGGCGCGCGTCCGATGGGAACGTCAGTGCCAGATCCGCAAGGACAAGTTCGAAAAGATCCTGCCGCGCGCCATGCGCGAGAATGGCGTGGACATGTGGATCGTGATGCAGAAGGAGAATCAGTTCGATCCCATGTACGAGGATCTGGGGCGCGGCTACGTGGGGAGCGTGGGCTACTACATCTTCACCGACCGCGGTGGTGACCGGATCGAGCGGGCGGCGCTGGGGGTGAGTGGCTACCTGCTGGAGCAGTGCAAGGTGTACGACATCGTGCGCGGCTTCGCCCCGCTCAAGGCGTTCATCGCCGAGCGCAATCCGAAGAAAATCGCGCTCAACATGTCCGACGAAGTCGGGGCCGCCGACGGGTTGTCGAAGACCTCGTACGACCGGCTGATCAAGGAGATCGGCCCCGAGTACGCGTCACGCGTGGTCTCGGCGGAAAAAGTCGTGAGCGATTACCGCTCGGGGTTCACCGCTTCGCAGCTCGTCGCGCTCGGCGAAGCCGGAGAGATCTCGCGTCGCATCGCGCAGCGCGCGCTGAGCAACGAAGTGATCACGCCCGGTGTGACCACGTTGGAAGATGTGGCGTGGTGGATGATGGATCAGCTGCAGCAGCGCGCGCTGGGTTCGTCGTTTGACATGCCGTCGGTGTACATCACCGGCCCGAAGGGGATCGAGGCCACGAGCACCGATCGCATTATTCAGCGCGGCGATCTGCTGATCATCGATTGGGGCGTGGGCTACCTGAACGTGTGGACCGATGTGAAGCGCATGGCGTATGTGCTCAAGCCGGGTGAGACGACCGTCCCCAAGGGCATTCAAACCGCGTTCGACAATGCGCTGAAGGTGCGCGACGTGATTCGTCGCACGATCCGTCCGGGGCCGACGGCTGGCGACATGGTCGAGCAACTGAAGACCGAGATCACGAAATCAGGGTTCCGGATGCAGGGCACGTTCAACGAGGTCACCAACGACGGACAGGTGGAGGTCATGTTCGGCTGCCACTCGGTGGGCGACCGCGGCCACGGGGCCGGCCCGTCGATCGCGACCTTCAACCCGCGTCAGATGACGTTCGCGATTCAACCGTACAACCCGTTCTCGATCGAGCTGTTCGCGTGGACGCCCAACCCCGACTGGGGCGGCGCGAAAGTGCGCATTCCGCTCGAAGACAACGCGATCGTGACCGAGCGCGGTGTGGAGTGGCTGTACCCGGTGAATGAGCGGGTGTGGGTAATTAAGTAGGGACGGCAACTGCCAACGGCCGAGGGGGCACTCTGAACTGCCAACAGCTTAGGGGGCAGGAGGGAGGGTGACAGGGAGGAGTGAGCAGAGAAACCGCGCGAGTGCGCTGTCCTGCGTCCTCCTTCCTAAGACCCTCCCTCCTGCCCCCTAAGCCGTTGGCAGTTCCGGTCTGCTACTCACGCGACCCGTTCAACTCCAGCGCCCACGTCACGGGCATGTTCGGGTCCAGCGAATCACGCACCGAGCAGTACTTGGTGACCGCCAGTTCGATCGCGCGTTCGGCGTGCGCGCGCTCCACGTCGGCGCCGATCATGCGGTACTCCAGGTGAATCTTCGTGAGGCGCCCGGGGGTCCCCGGCGACCGTTCACCGACCACATCGACCGAGAACGCGCTGAGCGGCGTGCGGCGTTTGGCGAGGATGTCCACCACATCTACGCCGGTGCAGCTCGCCAGCGCACACAGCAGCGCATCCACCGGCGACGGCCCCTGCTTGCCCGATGAGTCCAGTCGGATGGACGGGCCGCCGGAGAGGCGTGCGCCGTCGAACAGATGATCGCCGGCCCACGTGACCTGCACGGCGGCGGGCGGCTTGCCGATCACCGGCATGGCCACGGTGTCCTTCAGTTGCTCTGCGCTCATCAGGCGTTCTCTCCTTGGCGTATGGGGGCGCGGACGGCATTACCCCACTCCGTCCACGACCCGTCGTAGTTGCGCACCTTCTCGAAGCCCAGCAGATATGTCAGCACGAACCACGTGTGCGATGAGCGTTCGCCGATCCGGCAGTACGTCACCACGTCATCCCCCGGTGTGAGGCCGAGTTCTCCTTCGTAGATCGCGCGCAGTTCCTCCGCGCTCCGGAATGATCCGTCGGCGGCCGCGGCGCGTGCCCACGGCACGCTGCGCGCGCCGGGAATGTGTCCGCCGCGCAGTGTGCCTTCCTGCGGATAGTCGGGCATATGCAGCTTCTCGCCGGTGTACTCCTGCGGCGAGCGCACGTCGATCATCGGCTGGCCGGCCTGCATGTGCGCGCGGGTGTCCTCAATGAACGCGCGGATGGTGCCGTCGTTGCGCGTCGGCGCATCGTACGCGGTGGGCGGGAACGTCGGCACCGCGGTGGTGGTGGGCCGATCTTCCGCGATCCACTTGGCCCGGCCGCCGTCGAGCACCACGGCGTTGTCGAATCCATACAGCTGGAACACCCAGAACGCGTAGGTGGCCCACCAGTTGTTCTTGTCGCCGTAGAACACCACCGTGGTGTGCTCGTCGATCCCCTTGGCCCGCAGCAGCGACTGGAACGCAGCGCGCCCGATGTAGTCGCGCTCCACCTGATCGTTGAGATCCACGTGCCAGTCGAGCTGCTGCGCGCCGGGGATGTGCTCCACGCTGTACAGCAGCACGTCTTCGTTGCACTCCAGCAGCCGTAGCGTGGGGTGATCGAGGTGCGCCGCCAGCCACTCGGTACTGACGAGACGGTTGGCGTGCGCGTAGCCCTTGGCGGCCACACGGGGATCGGGAAGCCCGGGGAGTGCGGAGATCGGAGACATGTATGGAGGCTAGCGACCGGAGGCAGGGCGGGGGAGGGGCGATACGGCGCGGCCGTTCATTTCGCCCGCCGGCCTCCGCTAGATTCCAGCATGCTTACCGTCCAAGGGTCCGCGATTGCGTACCGGCTGTTCGACGTCGGGTATGCGATTGATCTCGAACGGGCGCTCGACCTGCTGGCCACGAGCGCACCCGAACGCATCCGCCCCGTACGGGGCGAAGGCCAGGCGCTGCACATCAGCAATCCGCCGATCACGGTCCTGCTTGGCACGGCCGTATTGATCGTCGACAACGTCACGCGCGACGTCGATGTGTCCGCGCGGATCTTCGATTTCGGCGTGGTCTCGATCCGAGTGCGTGTGCGCGCCCCCGACGCCGACAGCTGGGCACGGTTCACCACCTTCGGGCAGCACCTGGAACATCACCCGGGGATCGACGCCGTCGCGCGCCAGCACTTGCGCCTTCTCGCCGAGCGCATCCACGCCGCCGTCGAGCGGCCGGTGATCGCGTCGGTGCACGAGGACTATGTGGTGTTCCGCGTCACGCGCATCACGGACGCGCGGGGCGAGCCGCTGTCGCCCGAGGCGCTTGCCGCGCTCGAGGTGGCGCCGCTGCTGCTCAACGAAACGCGCCCGCTCAGTGCCGAGGCGCGGCGCGAGCTGCTGCCGCACCGGTTCAGCTACTACGGCGATGAACTCGCCATCCTCACGTGGGAGAATGCCCTCGTGATCGAGCCCGGGGAGCAGGACACCGACTTGCAGTACATCCTCGAGTTCGCCAACGCCCAGCTGCTGGAGCTGCGCTACTACGACGCGCAACTCGATGCCGAACTGCCGCGCCTGTACGATGCGATTGAAGCCGCGCGCGCGCGTCGCTCGGTGTTTCCGGGGCGGCGCTTCGCCGCGCTGCTCTCCCGGCTGCAGGCGCAGGTGGCCGACTCCACCGAACTGGTCGAGCGCGTGGAAAATGCGCTCAAGGTCACGGACGATGTGTATCTCGCGCGCGTGTACTCGGCGGCGCTCGAGCTGTTCCGCGGACGGGCGTGGCGCGCCGGGATCGATCGCAAGCTGGCCATCCTGCGTGAGACCTACGCCATGCTGAACAGCGAAGCGCAGGCCTCGCGCAGTGAGACGCTGGAAATCGCGATTGTGCTGCTGATCGTGGCGGAAATCGCGATGGCGATCATGCGCGGGTGACTGCCCACCCGTACTCTTGGGGCATGGACGCGGCCCGATGATGCCAGAGCTGGAGCCCTACCGCCGCCACATGCTCGTGTGCACGGGCGGCTTTTGCAGCGACAATCGCGCCGGCCGCGCCATCTACGCGCGGCTGGCGTTACTGCTGCAGCGCGAAGGGCTGTTGTTCGGCCCCACGCGGGTGAAGCGCAGCGAGGCGCCCTGTCTTGGCGTGTGCGTCGGCGGTCCCATCGTGGTGGTGTACCCCGAGGGGGTGTGGTACGCCGGCGTCTCGCTGGAGCTGCTGGAGCGGATTGTCGTGGAGCACCTGAAAGGGGGCCGCGTAGTGGACGAGGCGGTATGTCACCGGCTGGGTCCGACCGGGGCGGCCCCCGAGTAACGGGCGGTGCCGGTTACAACGAGAAGAACGAGAAGCGGCCGCTGCTCGCGCCGAGGCTGCTGAAGCGCTGGTTCACGATGGTGTTGTAGATCGATCCGAACGTGTAACGGATGCCGATGTTCGTGGTGATCCGGAAGCCGGTCTGCAACGCCTGCCGCTGCAACAGAATCTCTTCCTCGGTGTTGCCGGCGCGGGGCAGATAGATCTGGTCGTTGATGCGTGCCGCCGAGCCGCCCACGTTGAGCGAGAAGCCGCGGCCGATCCGCAGGTCAACATTGCCGCTCAAGGTGAGCGCATGCCGGTTGAAGTCATGGAGGTAGTTGAGCCAGTCGAGCGACACGTTGCTCGATCCCCACGATTGCCGCGCCACGAGCGATGCGGTGGCCTGCTGACTGACGCGCGTTTCCGAGTCCTGATCGAAGACGGTGGTGCGCTGGTAGTTGTAGTGATTGGGGCCCACGTTGTAGAGGAACGTGAGCTGCCGCCGTGTCTGCTCGGTCCACGGGAACACGTTGTACTCCACGGCCGGCTGTAACCGGAGCGCGAGGTCCTGATTCAGGAAGTCGGAGAAGCCGGCGCCGATCTTGAGCCCCGCGGACCAATGCGATGACAACGAGCGCACGATCAGCGAGTTGGCGTTATAGGTGCGCTGCTCGTTGCGTACCGTGAAGGCCGGACGCGTGGCCGTGGCACCGATCTCGAAGCGCTGCGTGTTAATGTTGCCGCTGGTGGAGACGTTTATCTTCCATTTCGCCGTGGCCCGGTTGGCCGACAACGACAGCGATCCGTTGATCGACTGCTGCTGATCCTCGGCGCGCACGAATGCGTTGAAATTCGTGGTGTACGTCCAGAGGTTCCAGCGATCCTTCAGGTTGGCCGCCGACGCCTGCTGCTGGCCGCCGAACGGCGCCACGTACGCCAGCTGCACACGGGAGGCGATGGGTGACTTGGCCACGTATCGCGCCAGCCCGAGCTTGAACGTGCGGGCGAGTTCGCGGCGGATGCGGTCGTCCGCATCGTTCGGGAGCGTGTTGAGCACGAGCGTGTCGGCCATCCCTTCGAAGCGGCGACGCCCGATGAAGGTGATGGTGTTCTCGCTGCCCCCGCCGCCGTTGGTGAGCCCGGACACGAGAATTTGCACGTCCGCGTCGAAGCGGTCGCGCATCCAGTTCACGAAGTTCACGTCGGTGACGATGAAGTCACGGTCGCAGCCGCGCACGCGTCCCTGGCAGTCCAGGAACACGCGGATGGCCTGCGACTGGAGCGTCGCCGAGTCCGGCGCCGCGGCGACGGGGCGCGCCCCGGCTGGCGGGGCACCGGCAGGGCGCCCCGTCGGCGGCCCGCCCTGAGCTGCGAGGGAGCCGGCCCCGAGCCCGAGGGCTAGGGCGAGGAGGGGCACACGGACAAAAGAATTCATGGAGGGCGGGAATCGTCGGGAGGGGGAGCGTCGGCAGGTTGCGCATGGTCAGCGCGGTCGCGCCGGGTGCGAGTCCAGTCCAATGGGACCAGACCTGCCATTTAACGCCACGGCGGCCAAAACAGTTGCCGTCGCTTCCCAACCGTCGTCCTGGCGCGTCGGCGCCGGGACGCCCCCACGCGCTGACTACCGGGCCAGCGCCTGCAGCGCGGCCACGCGCTCCGCCGTGGGCGGGTGCGTGCTCAGCCACGCGCTCGCCCCGCGCAGATTGAACGCCGCCAGCGGGTTCACAATCGCCAGCGGCGCGGCACTCGGCGCGACCTGCATCGGAATCCGACGGGCTCCCATCTCGAGTTTCTGCAGCGCCCCAGCCAACGCCAGCGGACGGCCGCAGATCTCGGCGCCCACGGCGTCGGCCTTGAACTCCCGCTGACGGCTGATCGCGAACTGGATCAGCATCGCGGCGATCGGGGCCACGATCAGCATCACGATGCCGGCGACCGGGTTGCTGTCCTCGTCGTCGCTGCGGCCGCCGAAAAAGAAGGCGAACTGCGCCAGGTTGCTGATCGCGCCCGCCATGGTCGCGGCCATCGTCTGCAGCAGCATGTCGCGGTTCTTGATGTGCGCCAGCTCGTGGGCGATCACGCCTTCCAGCTCGTCCTTGCTGAGGATGCGCATGATCCCCTGCGTCACGCACACCACCGCGTGCTCCGGATTGCGTCCGGTGGCGAAGGCATTGGGCTGATCGTGCGGCGCGATGGCCACGGTCGGCATGGGCAGCCCTGCGCGCTGCCGCAGGCGGTCCACCATCTCGTACAGCTCCGGCGCGTCGGCGGCGCTGACGACCTGCGCGCCGTAGGAGCGCAGGACCATGCCGGCCGATCCCCAGTACATGAACAGGTTCATGGCGGCGGACAGGAGCAGGGCGATGGTCGCGCCCTGCGAGCCGCCGAGTGATCCGCCGATGGCGATCACGAGGCCGGTGAGACCGGCCATCAGGATGAAGACTTTGATGTTATTCATGGGGGTTCCGGACACGACTTTATCGGGGGCACGCCCCGGCGCGCAAGCTCCTCGGTCACCGCTTTCAGATGTCGTGGGTGCACATACCGGGCGAGCCGGAAGAAGTTCCGGCGCGCGTCGGGATCATCGGCGAGGAAGCGCCAGAGGGGTCGGCCGGCCTTGCGTGTGTTGCAGCCCCTACAGGCGGTCACTACGTTGCCCAGAGACCCGTCGCCGCCGCGCATCCGCGGCTGGACGTGGTCGACGCTGAGATTCTCTACGTCGAGCACTTGCCCGCAGTACACGCAGCGGTGCCCGTCCCGTGCGAAGACGTCGAAGCGGTTCACCCGGGTCTGCCCGTCATCACTCCTCCTGTGAATCTTCCGGATCGCGGTCGCCGCATGATCTTCGATCGGCTGACCAAGTTCCTCGACACCGAGGAAAGCACGGCGACCCCTGATGATGTCCCGCCCCGCCTGACCTTCACCGCCATCCAGAGCCTGCGCATGTCCCGTTCCCGCGAACGCATTCTGACCAACCTCGAGGAGATGTACCGCGAAGCGTTCGAGCGCGCCAAGGAAACCGGCGATCCGTCGGCGATGGCGTCACTCGATTTCGCGTATCGCCGCGAGCAGTTGTACTTCGAGATCCTGCTCGATGTGCGGGATGCGATCGAGAAGAAGTAAGGGACGCGTTACCGCGTGGGCTTTCTTGAGCCCACGTACGCCGCCAGCGCCACCATGTCCCGCACGGTGAGCCGTTCCACGACGGGCCACATGGACGCGCTGGCCGAGTCGCTCCGGGCGCCGGTGCGGAAGTTGATCAGCTGCCGCAGGATGTTGGACGGCGCGCGGCCGGCGATCGGTGGCACCTGATCCTTGCCCAGCAGGTCGGGGCCGTGGCACGCCGCGCACGACGTCGCCGCGCCGGCCGGCCCGCGTGTGGCCAGCGATCGTCCGCGGGCGATGCTACCCACGGGGACGTAGCTGATGTACGGGACGCCCGGGTCGCGCAGTTCGTGGCGTTCAAACGTCTCGGGCACTTCGATCAGCCGTCCGTCGAGGGGTTCCGTGCCGGGATCCCCGTACGCGAACAGCATGCCCTCGATCCGCGTCTTCGGCACACGCGCCACTTCCACCACGCGATTGCGTCGCGTGAGCGCGAGGTGCTCGAAATAGCGCGCGGCGGTAACCACGTCCGAGTCGGCCACGGCCTTGGCCAGCGTGTGCATGCTATTGGTGGGCGAGGCGGGATTGGCGGCCAGCCGGGTGCCGTTGCGGAACGCCGCGACCTGCCGGATGGTGTACTCGGCCGGTAAACCGGCCAGCGTGCCGTTTTCGGGGCGCCCCTGCCCGTCGGGGAGGTGGCAGTACCCGCAGCCCCGCGCGTTGGGGGGCACCCCGTACTGCACCGACGCCGGCATCGGTGGGTGCGACTGCGGGAACCAGTCGGGGATGTCGAACCCGTTGCTCACCTGCCGCATGGTGTACGTGCGCGTGGAGCGCGGCACCCGACGCAGCACCACGCTGTCCGGCTTGGGGGCGGGTGCGGCAGCCGCCGGTGCGGTGGGAAAGGCCCACGTGGGCACCGCGAAGGGCGGACGCGTGCTCTGCGCCCCGAGGGCGGTCCCCGCGGCGACGGTGCCCACGAGGAGCGCGCCGAAGCACACGGCCCGCCCCCCGCCAATCCTCAACGCCTCAGCGCTCATCGCGCGAACAGCCGGTCGGCGATCTGCCCGGCGGCGGCTTTCGCGTCGAACTGATCGTCGCTGGTGAGGATGATGATCGTCGTCTGGCGTGCCGGGTACCGCACCCACGCGCCGCGTCGCCCGTTGTCGGTGCCGAACACGCGCTGCACGGCATCGCCGCGATCGGTGTCGATCCCGAAGCCCTTGGGCTCCGCGGTCGGCGCCCGCCCCTGATCGAAGCGGTACAGGTCGTCCACGTTGCCGCGCCAGCTGCGCGCGACGCTGTCGTAGGCCACCCGCTGCATGCCGCCCACCGCCGTCACGCGGCGCACCGAGGCGGCGCTGATGCGGCCGGTGCTGTCCGGCGTCAACGCGGCGTTCAGGACCGCCCCCAGTCCGCCCAGGGCGAACGCCGAGGCCCCTGTCTCGGGGGTGAAGCGGGGCTGCACGGGCACCCCGTAGGCGTGGTTTACCAGCACCTTGCCGCCCTGCGCGACGAGCACCGTGGCACCGCCGCGCGCCGGGTCGCGATAGGACGCGAAGAGACCGTCCACGTACGCCGGCGTGAGCGGGGTCGCCGCAATGGCCCGGGAGATCACCCGACGCGTGGCCAGATTGTACCGGTCGCCGGGATGCAGCGTGAGGAACGGCTTGCCGGCATCGTTGGCATCGCGCCCGTTGTACACAAACGCCTTATTGCGCCCGATGATCTCGGCGCTGTCCCCCCGCACCACCCACGCCGTGCCCTCGTCTTCCGAAATGCCCAGCAGGTCGGGGCGGCGCGCCGTGAGTGAGTCGTGCAGATCGGGAAGCCGGTCGCGCATCACCACGTGTTGGTCGATGGCCACGCCGCGCAGGTAAGCAAAGCCCTTGAGAAACTCGGGGTGATTGAAGAGGCGGTTGTCGTTCGACGGTGCGCCACGCACCAGATAGTCGCCCAGGATCGACGCCCCGGCCGACGAGCCACCGACCACGCCGCCGCGGTCGAGCACCGCCTGGAAGGCCCGTTCCGATTTCGTGCCGGCGTATGACTTCACGAGGCGGAACTGACGCCCCCCGTCAAACCAGACGCCGCGCGCGTTCGCGATGGTGGCCACGAAGCTGTCGGCATCGGCGACGGCGCGGCTGGTGGTGTGGTACACCACCACGTTGCGAGCACCGGCATTCCGCAGCAGACGGCCGCTCGCCGCGACATCGATGGAATCGCCGCCGGCGGTGGGCACATCGACGATCAGGGCATCGGGGCCGCCCGCGGCGGCGATGAACTGGGCCAGCACCTCGGGGCCCATCGAGCCGCCGCCCACGACCATGACCGTGCCCGAACGCGGTCCAACCGACGGTCCACCGGAAGTCGCGGTACTGCCCGACATGGCGCGCGGCACGGCGCCGGCACAGGCGGCGGTCCCGCTGACGGCGACGGACAGGAGCAGCAGGGCCACGCGACGGCGTGGCGCGGCGGAGAACGGATCAGCGACCATGAGCGGCATCCGGGAAGGCGGGCGAAGGAGGGCAGTGTTGCGCTGCCCTCCAGCTTACGCGCCGGTCACCGGCCCCGCTGCCCCGCCGTGCGGACGGCTCGCCCGGTCAGCCCGTGGTCGCGGGTACGGTCGTGGAGGCAGCTGTCCCTGTTTCGGCGTCCCGCAGGGCCCGTTGGGTGATCCGCGCGAAGAGCAGCCCCAGGACCACGGTGGCCACGATGCCCAGCGCCAGCACGGGCATCGGCAGCGCGCCGCGGCCGTTGGCCGTGGTGACGCCGGCGGCACCGAAGGCGGCGTACGAGGCGATGATGGGGAGCATGCCGGGCATCGCGAGAACGAAATGACGCGTTTTCACCCGGGTGACCCCCAGCGCGTAGTTCGACAGCACGAAGGGAATGGCGGGGGAGAGCCGGAGCAGGAACATGAGGCGCAGCCCGTCGTCGCCGATCACGCGATCCACGGTGCTGAGCGTGGGGTGCGCTGCGACTCGCTGTGCGACGTGGCGCCGCAGCAACGTGCGTCCCAGCAGGAACGAGGCCGTGCCGCCCAAGGTGGCGCCGAGCAGCACCAGGGCGCTGCCCTTGGCCACCCCGAAGACCGCGCCAGCGGCCATGGTCATGAGGAACGCTGGGAGCATGAGGAGCACCACCCCGACGTACGATGCCACGAACACCACCGGTGCCCAGACACCCAGTGTCTGCATCCACGCCGACAGGCCGGGCAGATACGGCGACACGACCTGGCCCACGGCGATGCCGAACACCAGCGGGACGGCGATGCCGGCCGCGCGGCCGAGGCGCTGGGCGAGGAGCGGTGCACGGCTCTTGAGGTAGGCTGCCATGTGACCGAATATACCGTATGACTCCCATCAGAGGTTCCCGGCTCCGGCCGGTGTGCACCGTCGCGGCGCTGGCCGGCGCGCTCGTGTGGGCCGCGGCCTGCGCGGCACCGAAGCCATCCACGGTGTCGATCGTGATCGTGAATGCGCGCGTGTGGACCGGCGACAGCGCCGCCCCGTGGGCCGAGGCCGTCGCGATCGGTGGTGATCGCATCGTCGGGGTGGGGCGCAACACGGACATCCTGCGTACGGCGGGGACGGCCCGCGTGATCGACGCGCGCGGCGGTATGGTGACCCCCGGCTTCATCGACAGCCACGTCCATTTCGTTGATGGCGGATTCGGTCTCGCGGCGGTGCAGTTACGCGACGCCGCCACACCTGACGCGTTCATCGGGCGCATCGCGGCGTACGCGCGCACGGTGCCCGCCGGCACGTGGATTCTGCGGGGCGACTGGGATCACACGCTCTGGGGCGGCGCGCTGCCGTCGCGCACGTGGATCGACTCGATCACGCCCGATCATCCGGTGCTGATCAACCGGCTCGACGGTCACATGGTGCTGGCCAACAGTGCCGCGCTGCGCGCCGCGGGGATCGATCGCACGGTCAAGGATGTCGCGGGCGGCACCATCGTGCGCGACGCGGCGGGCGAGCTCACGGGGGTGTTCAAGGACAACGCGATGGGGCTGCTACAGGCGGCCGTACCCGCGCCGTCGGCGGCTCAGTGGGCGCAGGCCATTGACACGGCCACGTCGTATGTCGCGGCGCGTGGCGTGACCACGGTCACGCATGTCGGGGCGGGGGGGCGTGGCTCATGGCAGGAGCTCGCCGCCCTGCGTCGGGCGCAGGCGGCCGGTGCCCTGCGAACGCGGTTTGTGGCCGCCGTGTCGCTGTCCGACTGGGCGATGCTGCGCGACACGATCGCCGCCCACGGCACCGGCGATGCGTGGCTGCGGATTGGTCTGGTGAAAGGGTTCGTGGACGGATCGCTGGGATCCCACACCGCCGCGATGCTGCAGCCCTTCACGGATGCCCCCGCGGACAGCGGCTTCTTCGTGACCGATGCCGACAGCCTGTCGGCGTGGGTCCGCGGCGCCGATGCGGCCGGGCTGCAGGTGGCCGTGCATGCGATCGGTGACCGGGCGATCCGCACGCAGCTCGACCTGTTTGAGCGCGTGGCGAAAGAGCACGGCGCCAAGGACCGTCGTTTTCGCATCGAACATGCGCAGCATATCGCCCCGTCCGACATGCCACGCTTTGCGGCGCTGGGCGTGATCGCCAGCATGCAGCCCTATCACGCGGCCGATGACGGGCGCTGGGCCGAGCAGGTGATCGGTGCCGAGCGCACCAAGGGCACCTACGCCTTCAAGTCGCTGCTCGATGCGGGCGCGACGTTGGCGTTCGGCAGCGACTGGTATGTGGCGCCCCCCACGCCGCTGGAAGGGATCAAAGCGGCGGTGACGCGGCAGACGCTGGACGGCCAGCAGCCCAACGGGTTTGTGCCGCAGGAAAAGATCACGGTGGAACAGGCACTGCGGGCCTACACCGCCGGATCGGCGTATGCTGCGTTCCTGGACCGCGATCTCGGGGTCATCGCGGTGGGGAAACTCGCGGATCTCGTGGTGCTCGATCGCGACCTCACCCGCATCCCTCCGGCCACGATCGATCAGGCCGTGGTGAAAACGACCATCGTGGGCGGCCAGATCGTGTTCGGAGCGCGGTAAAACACGACGGCCCCTGCGCGGTGCGCGCAGGGGCCGTCGTGTCACCGGATCACTGACTTACTGCAACGGCTTGGCCGGACGCTGGAATCCGCCGTCGAGCGCATTCAGGAAGAGCTTGTACGTGCCGTGCGGCTGCGTACGGAACAGAACTTCCGGTCCGAACAGCCACATCGTGCCCTTGCCCATCTTGGCTTCGGCCATCGCGACGCCGCCCTTGAGCAGCTCCTGTCCCCACGCCCAGCCGCTGGTGAGCGGCTTGTCGGTGTCGAACGTGGCGAGCACGCGCACACCCTTGGCCGCGGCATCGGGGCCCAGCTTCATCACCGGGCTATTGTCGAACATCACGCTCGGGCGCGGGTTCATGCCCGTGGCGATCGTGGCCGACGTGTCGATGGCGACTTCGAGCAGCGAGCCGGGGATGTAGTACTTCTCGCCCGCGTACGGACGCCCATTCGCTTCCGTCAGGTAATTCTCGATCGGCAGCCCCATCGCCTTGCCAAGGCCGATGGACGATCCGATCGCGACGATGCGGCCACCCGCCTCCACGAACGCCTTGAGCGCCGGCACCGACTTCTCGGGGCTGATGCGGCCGATCGTGCGGCGGAACTCCGCCGGAATGAGCGTCGTGTCGGGCGATCCACCGTAGCCGCGCCCCGCGCCTGCTTCGGAGAACATGCCATCGGTGGCCACAATCACGTCGTACTTCGCCTTGAGATTGCCGGCGTCAACATCCTGCGGATAAATCGTCGTGAACGCGAATTCGAACTTCTCCAGCAGCAGACGCGTCCAACCCGTCGGCATGTTACCGCCGTAGCGATCGATGAGCGCAATGCGCAGCGGCTGCACCGGCTGGGCCGCGCCCGGCTTGCTGTTCGCGGCGGCGAAGGTCACACCGAGGTCCTTCGCGGCCTGCGTGACGACCTTGTCGGCCGCGCCGCCGGCAGGAATGAACCACGTGCCGGCCGGCCACGTCGTGCCACCATCGGTGAACGCCGTGGGGATGCGCGAGGCCTTCACCTTCACGGCGGCCAGACGATTCGCCACCGTGGCCGCGTCGTTCACTTCGGGCCGCACGAAGTAGCCGGCCTTACCCTTCGCAATCGTGCCCATCGGCATCGTCGTGACGCCGTTCACCTTTTCGAACGGGCCCGTGAGGCCGTCGAGCACGCGCTCGAACTGGATGCCCATCTGGAACGCGAGCGTCCAGCCGGCATTGTCGTACGGCGCAATCGGCGGACCGCCCGGATACCGGAAGTCATTCGGGTGATCCTGCGGCTCGAACATGTCGAGCACGTGCGAGCGGAACGCCTGGTTCGTCATGACCACCCACGAGCCGGCCGGGAACGACTTGCCGTTGGCGCTGAACGAGCCCGTGGCGCGATGCACCTGGATGCCCGAGTACTGCAACGCCTTGATGAACTTGGTCGCCGTGGGGAAATCGTTCTGCGCGCTGCTCAGCACGTACGCGCGCGGATCGCGGTTCTCCGGCTTCCTGAGCTCGGCCATGTAGCGATCGTTGGTGACCGCACTGCCGACGTTCGGTGCCGCGCCGCCGCGCGCGCCACCGGCACGGTTTGCTTCGGCGCTCGCCGGCGCACGATCCTTCGTGATCTGCGCGATCATCGCATCGACGCGCTTGGGCGAGATCGTCCAGTTGTCCTTCGACCCGTTCTTGATCTGGTCGGTCCCCATCACCCAGCGATTGAACAGGAACGTTTCCCGATAGCGCGAGGCGAGATCCAGGAACGCGTAGTTCGCCGAGACCGAGTAATCGATCGACTGCCGGAAATGCCATTCCTGTGGCGCAACCGGCATCGGCAAGCTGGCCGAGCGCAGCTGGCGATCGGGCACGAGCGAGACGCGGATCGGCGTCGGATTGCCGATCGTCTCGGTGAGAATGCCGATTTGGTTGTGGTAGTAGCCCACCGTGCGCATGCCACCGTTCCACCAGGTGCTGTAATTCGAGCCCGCGCGGAAGGTGAGTCCCGGCTTGTGCTCGAGTACGAAGCGATGGTTGAGCGCGGCACCGACGAGGTCGAGGCCGGTGATCATCGCCGGGTGAAACCAGTAGTTGGCCGGATCACGGTACGGCGGTGCGGCCATGACCGTGCCCGTCGGGCCGGTCTGGTGGTGGTTGTACATGATCTGCGGGTTCCATTCCACGAACAGCTGCTGCGACATGTTGCGCGTTTCGGCCAGCGCGTTCATGTAGGCGTCGCGGTTGTTGTCGTGCCCGGCGTACTTCTCGTACAGGCGCGGAATGTTGGTGTTGCGGCGCAGCTTGTCGGGCTCTTGCATGTACCAGTTGGTCACCAGCTCCATGCCGTCCGGATTGGCGTGCGCCATCAGGATGATGCAGTCATTCAGGATCCGCATCGTCTCGTCGTCGGTGCGGCTGGTGAGCTGATAGAACGATTCGATGAGCTGCTGGGCGCCGAGCACTTCGGTCGCGTGCAGTCCACCGTCGATCCAGAACACCACCTTGCCTTCCTTCGCGAGCCGGGCTGCTTCGGCGGAGTCTACGCCGTCGGCGAGCGCCAGCTTGCGGGAGATTTCCTTGTAGCGCGCCAAGTTCTTGAGATTGGCCGGCGACGAGACGATCGCCATGATCTGCGGGCGCCCCTCTTCCGTCAGGCCGATCGTGTCCAGGATCACGCGATCGCTCTGCTTCGCGATGGTGGCGAAAAACGCGTGCAGTTTGGTGTAGTTGGGGAGCTCGTAGTCGGCGCCGATGTCATGCCCGAAGAACTCCTTGGGCGACGTCAGGCGCGGCTGAGCCGAAAGCGTGGCCGGCAGCGCCGCCGCGAACAACATCGCGGTGGAGAGCCGGGTGACACGACGCAGGCTGATCATGCGAGGGACGGGTGGAGAGGATACTGGGACAGCCGGGCCCGGCTGTCGAATGCTCCCGTCGCGGGAGTCATCAGGCATACGATGCGCTGTGGTGTGGCGTTGGGCAAATAGTGGCCCGATCTGCCGTGATTGACGAACTTTCAGCCATCACGGGAGTCAAATGTCCCACCGCGATCTCTTTCGGCCTTCTTCCCCCCAGTCATGACCATGATTTCAACCCGATTCGCCGCCCTGCTGGCCACGGGCACCGTGCTGCTGGCCGCTCCGCTCTCCGCCCAGGAGAAGCCGCCTGCCAAGCCGCCAGCTGCCAAGATGGACCATGCCAAGATGGACCATGCCAAGATGGACCATGCCAAGATGGACCATGCCAAGATGGACCATGGCGCCGCTAAGGCTGAGGGCTGGAAGGAGCTGGACGCCTACCACCTGCTGATGATGGCCACCTGGCACCCGGCGAAGGATAAGAACGACCTGGCGCCTATCCGCGCCAAGGCCGCCGAGATGGTCGCCTCCGCGAAGCTTGTGGCTGCCTCAACGTCGCCGATGGCCTGTCAGAAGCCGGAGTTGCTGAAGGTGCAGGCCGCCCTGCCGATGGAGACGGAGAAGGTGGCCGCCATGGTTGCGGCCAAGGCCGCTGATACCGACCTCAAAGCGGGGCTGAAGGGGCTGCATGACCGCTTCGACCTGCTGGAGGGGTGCGCGGGTGCGGGGATGAAGCACTAGGTCTGATTTACTGAACGAAAAGCCAACACCCTAGGAAGCAGGAAGGAGGGTATCAGCAGGCAGGAAGCAGGTGAACCGCGCGTGGTTCCTGCCTCCTCCTCCCTGATACCCTCCTTCCTGCTTCCTAGGGTGTTGTTGTTCGACTACCCCCCTAGATGATCTCGCACGCCCCACCCGCGCACGCCACCGTGTCGCTCAGCGTCGTCATGTCCACGCCTTCCAGCAGCATGGTGTAGTCGACCTCGCGATACGTCAGCGCGTTCCAGCGGATCATGTCAGACTCGGTCGTCACTTCTTCGCGAGGGGCCTGCGCATAGATCTTGTCGCCCGTTTCGCGCAGCAGGGAAATGCCGGCGAAGTATTCCTTATTGTCCCAGATGAATTGCTGCACGGCATCCCACTCTTCGTCCTTCACGGTGACCGTGTTGGAGACGTTGTGGTGCAGTCCCGGGTTGTACTGCTCGTGCCGGCGACCGGCGCGAACCCAGTGCTCCTGCACGAGACGCACGTATTCAAGGAATTGCACGGCGCCCACGTCTTCCTTCAAAATGGCGTCCGGCTCGGCGCTCACCGGGAAGGTGATGACATCCGTGGTCTCGGGATCCCACACCGACGTTTCGGTCATGTGCGGATTGTGCAGCTTGAACCACTGGTACAGCGGCTCCGTGCGCGCGGCCTGCACGCGGCGGAAGTAATGCCGCGCATGGTGTGGGTGAATGCCCGATCCCGCGCCCAGCACGAGGCTGGCGGTGCCTTCCGGCTTCACGCAGGTGATGCGCGCCGCCGGCTCGATGCCGAGGTGGGCGGCGATGGCGGCGTTGGTGTCGAGGCACTCCTTGGCGCCACGCTCCAGGACGGCGGGGTCGAGCAGCAGCGACGGACGGTCGAGAATGCCGCAGATGGACACGCCGAGCAGCGACTCCCGCTCGTTGATCGCCCGCGTGGCGGCCCCGAGGTACGGAATGTCGGTGTACGCCGCCTGCAGCGTGCCGAGCAGCGCGGCGGCGCGGCAGCAGGCGAGGAACGACTCTTCGTTGTCGCAGGCGCCGGCGTTGATCGTGGTGAGGTTGCACATCTGCCAGCCCGACACGCGCGATCCGACGGGGACATCCGGCCGGCCGTACGCCGCGAGTTTGGCCTGCGCCGCTTCGTCCACGATCATGTACGGCGCGAGGCCGATTTCGACGCACGGGTTGGCGCCATACTCGGCGTCATCCACGAAATAGAAGCCCGGCTCGCCGAACTCCTTCTGGAACTCGAAGAGCTTGCCGAAGTCCGACGGCTGCACGGTGTCGCGCACGAGCACGGCCGAGTTGTTGGACTTGCCGCGCTGCGGATTGGTTTCGAACCAGTTGCCGGTCTTCGCCGAGGCCATCTCGTCGTCATCCGACGAGAAGAGGCAGATCGTGGCCGAGCGGCGGATGCCGCCGGAGAGTACGGCCACCGCGACGTGCATCAGAATGTCGTACACTTCGATGGGACGCATCGCGCGCCCCGGCACTTGATCGAGCATGCGCTCGACGGCGGAGAGCGCCTTCTTGAGCGGCAGGTGTCCCGGGGCGCGGCCGCCGGAGGTCTTGAGCTGCTGACCACGCGAGCGGACGGCGCTGTAGTTGAACTCGATCTTGGTGCCGTCGAGGTACGAACGCACCAAGGCATCGAGCGCATCCGCCCACCCTTCGAGGGTGTCGGGCACCGTATAGTGCACGACGGGCAGCTCGTTCTCGGCCGCGCGGATCGGGAAGGTGGGCAGCTGCGCCACATGCTGCTTCTGCACGCTGAAGCCCACGCCCGTGCCCGACATGAGCAGGAAGAACGATTCCTTGAACGCGTCGATCCGGTCCACATGCGTGAACGCGCAATTGAACATGCGCGCGTTGTTCGCTTCGATGGCCCGGCCGCCGAACTGCAGGGAGCGCATGGAGGGCAGGATCGCGCGACGCTGCAACGCGGACTCCGTGTCGTCCATCAGGGCGGCCAGCGTGCGGCCACCAAACCCAGCGACCGGCATGTCCACGAGCGGGGCGAAATGCGCCCGGTGCATGTCCATCACGCGCGTGAAGGCCTCAGCCGGCGTCTCGCGACGGCCGAGATCCTCGCGGTAGCGCGAGTAGCGCGACAGGAAGATGTAATCCTGCATGCCGTTTTCGGCGTGCACGTTGAGCCGGTGCTGCGCGCGCGCCGCACGGTACAGCACGTAGCGCTTGGCGATGTCCCAGTGCCCGCGCGCGGCGATCATCATTTCGACGATATCCTGAATTTCCTCGACCGTCGGCATGTGGTCCTGCGCGCGACGCTCGACCGTATTCACCACGAGCTGCGTGATCGCGCAGACGTCGGCAAAGTCGGTGAAGCCCAGGCCGAAGCGGTGGGCCGCGTCGTCGTGGAGCGGGTTGGGGGCATCGTCGTGCCGCGACGCGTAGAACGCGAGGGCGATGGCACGGGTGATGCGCTCCGGATCCCAGACCGACTGACGGCCGTCACGCTTGACGACCATCGTCAGCGTCGTGAGGCCGTTAGAGTCGTAGCTGGCTCGGAACTCGGTGCTGCGGGGGGCGACGGAAATAGCCAAGTGTGCCTCCTACGGGTGAACCAGCGATTGCATGCACACCCCCGAGGACCAGCGCGTCCGCCACGGGCTGACACGCCCGGTGACGAAACAAGCTCCTCGCGATGGTCAGCAAGGAGCCCAGCGGAGCCGGCGCCGTTCGGATGAACGGCGCACAGCGATCCCCGGCGTGCCCTCCCTCGAGGGTGCGCGCGGACTCCGGCACTGGCAGGTCTTCTGGCTTGGGATTCGTCCTTCGGAGCGGCCTTCCCGTGCACCCGATGGGTGCCCAGTGGCGCGCTGCTCCGTCGTCCTCCCTCACAGCGGCGGGGCCGCCCCGGTATTGCACCGGAGTTCCCTCTTAGCGCCGACCCCAGCGTCGGGATCGGTGACCAGCGCCTATGTCTTGAATCAGTTGGTAAAAACGGTTGCCTGCTGACACGAACGCCAGCCGGAGACTCAAGTTCCAGCGAACCGGCTGTTCTGTCAATACTTGTTTGCTGGCACGAACGTCCAACTGGCGCTCCATGAAGCAGACGTTACCTACGCGTCGGCAGACCGGCGCTACGCTGGCTCGAAGGTGCCGCGGCGGACCGTCTTGCCGTCCTGCCGATGCCAGACGCCGCGGGCCATCACGTCCCGCACCTGGTGGTCCGCCTCGAGCACGACCAGATCGGCGTCACCACCCACGCGCAGGGTGCCCTTGCCGGCCAGACGGAGGAGCGCCGCCGGATTGCTCGTGAACGCCGGCAGGATCCGCGCGAGGTCGTGCCCGCGCGCCACCAGCGCCCGCACCGTCTCGAGGAGGCTGCCGGCGTGGCCCACCCCCATCTCAACCACCCGGCCATCGGCATCGAACACCGGCAGGCACCCGCCGCCGTCGCTGCTCACGGTGACCTGCGTGGCCGGCGCCCCGCTGGCCCAGAAGCGCTCCAGCGCATCGGCGGCGCTCCATGCGTCCTCGTCGGGTGAGACGTCGAACGCTGTGATGTCCACGACGCATCCGCGCCGGCTCAGCTCGATCGCCTCAGTAAACAGCGCCCGCCGGCGATTGACGTGCGTGGGGTTGAACACGCGCGCCGGCAGCTCACTCGTGGCCAGCGCCTGCCGCACCAGATCGAGCCCGCGCGCCCCGTCGCCGAGGTGCAGGTGCACGATCCCGGCTTTCCCGGTCATCAGCCCCCCCACGTGCGCATCCGCCGCAACCGTGAGCAGCTGCTCGAGCGTCGGCTGGCTTGAGCGGTGGTCGCTCAGCGCCAGCTCGCCGACGCCGATCACCCGGTCAAGGTGCACGATGTCGCCGCGCACGCTGCCCGTCAGCGTGACCGGGGGGAGGTGGTACCCGCCCGTGTGACACCACGCCGAGAGCCCCTCGGCCACCAGAGCGCGGGCGGTGACGACGAGTTCGGACGTGGACCGGGTCACGTCGTCGGTGCCCAGCACCCCGATCGCCGTGGTCACCCCGGCGCTGGTGTACTGCGACAGGGGCGGTGCCGGCACGCGCGACTGTGGGCCGGCTTCGCCGCCGCCGCCGGTGAGATGCGCGTGGCCGTCTACCAGTCCGGGAATCACCACCCGTCCTTCCAGATCGAGCTCGCGCACCCCCAGGGACGAGGGCAGCGCGCCCACGGACGCCCCCATCCACAGGATCTGCTCACCGCCGATCAGCAGATCCTGTAATCCCAGCGCGGCGGGGGCGAACACGGTGGCATGGCGCAGCAGCAGCATGCGGGAACGTTACCCGTCGGCCACGGCCAGCGTTAGCTTCCCCACAGGCGCTTTGCCCGTACGGCTCACGATCAATCCCGATACATGCGCGGCTGGATCATTCCGATCGGTGGCAAGCTGCTCACCCCGTCCATTCTCGATCGCTTCGTGGCGCTGAGCGGTGGGGCGTCGGCACGCATTGCCATCATCCCAACGGCTTCGTCCGAGCCGGATATGGGCACGTTCTACGAGCGCGTGTTCCAGCGGCATGGTGTCGCCCGCGCCAAAGCGCTCAACTTCGTGCGGCGCAGCGATTGCGACGATGGCGACTGGCTGGAATCGCTTGGGACGGCGACGGGGGTGTTCCTCACCGGCGGTAATCAGCTCAAGCTGTCCACCACGTTGGGCGGCACCCCGGTTGGGCAGCTGCTGCGGGAACGGCATGCGGCCGGGATGCACATCGCCGGCACAAGTGCGGGGGCCGCGTACCTCAGCGAACACATGATCGCCTACGGTGCCGAGGGGAGTTCGCCGCGCGCCGGCATGGTCACACTGTGCGCCGGTCTCGGCCTCACGAACCGCGTGATCATCGATCAGCATTTCCGTCAGCGCGACCGGCTGGGGCGCCTGCTTACGGCGCTGGCCTACAATCCGTTCGCCTTCGGGCTCGGGGTCGATGAAGACACGGCCGCCTTTCTCTCGCCCGACGAACGCATCGACGTCATGGGGTCGGGGTCGATCACCATCATCGATCCCACCAATGTGACGTTCTCGTCGATCGCCGAGGCCGAGCCCGGCGAAGCGGTGACGCTGCTGGGTGCCACGCTGCATGTACTGGCGGCGGGCGCGAGCTTCAACCTCCGCACCCGGCAGGCCGTCGCCACCGCGTCGGCTACCTCCCCGCACGACGCGCTCAATGCCGCGCTGGGCGACTCCCTCGTCACAGCTGAGTAGCCCACCATGAAGATCCTCGAACGCTCCACCTACGTGGGGCCGAGCCACTACGCGCACTTCCCCGTGATCCGGCTCGTCCTCGACCTGGGCGCGCTCGAGGCATGGCCCACGATGCGACTGGGCGATGCCTTCATTCAATCGCTGCTGGAAGCGCTCCCCGGCCTGCACGAGCATGGCTGCTCGTACGGCGTGCCCGGCGGCTTCGTGCGTCGGATGACGGAAGACGAGGGCACGTGGCTGGGACATGTGCTTGAGCATGTGGCGATCGAATTGCAGAACATCGCCGGCGTGCGGGTCAGCTTCGGCAAGACGCGTGAAACCGCGCACCCCGGCGTGTACGACGTGGTATTCGAATACGAACAGGCCGACGTGGGACACGAGGCGGCCGAGGTGGCGCTTGACCTGTTGCACCACCTGCTCCCCGAGGCGCTCCGGCCGCAGGGCACCGAACCGGGCTTTGATCTGGGCGCGCGTCGCGATGCGTTCATTCGGTATGCGCAACGCCGTGCCCTGGGGCCGAGCACGGCGAGCATCGTCCACGCGGCCGAGTCGCGCGACATCCCGTGGATCCGGCTCAACGAGCAGAGTCTCATCCAGCTTGGCTACGGCTGCCATCAGCAGCGCATCCAGGCCACGATCACCGGCAAGACGTCGCACATCGCCGTGGAACTGGCGGGGGACAAGGAAGAGACCAATCGCATCCTCGCGAATCTTGGGCTGCCGGTGCCGAAGCAACGTCTCGTGCAGTCGGCCGAAAAGGCGATCAGTGCCGCCAAGACGATCGGCTATCCCGTGGTCACCAAGCCGTACAACGGTAACCACGGGCGCGGCGTCTCCATCGCGCTCACCACGCCGGAGCAGGTGGTCGCCGGCTTCCAGCGCGCGCAGGAGATTTCGCGCAGTGTGATCGTGGAGAGCTACATCACCGGACACGATCACCGCATGCTGGTGATCAACGGGGAACTCGTGGCTGTCAGCAAGCGCGAACCCGGTAAGGTGACGGGCGACGGCGTGCACAGCATCGCGCAGCTGATCGCCACGGTGAACAGTGATCCGCGTCGTGGCATCGGTCACGAGAAGGTGCTCACGCAGCTCGAGCTCGACGAACAGGCGTTGGGGTTGCTCGCGAAGCTGGGCTACGACGCCAGCACCGTCCCGCCGCTGGGCGAAGACGTGTACCTGCGCCTCACGGCGAATCTGTCCACCGGCGGCACCGCCACCGACATGACGGATGTGGTGCATCCCGACAACGCCGAGATGGCGGTGCGCGCGATCAAGGCCATCGGCCTCGATGTGGGCGGCGTGGATTTCCTCACCCCCGACATCACCGAGTCCTACAAGGACATCGGTGGCGCCATCTGTGAAGTGAATGCGGCCCCGGGGTTCCGTATGCACATGGCGCCCAGCGAAGGGCGCCCGCGCGACGTGGCGGGTCAGGTCATCGACATGCTCTTCCCCGATCGCGCCCCCAGCACGATCCCGATCGCGGCGATCACCGGTACCAACGGCAAGACGACCACGTCACGACTGCTGGCGCACATTCACAAGCTCGCCGGCAAGCGCGTGGGGCTCACCACCACGGATGGCGTCTACATCGACGGCCAGCGCACGGTCGAGGGGGACATGACCGGCCCCACGTCGGCGCGCATCGTGCTCAGCGACCCGGCGGTACAGGTGGCGGTGCTGGAAACGGCGCGCGGCGGACTACTGCGCGCCGGCATGGCCATGCGCCACGTGGACGTCGGTGCGGTGCTCAACATTCAGCCCGATCACCTCGGACAGAAGGGCATCGAAACGCTCGAGCAGCTGGCCGAGGTGAAGCGCACGGTGGTGGAAATCGCCACTGATACGGCGGTACTGAATGCCGACGATCCGCACACGCTGCGGATGGCGGCGCACACGACGGCGAAGCATCTCTGCTATGTCACGATGGACCCCGCGCACGATCTGGTGCGTGAGCACATTCGTGCGGGGGGGCGCGCCATTGCCCTCGAAGCCGGCGTCAACGGGCAGATGATCACGATCTACGATCGTGGCGCGCATATTCCGCTGCTCTGGACGCACCTCATTCCCGCCACGCTCGAGGGGCGCGCCACGTTCAACGTACAGAACGCGATGTTCGCCGCGGCGATGGCGTTTTCGATGGGTGTGCGCCTCGAGGACATCCGGCACGGCCTGCGTACCTTCGATACCACGTTCTTCCAGGCGCCGGGCCGGCTCAACGTGTACGATGAGCATCCGTTCAAGGTGCTCTTCGACTACGGCCACAACGCCCACGCCGTCGCGGCGCTGTGCGATCTGGTGCAGCGGATGAAACCGGTGGGGCGGCGCATTTGTGTGCTGTCGGCCCCCGGCGACCGGCGTGATGACGACATCCGCGCGATCGCCACCGTCGCGGCGGCGGGGGCCTTCGAACATTACGTCGTGCGCCGGGACGATGCGCTGCGGGGGCGGCGGTCAGATGAGGTGCCGCGCCTGCTGCAGGAGACGCTGCTGGGGCACGGCATCACGGCCGACCGTATCTCGGTGATCGCCGACGAACAGGAAGCCATCGAGGCGGCGCTGCGCATGGCCCGCGCGGGGGATCTGCTGCTCGTGTTCGCCGATGCCCTCGCCCGCGGGTGGAAGCAGATCATCAACTTCCGTCCCGAGGCCGACCAGCTCGTGATTCCGCCGCCACGGGCCGCCCGCGCGGTACCGCGCGCCGAGGTGTCGGAAGACTCGCCGGCCGACGATGTGGCACCGGCACGTTCGACTGCGGCACCCGCCACGACCACCGCGCCGCCGGCGCGGTGGAACAGCACCACCGACGACGTGGTGCTCATGCGCAGCGAGCGTGGTGTCATGCTGGTGCCTGAGGCCAGCGATTGACCGACGTGCTGGCCGACGAGGCGGAGTACCCGTCGCCGACCATCCGGGACTGCCGGCGCCTGCAAGGGCCGAATCGCTATGGCACCGCACCGGGGGCGGTCGTCACGGTGGACGTGGTGACGGACGAGGCGCGCCGTGCCGTGGATCATTGGCCGTACGCGGCGCGCCGACTCACGCAGGCGCTGGGCTGGGAAGACGTTGAGTTCGTGGCCCGGCACAGCCTGGGCGACGCCACCTGCTACCTCACGGCGCCGCTCGACGGACTGATGACCGCCACTGCGGTGGCCGAACAGGCCTGGGTGGAATCGGAGGCGTATGTGGACGGCCGCGATGTGGCCGATGCGGTGCCGGCGTTGCGCGTGCAATACGCCGACGAGTGCGCGACGCACCCCCATGTGCGCGAGCTGGCGGCCGGTGCGCTCACGCGCGGCTTCGCGTTCAGCATGGACGATGAGGCGGTGAGCGTGGGAAGTGGCTCGGGCGTCCTCACGTGGCCGCACGGCGCGGCGCCCCCGTCGTTGGCGGTGGCGTGGGATACCGTGCGCGACGTGCCGCTGGTGCTGGTGACCGGCAGCAACGGCAAGACGACCACCACGCGATTGGTCGCCGCGATGTGGCGTGCGAGGGGGGCGACCACCGGGTGGAGTTGCAGCGACGGCGTGTTCGTGGAGTCCGATCTCGAGACGCGCACGCTGGCGCTCGGGGATTACACGGGTCCCGGCGGCGCGCGGCTGGTGATGCGTGACGACGCGGTGCAGGTGGGCGTGCTGGAGACGGCGCGTGGCGGCATGCTGCGCCGCGGGCTCGGCACCACCACCGCGCAGGCGGCGGTGATCACCAACATCTCGGCCGATCATTTCGGCGAGTACGGCGTGCACACCCTCGACGATCTCGCCGAGGTGAAGGCCATCGTGACCCGCGTCCTCGGGCCGGACGGTCGACTGGTGCTCAACGCCGACGATCCCACCCTCGTGGCCCTCGGGGAGCGTTTGGCGGCGGTGCATGCGGTGCCGATGGTGTGGTTCAGCATGAACGCCGACACCGCACTCGTGGCCGACGGCATCGAGGCGCATGGCGACGGCGCCGTGCTGCACGATGGGCACCTCATGGTGTGTCGCGACGGGGTGTGGGGCGATGCCGGTCGCGTGGACGAGATGCCCGTGACGGCGGGCGGCGCCGCGCGCCACAACGTGGAGAATGCCCTGGCGGCCGCGCTCACCGCGAGCTGCTCGGGCGTGCCGCTGTCGGCCGTGTATGTGGCGCTGCGCCGGTTCGGCGCGACGCCGCACGACAACGCGGGCCGGCTCGAGCGGTACGCGTTTGGCGGCCTCACCGTGTTCGTGGACTATGCGCACAACCCCGAGGGGATTCGTGCGTTGTGCACCACGGCGGCTTCTTTCGCGGCGTCGGTCGCGGCGTCGCGCATCGGTCTCGTGCTCGGCAACGCCGGCGATCGCGACGACGAGCAGCTGCGCGCGCTGGCGCGGGCGGCGTGGCGCGTGACGCCGTATGAGCGCGTGATCGTGAAGGAGATGGTCTCCCTGTTACGCGGCCGGCCCGAAGGCGAATTGCCGGCGCTGCTCGTTGACGAACTGCGCCAGTGCGGAGCGCCTGCCGATCGCGTGTCGATCTCCCCCAGTGAGTTCGACGCCGTGCAGGAGCTGCTGACTTGGGCGCGGCCGGGCGATGTGTTGGTGCTCCCCACCCACGCCGAGCGTGGGCGGGTGACCGGCTATCTGGAACGCCTGCGTGTGGAAGAATGGCAGGCCGGCAACCCACTGCCTGACATCGACTCGGCCTGATCGCCCGGCATGTGAACTAGGCAGAAGCGTCGACGGTCTCACATCGCGATCTTCTTCCCCTCGAGCTTCTTCTTCTGCTCACGCAGGTGCTCTTCCAGCTTGAGGCGCGGGATCCCCTTGGCCAGCCACTCCGGGGCCTTCTCCCCCTTCAGGTAGCTGTCCCAGTACTCCATGAGCCGCAGATCGTAGTCCTTGCGGTTCTTGAGCTGCGCGAGACCATGATTCTCGCCCACGTACTCCAGCAGGATCACGTCCTTGTCGAGCTGGCGGAGCGTGTTGTAGAACGTGATGCCCTGATTGAAATCGACCGCGCCGTCCTTGTCGTCGTGCAAGATGATGAGCGGCGTCTTCACCTTATCGGCGAAGCGGTTGGGCGAGTTGCGCTCGTAGGCCTCCTTGTTATCCAGGAAGTTGCCCTTGAAGCGCCCCTGCGAGCTCTGGAAGATGCCCTGGTTCGTGCTGCCCGAGTTCCAGTACACCGAGCTGTACATGCTCACCATGTCGGTGAGCGGTGCGCCGGCCACGGCACTCTTGAAGATGTTGGTCTGGCCGATCAGGAACGCCGTCTGGTAACCACCCCACGAGTGGCCGTGCAAGCCCACGTTGGCTGAGTCCACGACACCCGTTTGGATGGCCGCCTTCACCGCCGGCACCACGCTCCACACCGCGCTCATGCCCGGATCGTTGAGCTTGTACACGATGTCCGGCAGGAACACCGCGTAGCCGCGCGAGTTGTGCACGCCGATGAGGGCGTTCGGCGAGCTTGAGAAGTTCGGCGAGTAAAAGCTGTTGAGGTTGTCCGACTGCAGTTCGTAAATGAACACCAGCGTCGGATACTTCTTGCCCTCTTCGTAGCCCGCGGGGAGATACAACGCGCCCTGCAGCGAGTCGCCCTTCTCCGTCACGTAGTTCACAATGCGCGAGCCGGCCGACCACGCCACGCCGTTCAGATTCGGGTTCGCATCCGACAGGCGCACCGAGTCGGCAATCGCGCCGTTGCCGAAGCTCACGCGCCAGTAATCGGGGAAGCGCGTGGACGTCTGGATCGACGACACCCACACCTCGGCGTCGCGGGCCTTCATCGGCCCATGACGCGCATCGCGCCAGCCGGTGATCGCTACGGCGCCGGCCTTGGCCGGATCGATGCGCACGATCGCTTCCTTCTTGGTGAGCGCCTGCATCGCGGCCATGTACACCGGCTTGGCGAGGTCGATGTTGCGCTCGCGCGGATCGGTGTTGATCACGCGGGTGTAGCGGGTGCGCGTGGCACGACCATTGACCGTGAGATTCGCCCAGCTCTTGCCCGCCATGCCGATGCGCCACACGTCGTAGTTGTCGCTGATGAGCGCGAAGCGTCCATCTTTGCTCCAGCCTACGATGTTCGTGCTGGGGCGGTCCACGTTGTGATCGTCTTCGGTGTCGATGAACGACACCGGCGCGCCCGCCGTCACGTTCGCGATGGCTTTGGTCGCTACGTCGTACGCGTGGAAGTTGCCGTCGTCCCAGAAGAGCACCGACTTGCCGTCGGGCGACAACGTGGACGTGCCGCGGAGTTCCTTCTTCACCAGCGTGCGCGAGCCGGTGCGGGCGTCGATGAGATACAGATCGCGACGCTGGATGCCGTCGGTGCTGCTCTGGCGCTCATACGCCTGATTGTCGGTGCCGAGCACGTAGCGATCGCGCGCGCCGAGGGTGCCGGTGCGGACCACGTCGTCGGTGAGCTGGACGACCTTCTGGGTCGCGGGCAGGTAGGTGGCCAGGAACGAGAAGCTCTTGTCGGCGTTCTCCTGCACGATCTGCATCGACTGCAGGCGCGCATCCTTGCTGTGCCAGAGAATGAGCGACGGACGTTCGTCGTCTTCAAGCTGCTCACTCTTGGGCACCGGTGGCGTGGCCACGCGGAGTCCGATCGCGAGGCCGTCCATCTGCTCAAGCCAGCGCGGCGTGCGCTCGGGGCTCACTTCCATGCCGTTAGGCAGGGGAGCGCTCCCGCTGGTGCCGACGGCAATCATCTGCTGCGTCGGCGTACCCACGCGGGACACGGCGGCGGCTGACCACGTGGTATCGGTGGCGGCGCTGTCGATCGTGCCCTTGAGATACGCAAAGGCGGGGAAGCTGTCGGTCCACGCGAGGCGGCGGTACAACGCCTTACCGGCGTCGATCGACTTCACCGTGCCAGTTGAGAGATCGCGCAGCTGCACACCGTTGCCGAGCTGATCACGCGCATCGATGGTGTAGCTGAGCCAGCGGCCTTTGTCGTCGAAGGCGAAGTCGCCTACGTTGCCCACGTTGAAGCTGGCGTTGGTGCCCAGCTCATGGAGCAACAGGTCGGTGCCTTCCACGCGGCCCCCGCCGCCACCGATCGGGTTCCCGCCCATGCCCGGCGCGCCGGGGCCGGGCAGACCGCCACCGCCGGTACCACCACCACCGCCGCCGTTCGCTTCCGGCGCGTAGGCCTGCATCGCGACCCACTTCGGCGCGTCGCCGCCGAACGCAAAGCGTCGAATCTTGTCGAAGTCGCGTGCCTCACCGGTGGCGAGATTCACCAGCCGGAGCTTGGACTGCACCGCGCGACGTTCGCGGCGGAGGCGCTTCTGATCGGCCGCTTTGGGATACACCAGCATGGCGGCCCACTTACCGTCGCCGGAGAGCTGGAGCGCGGCATTCCCACCGCCCCCAGGTCCGCCGGCTGCCGCCGGCGCTTCGCCGATGGGGAAGCGGTGTTCCTTGCCGCCCATCGACGTCTGGCGGATCACCACCTCGGCGTCGCCTTCATTGGGCGCGACCGTGTACGCAAACCAGGCGCCGTCATTGGAGAGCGAGGTGCCGCGGATGGACTTCCACGCCGAAATGTCGGTCGGGGTGATGGCGCGGGGGGTACCGGTGCGGGCGGGGCCCGTGGCCGGCTGGGCGCGGAGCGCGGTCGGGGCGGCGAGCACCAGCGCACCGATGGCGAGGGAACGCCTCGGGAGAGCGAACATCGAAACTCCGGATGTGAGAGGACAGCGGGGAAGCTATGGCCGGGGCCGGAGTCCGCCATAGTGCGGAGTGGCGCGGGGGCGGATGGGTGCCGGCTCCGGAAGCGCCGCCGTTGAAGGCCCCGTAACGCAACACCCCGGCGCTGCCGCTATGGCGACGCCGGGGTGCTGTGCGATGCGGTCCCTACCGGTCCACGGGGATCAGTACTGCACGATCTCGAGGTACGCGGCGCGGAAGGTGTCGACCTGAGGCAGCGTGGCATCTTCCAGCGACGGGGCATATCCCACAAAGGCATCCCGGCTGGCCACGCGCTTCACGGGTGCATCGAGCCACGCGAAGCATTCGTCGGCGATGCGCGCGGCGATTTCGGCGCCGTAGCCCCACGAGCGCGAATCCTCGGTCGCCACGATGACGCGGCCGGTCTTCTTCACGCTGGAGAACACGGCCTCCTCATCCCACGGCGAGAGCGTGCGCAGATCGATCACCTCTACGCTCGGGCCTCCTTCTTCGGCGATCTGATTGGCGGCCACGAGGGCGCGCTGCACCGTGGCGCCGTACGTCACCAACGTGACATCGCTGCCTGCACGCAGGATGTTCGCCTTGCCGAACGGGATCATGAAGTCGGGGCCCGGGTAGCGACCCTTGTTGTACGTCTGACGGTACAGGTGCTTGTGCTCGAGGAACAGCACCGGATCGTCGCTGCGGATGGCCGTGCGCAGGAGCCCGTTCGCGTCGAGCGCGTTGCTGGGGCACACCACGCGCAGGCCCGGCGTGTGCGTGAACAGCGACGCGCCTGTTTGCGAGTGGTAGGGGCCACCGCGGATGTACCCGCCGTACGTGGTGCGGATCACGACCGGCGCGCTGAACGTGTTGTTGGAGCGCCAGCGCATCGTGGCCACTTCATCGCGGATCTGCATGAAGGCCGGCCAGATGTAGTCGAAGAACTGAATCTCGACGACCGGCTTGTAGCCGCGGTGGGCCAGCCCGATGGCACGCCCGATGATGTTGGCCTCGGCCAGCGGCGAGTTGTACACGCGGCCGCCACCGAACTTGGTCTGCAGGCCGTGCGTCACCTTGAACACACCGCCCTTGCCTTTGACCTTGCCCAGATGCTCTTCGCGCGAGACGTCGGCGACGTCTTCGCCGAACACCAGAATACGCTCGTCGCGCGCCATCTCGTCACGCATGCAGGCGTTGAGCAGATCCACCATGGTGGTCGGCTCGCCGGTGAACTGCGGATTGTCCTCGGTGTCGAACGCTGCCGCCGTCGGGTCGACATCCGGCGCGTACACGCCATACGTGACCGTGTCGGCCGCCGGCTGCGGCTGTGCCAACGCGTCGTCGGTCGCCTCGAGAATCAGGGCATCGACCACCTCGCGCAGCGCCTCGAGTTCGGCCTCCGTGGCGATCCCTTCGGCCACGAGATAGGCCGGGAACGTCCGGAGCGGATCGCGCGCCGCGTCAACGTCCCGCTCGTCCTGCGGACGGTAGAACACCTCGTCGTCGGAGAGCGAATGCGAATACGGGCGGATCACCTTCGCGTGCACGAAGGCCGGTCCCTTCCGTTCGCGCGCGTACGCCACGGCGCGCTCCATCGCCGCATACGACGCGTGGAAGTCGCAGCCATCGACTTCCTCGACGTACAAGCCGGGGAACGACGCCACCAGCTTCGAAATCGACCCGCCGGCGGTGTTCACCTCGACCGGCACGGAGATCGCGTAGCCGTTGTCCTCCACGAGATAAACGATGGGGAGCTTGAGGTTGCACGCCGTGTTCAGCGACTCCCAGAACTCCCCTTCGCTCGTGGTGCCGTCGCCGGTGGTGACCAGCGTGACTTCGTCGCCGGGAAAGCCGTCGGTGATGTTGCCCTGCGTCGCGCGCAGCGTGGCCTCGGCGTTGCCCACCGCCTGCAGGAACTGCGTGCCGGTCGGCGAGGATACCGAGGCGATATTGAGCGCCTTGCTGCCCCAGTGACTCGGCATCTGGCGCCCACCCGAATTCGGATCGATCGCGGCGCCGACCGCACTGTACAGCATTTCGGCAGGCGTCATGCCCAGCTGCAGGCACAGCGCGCGATCACGGTAGTACAGATAGAACCAGTCGTGCGCAGGGCGCAGCACGAGACCGGCGGCGGCGAGCACGGCCTCATGGCCGGCGCCGGAGATCTGGAAGAAGATCTTGTTCTGACGCTTGAGCTGAATCTCCTTGTCGTCCAACCGGCGTGACGTGTACATCACGCGGTAGGCGTTCACCAATTGCTCGCGCGTGAGCGCGGGCTCGGCGGCGGTCCCCTTGCGGGGGCGGCTCGGGCGGGTCGAAGTGGCCATCGGAGTCATCTGGAGGTCAGGAAAAGAACAACCCCTAAACTTAGCGCCGTCCGCGCGGAGAAGGGACTTTCAGGGCGGGGATCACGAGCTGCTTGCCGAGCGCCGATTCAGCGCGCAGGTTCACGGTTCGGCCCTGACTCTCTTGTGAAAATATCTATGCATGCACCCACCGCACCCCTGACGCCGTCCACCGGCCACTGCATCTTCTGCGACCTCATTCGCGGGGCCGCCGAGGTGTCGATCTGCTACGAAGACTCCACGGCGATCGCGTTCCTCGATAATCAACCGGTCAACCCCGGTCACGTGCTGGTCGTCCCTCGTGAACACTACGAAGTGTTACAGGACATCCCCGGGCATGTGGGGGCCCACTTGTATCAGGTGGCCGTGAAACTCATCCCGGTGGTGCAGACCGCGTCGGGAGCGACGGACATGAACATCGTGGTCAATTCGGGCGCGGCGGCGGGACAGAACGTGATGCATTACCACATCCACCTCATCCCGCGCCGCGAGGGCGACGGCTTCGACGTGCCGCTGCCGTTCCCCGGCTCGCCCATGCCGAACCGGCAGCAGCTGGATGCGATGGCTGCCCGGATCGGCAGCATGCTGCGCGATCCGCTCACGAACAGCGGGATGAAGAGCTGATGGTTGTGCGCCGGCGCGCCGCATGAGCGGGACGTCGCACGACGGGTACGCGCCGCGCGCGGGCGTTCTGGAAGAGCAGACGTGGCCGGTAATGCGCGACGGCGTGTGGTCGGTCGCCATGCTCCCCTTCGGCGCCACGGAGCCGCACAACACGCATCTGCCGTACGGCACCGATACGATCATGGCCCGCGAAGTGGCCGCGCGCGTTGCTGCCGCCTGCGCGGCGCGTGGCGTCCCGGCGGTGGCGCTCCCCGCCGTCCCGTTCGGGGTGAACACCACGCAGCTCGACCTGCGCTTCACGATCAACATGATGCCCAGTACGCAGCTGGCGCTGTTGCGCGATGTGGTGCACAGTCTCGAGCCGCATGGTGTGCGCGCGCTGGTGCTGTTGAATGCGCACGGTGGCAACGAACTGCGGGCGCTGGTGCGTGAACTGCAGCCATCGACCCCGATTATTCTGGCCATCGTGAACTGGTGGCAGGCCGGCGACCACGGGGTGTTTACCGAGGCTGGTGATCACGCCGGTGAGCTCGAGACGGCCGCGATCCTGCATGTGGCGCCACAGCTGGTGGTGCCCGATCGCGCCACGTGGGGCGACGGCCATGCCAAGGCCAGCGTGTTCGACGGCGTGCGCGGCGGATGGGCCTGGGTGCCGCGTCGGTGGACGCAGGTCACGGCGGACACCGGGGTCGGCGATCCGCGTGCTGCCACCGCCGAAAAGGGGGCCGCCTTCGTGGCGCAGGCCGTGGAGCGGATCGCCGGGTTCTGCGTGCAGCTGGCGGACGCGGATCCGCACGCGATGTGGGTGTGACCGAGGGGCCCGCGGGCCCCTCGGTCCAGCGTCGGATGCCCCGCGCTTAGTAGTCCACGGGTCGCAGGTACGATTCCCCGATCCCGGAGTGACTGAGCAGCGCCGTGGCTGGCGGACGGCGCTTCCAGTGCGTGCCGTTCAGCCGTCGCGACACCAACGTGAGCTCGTCCGGGTGATATCCCCGCGCGCGCAGGGATTCATGCGAGAAACCGTGCAGCATGCCATTCAGGATTTCATCGGCGCGCGGGTAGCTGATCCCGAGGTCCCCTTCGTCGGTCTGCCCGGCAATCAGATCGGCCGTGGCCGGCTTGTCGATGATGATGTCGGGCACGCCCATATGACGGGCGAGCGCCCACACCTGCGTTTTGTACAGATCCCCGATGGGATTGATCGGTGGCGAGTCGTCGGCGTGCCAGGTGAAGTAGCCGAAGAGGCGTTCGGTCTTGTTCCCGGTGCCCAAGGGCAGGGCGCGATAGCGGGCCGAGAGGTCGAACAGGGCGATCATGCGCGTGCGGGCCATGATGTTGCCGCGGCGGGAGGCGTCGGCGTCGGGTTCGGCGGTGAGGTAGCCGTCCACGGCGGGGCTGATGTCGACGGTGCGCGACTCGATGCCGAGCGCGTCGATCACCAACTGTGCGTGGTCGAGCGACTCGGCGCTTGACGTGCGGTAGGGGAGGCGTACGCCGATGACGTTTTCACGTCCGAGGGCGAGGACGGCGAGGAAGGCCGTGACGGCGGAATCCACGCCGCCGGAGATGCCGATGACCGCCTTGCCGAAGCCGCGCCGTGTGAGTTCTTCGCGGAGAAACCCGGCAAGCCAATCTTCGGTGAGCTCGGCATCGATGGCGAGCGAGGGCGGCCCCCCGTGGTCGCGCATTTCGTGGCGGATCACCGGGAGTGACTCCGGGATGGCGCGCACCTGCGAATTGGCGCGCACGAGCGCCTGGGTGGGAATGGCGAATTCACCCGTCTCAAACCCGCGGGCGCCGCGCACCAGATCGGCCGCCGCCGGCTCCGGTCCGTCGTAAGAGAGCGCGGGCGTCGTGCCCTCCTGCACACGCCGCACGTTGTCGAGCACGTGCGGCAGCGCCACGCGCAGGTCGCTGAGCAGCGGGCCGTCGGCCCGCGCGCGCACCAGATCGTCCAGATCGATCGTGATCGACACGAAACTCTCGTCCCAGACGGGGGCGTGGCCGCGGACGTCGCCCCCCGGTCCCACCAGATGGGAGGTGCCGAAAAACCGCTTGCCCCCCTCGGTGCCCACGAGATTCACGAAGCTCGCGTACACGCCGTGTTCTTCGGCGATGTCGCGGATGAGCCGCTCCCAGCGCGCGGCGCTGTATGGACCCTCCACCCCGTCGCCTCGCGGCCAGATGCCGCGCGCTGGGGCGGCCGACGACACGAACACCACCTGCGCACCGTCGAGGGCGGCGATGGTGCCACTGATGGAATGCCAGGCGTCTTCGCACACCAGGATCGCGGCGCGGCCCCACGGCGTCTCAAAGGCGCGGATGTCGGTACCGCGTTCCACGAAGCGCTCTTCGTCGAACAGCCCGTAGGTGGGCAGGTAGTTCTTGCGGTGCACGTGCCGGATCACCGGTGGCCCGTCGTCGAGGCCGATGGTGAGGTAGGCGGCGCTGTTGTGCAGCGTGTCGCGCCAGCGCTCGTAGAAGCCGACGATGACGTCGAGCGCCACGCAATCGATGCCGGCCGCCGCACAGGCGGTGCGATAGGCATCATCGAGATCGTAGGCCAGCGCGCCGGCGGTACAGGCGACCTCGCGGACGCCCCCTTCCACGAAGTAGCCCGACAGGGCCGTCTCGGGGAAGTGCACGACCTGCGGGCGCGGGTCGAGGGTGGAAGCTTGCGCGCACAGCCGCCCGATACGGGCGAGGTTGGCGGCTACGTCGCCCTTGCGGGGCGCGAACTGGCAGAGGGCCAGCGTCAGCGGACGAATCGGATCACCAGGCATGGACGCAAACTAGGGGGCGCTGGCCTCCGCGCCTACGGTGTGGGGGGCACGGCCGGCACCGCGAGCGCCCTGACGAACCGCGGCGACCGCTGCCGTGTAGAATTCGCCCATGGTCCGTCCTCTCTCCCCAGTTCGGTCGCGTCTGTCGTGGGCCGTGGTGGGCCCGTGGCTGCTCGCCGCCTCTCTGGGAACTCTCTCCCCCGCGGCGCGCGTGGCGGCGCAGGCCACGCCCGGGCCGACCGGGGAAGCGTGGCAGATCATCACCCCGCCGCAGGCCACGCTCGTGCTGGGACGCGATGGCTCCGTGATCGGTGAGCTGGGCAAGGAACGCCGCGTGAGCATCGCGCTCCGCTCACTGCCCAAGTACGTGGGGCACGCGTTCGTGGCGGTAGAGGACAAACGCTTCTACCAGCACGACGGCGTTGACCTGGTGGGTGTGGCCGGTGCCATCAAGGACGCCGTGACCAAGGGCAACCTGCGCGGCGCCAGCACCATCACGCAGCTGCTGGTGGGCAACATGCACCCCGACCTGATCGACCGTCGCGATGTGTCAGCCGGCCGCAAGTTGCGCGAGCAGCAGGCGGCGCGCGAAATGGAACGCCACTACAACAAGGAGCAGATCCTCGAGGCGTTCCTCAATCAGATCTCGTTCGGTCGCGGCGCCTTCGGCATCGAAATGGCGGCGCGTCAGTTCTTCGGAAAAGGCGCGGCCGAGCTCACGCTGGCCGAGGCGGCGTCGCTGGCGTCGATGCCCAAGAGCCCCGTGCAGTACGATCCGGCCCGCTATCCCGAGCGGAATCGCACGCGCCGCAACACGGTGCTCGCCCTGATGGCGGAGCAGGGATACATCACGGCCGCGCAGTCGGCGGCGGCGCAGCGCGAGCCGGTGCGCACGGTGACCACCACGCGCGCACCGGCGCCATGGGTGGTGGACGTGGTGCGCGTGCAGGCCGAGCGGGCGGGCATCGCCGTGATGCAGGGCGGGTATCGCATTCACACCACGATTGACGCCGCATTGCAGCGCGCTACGCAGCAGGCGCTGAGCAGCGGGCTCGACGAGATCGAAACGCGCCCCGGGTTCCGTGGCCAGCGGTGCGCACGGGTGGCCGGTGATACGGCGGCCACGGCCGCGAAAAAGACGAAGGTGGAGGCGTGCCTGGAGGGCGCGGCGGTGGTGCTCGACCCGACCACCGGCGATGTGCGCGCGCTGGTGGGTGGACGTGACTATGCGCGGAGTTCGTTCAATCGCGCCGTCGACGGCAACCGGCAGCCCGGCTCGAGCTTCAAGGCCTTCGTGTACGCGCAGTCGATCGCGCAGGGGCTGGCGGCCAATGCCATGGTGGCCGACACCGCGCTGCGCATCCGTCTCGACAACGGGCAGACGTACAGCCCCGATAACGCCGACAACGCGTTTCTCGGCGCGCTCACCATGCGTGAGGCGCTCACGAAGTCGCGCAATCCGGTCGCCGTGCAACTGGCGCTTGCCGTCGGCATGGACTCGGTGATCGCGCTGGCGCGTCGCGCCGGGCTGCGCTCGCCCATCTCGCCGTATCCGTCGAGTGCGCTGGGCGCGAGCGTGGTGCAGCCGCTCGATTTCGTGGCGGCGTACGCCACGTTCGACAATGGCGGCGTGGCGGTCGAGCCGCGCTTCGTGCAGCGCATCGAAGATCGCACCGGGCGTACGGTGTTCGTGCCACAGGTGGCGCCGGCACGAGCGGCCATGGACCCGCGGGTGGCGTTCATCATGCGCGACATGATGCAGGACGTGGTCACGCGCGGCACGGCCACGGCGCTGCGCACGATCGTGCCAACGCGCATCCCGGTGGCCGGGAAAACGGGCACCACCAACGACAACACCGATGTGTGGTTCGTGGGGATGACGCCGGAGCTGGTTACGGGCGTCTGGCTGGGTTTCGACAAGCCGGCGATGATCTCGCCGGGCGCGGTGGGCGGCACGCTGGCGGCGCCGATTGCGGGACAGATCATTGCGGCGGCGTATGGGAATCGCGCGAGTAGCGCGTGGACGCCGCCGCCGGGGATCGTGCCGGTGGAACTGGATCGGGCCAGTGGTCAGCCGTCGGATGCGAAGACGCCGAGCGAACGACGCTATGTGGAGTGGTTCATGGCGGGGACGGAACCGGGCGCCCCGGTGTGGCCGTGGAGTCTGTTTCGACTCGGGCCGATCGGGTACTGAACGCTGATCCAGTACTCAGTGGTCAGAGTACTGGCATCAGACTGGTTATAGTGGTCAGAGTTCAGCAGCGACAGTCCACAGTATCGAGCGGGTTGGGGTTGCTCCGTAATGCTACGGAGGGGTGAACCACGTATTTCACCGCAGTGGAATGCTGCGGTGCGCGTGCCGACACTTCGGTGCATGACGCCCTCCGATGTTCTTCCGTTCCGTCGCCCGTCGAGTGCACACGGGCACACGCAGCCGTCACCCCGTTCCGGCGCCGGTGGTGGTACCGGGATCGTGATGATGAACCTCGGCGGGCCGGCGACGCTCGATGAAGTGGAGCCGTTCCTGCTGCGCCTCTTCGCCGACAAGGAGATCATTCAGCTTCCGTGGCAGGATGTGCTGGGCAAGTTCATCGCCACGCGACGGGCGCCGAAGGTGCGCAAGTTGTACGACGCGATCGGGGGTGGGTCGCCGATCCTCACGTGGACCAAGGCGCAGGGCGACGCGATGTGTGCTCGGCTCGACGAGATGTCACCGGACACGGCACCGCACAAGTTCTACGTGTCCTTCCGCTATACCGCGCCGTTTGCGGATGACGCGTTGCAGGCGATGAAGGCGGACGGGATCACGCGTGCGGTGGCGTTCACGCAGTACCCGCAGTGGTCGTGCTCCACGACCGGCTCGAGCCTGAACGACTTGTGGCGCGCGCTCGATCGCACCGGTCTGCAGGACACGTTCACCTGGAGCATCATCGACCGGTGGGGCGAGCACGAGGGCTTCGTGCGCGCGATGGCCAGCGCGATCGATGATGGGCTCGAGCAGTATCCATCACACGAGCGCGATGATGTGTTGGTGCTCTTCAGCGCGCATTCGTTACCGCTCAAGGTCATAGACCGCGGGGATGCGTATCCGGCCGAGATCGCGGTGTCGGTAAGCCGTGTGGTGCAGGCGGCCGAGCTGCGCAATCCGTACATGCTGAGCTTCCAGTCGGAAGTCGGCCCGGTGCGCTGGCTGGGGCCGAGTACCGAGACGATGATCAAGCAGCTGGCGGCGCGCGGGCAGAAGAACATGTTGGTGGTGCCAATCGCCTTTACGAGCGATCACATCGAGACGCTGTCGGAAATCGACATCGAGTACGGCGAGCTCGCGCACTCGCTCGGCATGACCGGCTTCCGTCGCGCGCCGTCGCTGAATGCCCGCACGGAGTTTCTCGATGCGCTGGCGGACATCGTGAACGGGCATCTCGAGTCGGGCAAGCCGCACAGCTCGCAGTACTCGCATCGCTGCCCAGGATGCACCAACGCCGCGTGCCGCGGGTTGCCGTCGAAGATGATGGCACCGGCACTGTGCGACGCGCCCATCGAGATCGCGGCGACTTGCTGACCGGGTTCTGGCTGTTGTGATATCAGTGTACGGAAAAGCAACAGGAAAAAAAACAGCAACAACAACAGCCAGACCACGGATTACACGAAAACAACACGGATAAGCCAACGACGATCACAAGATCAACGCGGTTCGCTTATCGGTGTTGTTTCCGCCAATCCGCGTCATCCGTGTTCTGGCTGTTGCCGTTGCCGTTGCCGTTCCAGTTCCAGTTCCAGCGGCCGTTCAACCCGTCGCCGCCCGCGCGATCGAGAACTCCGCCATCGGCGCCGCCATCGGCGCCGCCTGCGGCGGCCGTTTCACCGCCGTCGTGCCGGCGCACCGATCCAGCGCCGCCGGAAAGGCACGCAGGGCCTCGGGTGTGTAGTGCCCCATGAGACACACCTGCAGCCAGTTCCGTTCGCGCAGGTAGCCGCTCTCGAAGCTGATCAGCCATCCGGCGTTGCGGAGGTGCTCGCCGATCGCGCCTGCGCTGATGCCGGCGGGCGGGATCAGCGTGTGCACCGCGGACGAGGCGTGCCGGGCGTCGGCCAACACGCGCCATCCGCGCGACTCCATCGCTCGGCGAAGCCAGGCGCCATCCAGCGCGAGGCGGCGGAAGCGCGCCGGCCAGTTCATCTCGGTCAGCGAGGTGGCGAGGGCGTCGAGCAGGTTGGAGGACTGCGTGAACGGTACACCCTGTTGCGCGACGGCCAAGCCAAGGTCGAGGTAGCGCGGGACACGCGTGCTGGGCGTACACGCGGTGCCATCGTGGAACACGATCGCGACGCCGGGGAAGGCGGCGAGCGCTTTGCCGCTGACCGCGCTGGCCAGCCATACGTCGCGCAACGAGAGCGGCACGGTGCCGAGGCTACTGATCACGTCGAGCGCTAGTTTGGCGCCGTGCGGCCGCGCGATCGCGGCCAGTGCCTCGAGGTCGTTCATCACCCCCGAGGATGTCTCGCAGTGCACAGCCCAGAGCCAGCCTGCCCCCGTGCGCTGCATCGCGCGTGCGACGGCCATGGTGTCGAGCGCCTCGCCCCAGGGCGCGCGTACCACCGTGTGCGGGATGCGCATCCGCGTGGCGTGATCGATGAGACGTTCGCCGAACTCGCCATTGCTCACGATTACCCCGGGCGCGTCGAGTAGCGAGATCTGTGCGGCCACCACATCGTTGGCCAGCGTGCCCGAACCCAGCAGCATCGTGGCGTGCCGCGCGTTGGCCAATGCGCACAGGCGCTGCTGCGTATCCCGATACTGGGCGTGAAAAGCGTCGGCCCGATGCGACGTGGCCCCGCGCTGCATCGCCTGCTGGACGGCATCGCTGATGCCGACCGGACCGGGGAGAAAGTTGGCGCCGCTACTGCGTGCCTCCGCACCATCGTTCATGGCGTCGGGCCATGCCAGCACCTCCTCGGCCGTGATGTACATCGGCTGATACGGCGCCTGCTCGGTGCCGATGAGCGGGCCGAACGCGTGGAATCCGAGATGGCGGTACAGGCGAAGCTGACGCGTGGTGCCCGACATGATGCCAAGGTCGAACCCCTGCGCCATGAAATGCCGCGTGATGAACCCTACGAGCTGCGCAAACACGCGGCTGGCGCGGAATTCCGGCTCCACCGCTAATAGACGGATTTCGACCGGCGTCCGTCCGGCCGGGAGGTACTCGTCGACGCTGCCCAGCTTCTGGTCGAGGGAGAACGGTCGCTGCGTGCGCCCGCTCACCATGCCGACAATACGGTCGTCTACTTCGTAGACGGCATAGATATTCTCGTCGTGGAAACGGTCGATGTGACGTCGCACAGCATTCGGCGTGTGCTGCGGGATTTCCTCGACGAACGTCCGGTAATTGAGTGCGTGAATGGCGTCGGCGTCGGCAGACGTGGCGAGACGGACTCCGCTGCCGGTGACCCCTCGCGAACGTGACATGGCCATGAAGAGGTGGCCGCACGGGCCATTAAGGAATCGGTCAATGCGCGGCGGGCAGGCGCGCCGCTCGCCGCGGTCATAGACGTGGGGGCGAACGGCAACCGGTCGCCATCCGCCCCCAACGCCTTGCTCCTTACTTGTTACTCCCGACTGCGGTTACACCCCAACCAGCTCTTCAACCGCTTCCTTCACCGCGCGCCCCCGGTCCACGAGCGCGATCTCCAGCACTTCGCGGAGTGTCTGCACCGGATGGAAGATCAGCTGCTCCCGCACCTCGGCCGGCACGTCCTCGAGATCGGCTTCGTTGGCCTTGGGGATGATGACTTCCTTGATACCGGCGCGATGGGCGCCGAGGACTTTTTCCTTCACGCCGCCGATCGGGAGTACGCGGCCACGCAGCGTGATCTCACCGGTCATCGACACATCGCGTCGCACCTTGCGGTTCGACATCTCGCTCACGAGCGCCAGCGCAATCGCGATGCCGGCACTCGGTCCGTCCTTGGGAATGGCGCCGGCGGGCACATGGATGTGCGCCTCGCTCGCCGAGGCAACTCGGTCGGCGGGAATGCCGAGCGATTCGGCGTTGTTGGTGGCGTAGGTCAGGGCGGCGCGCGCACTTTCCTTCATGACGTCGCCGAGCTGTCCCGTGAGAATGAGCGAGATCGGGCCCACGCGTACCACCTCAGCGCCATCGTCGCTCTTCGTGGGTGCGGCGCCACCGCGGCGGATGCTCGCCTCGACGAACATGATGTCGCCCCCCATCGGCGTGTAGTACATGCCGGTGGTGATGCCGACCTCGTCGTGCTCGGCCACCCGTTCCGGATGCACCTTGGGACGGCCCAGCAGCTCACGGACCTCCTCGCTGCTGATCACCTTGTCGTCGATCGTGGCCGTGTCACCCATGGCCACACGCCGCGCCACCTTGCGCGCCACCGCCCCGAGCTGGCGCTCGAGCTGGCGCACGCCGCTTTCGCGGGTGTATTCGCTGATCACCTTCATGACCGCGTCGTCGGTGAACGTGAGCTCGCGCTGGCCGAGCCCCGATTCCTCGAGCTGACGCGGAATGAGATACGTCTTGGCAATCTCCGACTTCTCGCGCTCGGTGTAGCCGCTGAAATCCACCACTTCCATGCGGTCCAGCAGCGGACCGGGGATGTTCTGGATGAAGTTCGACGTGGCGATGAAGAGCACTTCGCTGAGATCGAACGGGACGCCGAGGTAGTGATCGGTGAACGAGTCGTTCTGCGCGGGGTCCAGCACTTCCAGGAGCGCGCTGGACGGATCGCCCTGATACGATGTGCCCAGCTTGTCGACTTCATCGAGCAGGAACACCGGGTTCTTGCTCCCCGCCTGCTTCATCCCTTGAATGACGCGGCCGGGCATGGCGCCCACATAGGTGCGGCGGTGGCCGCGGATGTCGGCTTCGTCGCGGGCACCACCCAGGGCGACGCGCACGTATTCGCGTCCGAGCGCCCGCGCGATCGACTTGGCGATGCTCGTCTTGCCGACGCCCGGCGGACCGTTGAAGAGCAGGATCGGCCCCTTGGCCAGGGCGCGCGCCTTCGCTTCCTTGGCGTCGGTTTTCTGGCCGTCGCCGCTGGTGTCCACCTCGGCGGCCACCTGCTGCGCCCGCAGCTGACGCACGGCCAGGAACTCAAGGACGCGATCCTTCACGTCCTTCAGGCCGTAGTGGTCTTCTTCGAGAATTTCACCGGCGCGGGCGAGCTCGAGATGATCGTCGGAGCGCTTGCTCCACGGCAGCTCGGCGATCCACTCGAGGTACGTGCGGATCACCTGCGCTTCCATGGACTCGCGACCGGCGCGCTCGAGCCGCCCGAGCTCGCGCTCCGTTTCGGCGCGCGCTTCCTTGGGCAGGTCGAGCTTGGTGAGCTTCTCGCGTAGCTCCGTGATTTCCTTGGACTGATCGTCGTCGCCCAGCTCCTTCTGGATCGCCTTGAGCTGTTCCCGCAGGAACATCTCACGCTGGCGCTCCCCGAGCTCCTCCTGGACCTGCGACTTGATGTCCTCCTGCGCTTCCAGCAGACCGATCTGCCGCTGCACGTGCACCAGCACGCGGCGCAGCCGCTCCTCGACCGACAGCGTTTCCAGCAGCCCCTGCTTCTCGGGCACGGTGAGCTCGATGTAGCCGGCGACGAGGTCGGAGAACTTGCCCGCGTCGTCCACCGAGTCGAGCACCTGATGCACCACTTCCTCGGGGAGGCCGCGCTTCTCGCCCAACTCGGCGGCGCGCTCGCGGGCCTCCTTGTGCAACGCCTCAAAGGCCGGGTCTTTGAGGTCGAGCGGCATCATCTCCTCGGCGGGGACGATCACCGCCTGCAGGTAGCCATCCACTTCGGCGTAGTGGAGCGCCGTAGCGCGCTGTTCGCCTTGCAGCAGCAACTGGACACCGCCCAGGCCGCGCTGGATCTGGCCGATCCGGGCAATGACGCCCGTGGTGAAGAGAATGTCGGAGGTTGGCTCTTCCGTGTTGTCGCGCTGGGCGACCGCAAAGACGAGCCGATCGCCCTTCAGGGCCGTTTCGATGGCTCTCAAGGTACCGGGACGGCCCGCCGCAATCGGTGCGGTGATGCCGGGAAACATGACCGTCCCGCGCAGTGGCAGGACGGGAAGCGTTTGGCGCTGGCCCATGACAATGAATCCTGGTCGAGGAGGAATGACACCCTCCGAGTGGCACGTTCCGCACCGCCTCGTTCACGCCATCACGGCAGGCTTTCCCGGGGGGCTTCCAGCGAAGACACCGTGTTTGGCAGGTCGCTGACAATCTGGCGGCCGGTGCATCGCGCCCGCCAATCGGGAGGATCAGTCCGCTGACGTACCGGCTGCAACTTTTCGCGGCCATGGACACGTAGGAGACAACGGCACCGTCCCCGCCGAACGGGTCGTCCCATCAGCGTGCGGTCTGCGTCATCTTGTTGCCGCTCTCCCTGCCGTGCTACACTTCAGGTTCCAGAGCGGACCCCTTCGATCCCCAGCGAGTGCCCGACTCAGCAGCCCTGTCCCCCGAGGATCTCGAACTCCGCGCCCACGTGGAGCAGGCGCTCAGCGCCGCCTACGAACTGGACCAGGAGATCGGCCGGGGCGGAATGGGGATCGTGTATCGCGCGCGGGATAAGCGTCTCAAGCGCTTCGTGGCGATCAAGCTGCTGCCGCCGGAGTTGTCGTTCCGCCGGGACATCCGCACGCGGTTTCTGCGCGAAGCGGAGACGGCCGCGCAGTTGAGCCATCCGAACATCGTGCCGATCTATTCGGTCGACGAAGTCGGGAATCTGGTGTTTTTCGTGATGGCGTGCATCGACGGCGACAACCTCGCGACGAAGTTGCAGAAGCGCGGGCCCTTGCCGGTCGATGACGTCCGTCGCTGGCTGCTGGAGGTGGCCGACGCCCTCGCGTATGCGCACGCCCGCGGGGTGATCCATCGGGACATCAAGCCGGACAACATCCTGCTCGACGGCATCGACGGGCGAGCGCTGGTGACCGACTTCGGCATCGCGCGCGCCGCGTCCGACGGTGGCGACACGGCGCGCCTCACGGCGACGGGGATCGCGATCGGCACCCCGGCGTACATGTCACCCGAGCAGGCGTCCGGTGACCGCGACCTCGATGCGCGCAGCGATCTGTACTCGCTGGGCGTGGTGGCGTACCAGATGCTGGCCGGCGAGCCGCCATTCACCGGCAACACCACGCCGGCGCTGCTGGTCAAGCATCTCGCGGAAGTGCCCGTCCCCGTGTCGCTGCGCCGTCCCGATACGCCGCCCGAGTTGGCGGAGATCGTGATGCGGCTGCTGGAAAAGAGTCCGGAGCATCGGTTCCAGAGTGCGGGGGAGATGATGACGGCGCTCAAGACGGGGATCGTGCCGCCGCCCACCAACCCGGCCGCGACGCCATCGTCCGTCGGCGCACCGGTGCAGTTCAACGGCGCACCGATCGGTGGCATGCCGATCGGCACGCGGGCCCCGTCGTCGGTGCCGCTGCCGTACACGCCGGCCCCGTATGCCCCGCCGGCCTATCAGGCCCCCACGTACCAGTCGCGCACCGCGCCGTCGCCCGCGCCCGGCTATTCGCCATACCCGCCCCCGATGAACGGCGACGAGTACTACGTCCCCACGGCCGACGACATCGCCCGCTGGGATGCGCCGCCGGTGATGGCGTTCCGGCGCAAGCTCGGGCCGTATCTGTTCGTGAACGGTGCCATTGTGGTCATGAGCCTCTTCCGCAACGGCGATATGCTGGGGCTGACGACGCTGTGGACGGTCTACATGGCGTGGAAGTACACGCAGCTCTGGACGAAGGGCTTTGACTGGACCGACGTGTTGCGTCAGCCCAAGCATCGCATGCTGGGCGAAGTGTTCTCCGATCTTGGCGACAAGATCATGGCGACCGTGAGCCGCAAAAAGCGCGAGGAGCTGCGGGCGCAGGGACGCCTCGGCAACCGGCTCGACGGGGTACTGTCGATGTCGCGGACGTCGCCCGTGCCGGCCGGACGTCCCGCCGGCCCCGGTGGCGGCGTGCCCAACGCGCCGCTCCGGGACGACGAACTGGGGGAGTTCGCCTCACTCGTGCGGGCGGCGCGGGCCGATCGCGAAGAAATCGGTCGGCTTCTGGGGACCCTGCCGGCCGACGAGCGGGCGCGGGTGCCGGAGGTGGCGCGCACCGCGGTGGAGCTCGTGAACACGCTCGAGCAGTTGGCGCGTGATATGGCGCGCCGCGACCGGGAGCAGGGGCCCGAGGTGGCCGCGCGCATCGATCTGGAGATCGCCGCGCTGGAAGCGGAGGCCAATCCGCTCGACACGCAGCGCAGTGAGGGACGTATTCGCCGGTTGGCGCAGCTGCGCCGCGACCGCCGCGCGGTGGTCGATGCGCTGGCCGCCCGCGAGCGCCGCCGGGCGCAGCTGGAGAGCTGTCGCATCGCGCTTGAGAATGTGCGGCTTGATCTGGTGCGGCTGCGCACCGGCAACAGCTCGGTGCACAGCGTCACCCTCGTCGCCGAACAGGCGATGCACTTGGCGCGCGAGGTCGATATCGCGGTGCAGTCGGCCAACGAGGTGCGCGAGGCAACCGCATCGCGCGCCGGTTCGGCGTAAGCGGGACGCACGATGCCTGAGGGGGAGCGCGCCGGACTGCGGACGGCGGCGCAGCGCGCCGAGTCGGACATCCTGCGCGATCGCGTGACGGCCGCCGTTGGTGACCGGTATCTGATCGATCAGGAGATCGGGCGCGGCGGCATGGCGGTGGTCTATGCCGCCGAAGACGTCCGACTGCAGCGGCCGGTGGCGCTCAAGGTGTTGCCGCCGGAGCTGGCGTTCCGCGGGGACGTGCGCGAACGCTTCGTGCGTGAAGCGCAGACGGCGGCGCGGCTGAATCATCCGCACATTGTGCCCATCTATGCGGTGCACGAAGAGGGTGGCTTGGTGTGCTTCGCCATGTCGTTGGTGAAGGGCGAGAGCCTCGCGGCCCGCATTGGACGCGAACCGCGCCCCTCCTTTGCGTTCATCGCGCACCTCCTCGAGCAGGTGGCCGATGCGCTCGCGTACGCGCACGCGGCAGGCGTCGTGCATCGCGACGTGAAGCCGGACAATGTGCTCATCGATCGGGACACCGGCCGGGCGATGGTCACCGACTTCGGCATCGCGCGTGCGGCCGAGAGCGGTTCACGGCTGACCCAGACCGGCATCGCCGTGGGGACGCCGGCGTTCATGAGTCCGGAGCAGGCCACGGGTGAGCGGGACGTAGATGGACGCAGCGACATCTACTCGCTGGGCGTGATGGGCTACCTGATGCTCGCCGGACGGCTCCCGTTCGAGGGGGGATCGACGCCCGCGATGCTGCTGGCCCACGTGAGCGAGTCGCCGCGGCCGATCGGGAGCATGCGATCCGACGCGCCGCTGGCGCTGGTGGAGATTGTCGAGCGGTGTCTCGTGAAGAGCCCCCGCGATCGCTGGGAGAGCGCCCTGCAGTTGCGTGATGTGCTGCGCCGCGTGCAGCGCGACGGGTCGTTGCAGACGGGGGCGCACCGGGCGAGTGTGGCGCCCGCGGTCGGCGTGCCGACGGCGCTGGCGGGACCGTTGCCGCGCGGGCCGGAACCGCGCGAGGATGCACGCTATGGACTGCGCTCGGAGGACTGGGCACCGCGCGGCGTACTCGCGCCGGAGCCGGCTCCGCGCGCCTACCCCGCCGCCGGCGCGCTGCCCCCCGTGCCGGTCTTGCCGCCGCTCCCCCCGGGCGCCCCGCGTGAGCAGGTGAAGGCGTGGGAGCGTGCGTCGAAGGACGCGATGCAGGACTGGCGTGCCGCCGTGCAGCAGCAGCGGCGCGATGCGTACTCGCAGTGGAGCGATCAGTACGGGGACGCGACCGGTGCATGGCGCAGTGATGACGACGTGATCGAGCGTTTCAAGGGGCACATGCTCTCCACGGCGGGGCTCATCGTGTTTCTCGGCGTGATCAATGCCGTCACCAGCCCCAGCTTCCCCTGGGCGGTTTTCCCGGCCATGGGGTTGGGGATGGGGGTGCTCGGTCGTTACATCCGGCTGCGTCGCCGTGGGATCACGCTCGCGCGCATCATGGGCAGCGCGTCGGCGCCGCAGCCCGACACCGATCCGCGCAGCAAGCCGGCCCGCATTGCCGACGCGTCGCGCGCGTTCGTGAAGCATGCCAAGTGGTTCATGGGATCGGCCGCTGTGTCACTCGGTAGTCTCGTGATCGGCGCGTCGGCGGAACTCACGCCGATGATCGTGCCCATGGTCGCGGCCGGTCTCGCGGCGATGGCCAGTGCCCAGATGTTGATTCGCGATGTCCTGCGCCTGCGTCGGCTTGGTGTCTCGGCCGGCGATGCGTGGAATGATCGCTGGCAGGCGATCGCCGCGTCGTCCGATGATCGTCCGTACGACGTGAAGCTGCGCGAGCAACTCGCGCTGGTCGCCGGTGAGCAGCTGCTCGCGTCGTCGTTTGGTGACGTGCTGCGGAACGCCGTCGATGACCGGCTCACGATTACGGACGTGGCGGGCACCCTCACCGATGCGGACCGGGCGATGGTGCCCGACGTGGCCCCTACAGCGGATGCATTGCTCGAGCGGATCAGCGCGCTGGCCGGTGGACTCGAGCGGCTGCAGCGCGATATGCCCACCGATGGGTTGGGGGCGCTCGAGGCCCGCGTCGCGTCGGTGCAGGCCGAGCCTGTACAGGCCCCCGATCGCGAGCGCCGGTTGGCGCTGCTCACCCGTCAGCTCGCGTCGCTGCAGGAGCTCACCGGACGACGCGACGCGATGCAACGCCAGCTCGACAGCGCCTCGACCGCCCTGCGCACACTGCGGCTCGACATGGTGAAACTGCGCACGATGGGGGTGGGCGCGGCTATCGCGGATGTCACGCACGCCACGCAGGAAGCGCGCGCCCTGTCGCGCGACGTGGGCTACGCGATCAGCGCGGCGGAGGAGCTGCGGAAGCTGTAAGCCGCGCGCCTGCCCGCTGCACGAGGCTTCGTCAGAATTCCCGCTCCTCGAGTTCCGCGACCAGCGTGCCGTGTCCATGCCGTGTGGCGGCGTCGATGCCTTTCGCACAGGCTGCGCGGGCCTCGTCGTGTCGTCCGAGCGCGGACAGGGCGTCGGCGTACCGCAGCCAGCCATTCCCCTCGTCGTCATGGAGCGCGAGATAGGCGGCGAGTTCCTCCACGGCGTCGGCGTGCAGGCCGGCCTTGAGCAGTTCATTGGCCAGCCCGAAGCGGGCCAGCGGATTGCCGGGCTGTTTGGCCACCATGGCGCGCATCGTGGAGAGGCGGTCGGTCATGAATCGGGTTGGGAGAGAGTGGATGGTACCGCACGGAAGTCCGTGCACATCACGACGTGAGCAATTCCGCGACGAGCGCGCCGAGCCGATCGGGGACCTCTTCCGGTGCGACGTGCGCCGTGCCCGCCAGCTCGCGAACCACGACGCCGGCGGTGGTGGCCGTGCGCAGATGGTCGGCCAGCCGTGCGGCCTGCGCGGCGGGGACGAAGGGATCGGTCGGGGAGGTGACCAGCATCACCGGGCACTGGAGCGCCGCGGTGGCCAACGCCGATGCCGTATCGCCGCTCGAGGCGGCGAGCGCGTGGAGCTGCGCGGCGGCCGACGCGCGGCCGTCGCGGGTGCGGACGCTCATGAGGTACAGGTCGAGCGCGCGCGCGCCGATGTCGCGCTGGGCGTACCCCGGCAGCAGCGCGGTGTGGAGCGCCGACGCGAGCCACGGCGGCGGCAGTCGACGCCAGAGCGGCAGCAGCGACG
>JARIEV010000098.1 GCA_031127225.1 Gemmatimonadota bacterium | reverse complement strand
CATCGAGACGTGGTACAACCGGAAGCGACGGCACTCGACCTTGGGGTACGTCAGTCCGGCGGAGTACGAAGCGCAGGTACTGAAGGCCGCGTAGTTCCTTTCAATTACGCGTCCACTTTATCGGGGTAAGTCCAAACTGCCGCCACACCCTTCAAACGCACCACCAAAACTTTCAGTATAGAAATACAGATCGCATTGCGCAGCAGAAGCGCCGACGACGGAAACACCGTACACGCTGAAAGAGTAGTATTCGAAAGAATCCGGAGTCGGAGTTTGCGGTAAAGTCCACGTCCAGTTTCCAAAGCCCGTCAGCGTAAACGTGTAGGTGGGTGACTGCGCCTCAACTGGCGCAGAGAGTGCCGCAGTCAGGAGCACGGCGGTAAGGACACGTGAGATCAATCGCATGGGTTCGATACCGCTGTGAGTGTGAGCTGCCGTTGGATCAGAGCGCCGTGGGTACTGCTACGCGCAAACCAAATTGGTCTGTCGCTAACGACGTGCAACATGTATGCCTTTCGGGTTGGTGACGCCTAGCTCCTTTTTTGCCAACGGGTTAGCGTGTAGTCGCTCTTCGCGCTCGTGAATTATGTGTGGCCGCTACGCCACAGCTTTGTGCCTTATGTCACACAATGGCTGTTCATCCCCGACGGCACAGAGGATTCCGAAGGAAGTTCACACGATATCGACCACGGCGTGCCGTGGGTCGGTGCCGTTGGTGGCGTCCCCCGCGATGACAACGGTACCCACGACAGTTGCGTCCATCGCCTTTCGACGTGGCCAAAAATCCAAGCGACTTGGCAAAAAGCGCAAATTGGCGCCGCTGCGATGCTTCGCAGATCGCCTCTGACTCAGAAGGTTCTAGGTTCGATTCCTAGAGGGGCAATATCAAGCGCCGCCGTCACTTAGGTGAACGGCGGCGTTTGTGTTTTTGCCGGGCCAATGGACGGGATTCCTGGTTCGGTCCCGCGGATTCTGCGTCAGGCGCTCGTCGAGGGTTCTTCGGACGCTCTCGAAACGAGGGGGAAATCTGCCGGCGCGCGGATCGAGCGGATGGACAGATCCACGTCCAGCTGTGGCCAGTAGAGATGATCCGCGCTCGGACACTCTACGTTGGTCAACGCGCCGATGGTGGCTTGCCGGAACCACGGGAAGTCCTCGAAGCGCACAAGGAGTTCCTCGTCGCCCAGCAACAGCCAGAAGCCGTGCCGCGAGACGTTCGTGACTTCAGGCGCCGAAGTGGCGAAACCAGGCATCGCGAATTTCTCCTGTGTGTCGTTTGACAACGTCCTGCGCATCAGCCAGTTGGCGGGACGTGAGACCGACCGCGTCTGCAAGTGCAACGTCCGGCATCAGCCAGAACTTCGCCTCTTCATCCGGATGGGAGACATGCACGTGCATTCTTGGTTCCTCACGCGAGAAAAAGAATAGGCGGAAGGGCCCTTCGCGCAGGACTGTGGGTGACATGCCCCAAAATATACCCGCGGCGCTTCAATGCGGCCGGATGCAGAGCGGCAGCAAGAGTGCCCTGCGTGATGCTCATCACCAGCATCGGCGATGACGCAAGCGCTGCGCGGCATATTCACCTATCCACCCTCACATCGACCAGGAATCCTCATCTTAGTTTGCTGCGCTACCGCTCACTATCTCGCCCCGACCGGCGGGCGAGCTTCGCGACGACGCACCAATGCCGTGGGGACGCTCGCGACGGCGCTCATCGCGTTGTTCGTCGCCGTCGCTCCTGCCGAGGCGCAGATGCCGGCGCTGCACGTCACGGGGCGCGCGGGTTTGGGTATCCCCAGCCGCCGTCACTTACGTGAACGGCGGCGTTTGTATTGTCGGGGGCAAGTCGGCCGGATTCCTCGTTCACCTCGAGCCGGGATCCACGTCTGATTCCTCGTCGATGGTTGACACGGTACGATGATGTGTCCATTGTTCATGGACACTGGACACGGAGACCGTTGTGCCGCTCAAGCCCGCTGATGTCGCCGTCGCCCTCCAGCTCTCGCTCACCCCCGACGTGCCGTACCGGGAGTTAGCGGCGGCCGTGGGCATTTCGCATGGCGAGGCGCACAACGCCGTACGGCGTCTGCAGGCCGCGCGGCTGCTTCGCGCGGGCTCGCGCGCAGTGAAGACGGAGGCGCTCCTCGAGTTCCTGCTCGGCGGCGTCCCGTACGCGTTTGCAGCCACGCCGGGAGCCGAGGTGCGGGGCGTGCCCACGGCGCACGCCGCGCCGCCGCTCGCTGTCGATTTCACCGGTGCCAACGCCTATGTCTGGCCGTCAGCCGAGGGGCGCGTTCGCGGTGAAACGCTCGAGCCGCTGTATGCGGGAGCCGTGCACACGGCGACCACGAATCCACCTCTGTACGAGCTCCTCGCACTGGTAGACGCACTACGCGCAGGGCGCGCGCGCGAACGACAGCGCGCCCGAGACTATCTTCGGCAGCGGCTCGGCTCGGTGGCATGATCGTCCAGCTCGATCATCCCAATGCGCAGCAGGTTCGGCGCACAGCCCTCGCGCTCGGCGGACTCCTGCACGAAGTCGTCTTCGTCGGCGGACAGATGGTGCCGTTCTTCATCACCGACCGCGGCCTGCATCGCATGCGTCCCACCGAGGACGTCGACGTCGTCGTTGAGTGCCGCACGAGACATGCATATCACGAGTTTGCACAGCGACTGCAGGCCGTCGGATTTCGTGTGGATCAATCACCCGGTGCACCGGTGTGCCGCTATCGCACAACGGAGGGTCTGGTGCTCGACGCCATGCCCCTCGACGGAGAGATCCTCGGATTCAGCAATCAATGGTATCCGCTGGTCATGGACACCGCCGTTTCGGTGGACCTGACTGCTGGCGTCGTGATCCGTGCCGCTCACCCGGCAGCGCTTCTCGCGACCAAGTGGGAGGCGTTTGTCGACCGTGGTCGTGACGACCCGTACGGTAGCCATGATCTCGAGGACCTTTTGATGCTCATTGCGGGGCGCCCAGAACTCGCGCGTGAGCTACAGCCGCTCTCGCTGGACGTGCGCACATTCATCGCCGACTCGGCCCGGATGCTGCTGGTGGCGCCATGGTTCGACGATGTGCTTGAAGGGACGTTCCCGGATGCGCAGCGGCTGCCGAACGTGCTCGTGCGCATTCGCGAACGGATCTCGGCACTTGCACGTTGAGCGTGGCCCGCGACGAGGAAAGCGTGAGTCGGGGCACGCTCCAACCCGCGAGTAACAGCTAGAAAGCCGTTCGCGCCGACCGCAAGCCTGCGCGAATCGACAAGCACCTTGGCGTAAATCGCAATGTTGCGCCCTCGTTGGACTTCCCGGAGCGACTCTGGATCAGAAGGTTCTCGGTTCGATTCCTAGAGGGGCAATAATTCGTAATCGCAAACGCCGCCGTCACTTACGTGAACGGCGGCGTTTTGCTGTTCCGGCGCGAGCCGTGCGTGGGCTGGCAGAGTCGGCGACGTCCCGAATTCATCCGAGCACCCGACCGGCCGGCAAGGCACCAGCGGGCGGATGTGAGGGGACACGGCCGGTGCCGTGGAGTAGATTCCGCTTGTGTCCCGAACCGTCTGGTCCCGCTGGACCATCCTCCTGTTGGCGCTGCTCGCCAGCGTCGCGTCGCCCACGCTCGCCGTGGCGCACGGCATGGCGCATGCGCATGCGGCCGAGGGGCACCACGGTGAGGACCATTCAAACCGTGATGGTGACGGTGACGGCACCGCGCTGACCGAGCAGGACCACGGGCACCGACACGCGCACGCGCGGGTTGAGCCGGCCGCCACGGGCCGGCAGGATGTCCGGCACGGTCTCGAGGCGCCGGTGATCAGTGCCCCCGCGGCGCTCGTGCCGCCGCTGATGAGTCACGCGCGCCCGCCGCGGTCACGGTGGGACGCCGTGGCCTTGGCGCGCCCTGCGCCGGACACGGGGCCGCCGCCCGCGCTTCGAGCGCCGCCGACCTGCTGACCTGAACGTCACGCCGTGTGCGCCCTGCGTACGCGGGCGCGGCGTGTGCATGGTCGCGCGTTCGCGTGACCGTCCCCTGGGGATGCGGCTCGTGCATGTGGCCGGCGTCGTAGCGCCCTTGGGAACGTCAGCCTTCGGGTCTCGTGGTTTCTTCGTGTTTCTGGAGTCGGCGCGTTCGTACCGCCGCCCTGCTGTGGATGGGCCTCAGCGCGCGCCCCCTGCCGGCGCAGGACATCATCGCGGCTGGCCGGTCTGTCGAGTTCCTCAGCTTGCGCGACGCGCGTGCGGCGGCGCTCCGGCTCGATCCCACCGTCCGTGCCGCGCAAGAGGCCGTGGCCGCCGCGGTGGCGCGCGAGCGGCAAGCGGCGGCGCGGCCCAACCCCACCCTCGCGTACGGGCGTGAACAAACGTCGCGCGCGGGTCAGTCCAATGCGCAGGACATTGCGCAGCTCGAGTGGCCGGTCGATGTGGCAGGGCAGCGCTCCGCCCGTGTGACCGCGGCGCGGTTTCGGCGGGAAGCCGCCGAGGCGCGACTGGCCGCGACGCGTCAGGCGCTCGATGCGGATGTGGTGCAGGCCTATGTGGAGGCCATGAGCGCCGTGCACCGCGTGCAGCTAGCCGACGCGGCGGCGCGCACGGCCGACGAGGCTCGCCGCGTGAGCGATGAACGCGTGCGGGCGGGTGACCTGGCCGGTTATGCGGGACGTCGCCTGCGCCTCGAGGCGGGGCGCTACGCGGCACGCCGCGCGGAGGCGGTTGTGCACGCCCGCGCCGCGCGCGCGCGATTGGCGCTGCTCACGGGGCTGGCTGTCGAACGCGTGACGGTACCCACGACGGCTCCTGCTGACAGTACGGGACGTGCGTTCGGTGCCATACTGTCGGCAGCGCTGGGCACCGCAACCGCAACGCTCTGGTCGCCGGTGGACCACGCGGACTCTCTGGTCGCGCGTGCGCTGGCCACGCGCGCCGACGTACTCGGGGCGCAGCGCGACGCGCAGGCGGCCATCGCCGACGCGCGACTCACGGCGCGCGAGCGGATTCCGCTGCCCGCCGTCTCGGCGGGCTACAAGGGTGAGCGCGTGCAGAGCGGTGCGCGCGTGCCTCCCGTTGCCCTGTCTGGCTTCGTGGCCGGGTTTTCCGTGCCGTTGCCGTTGCTCGACCGGCGCGCGGGGGCCGTGGCGGCGGCCGATGCCACCGCGCGCCAGACCAGCGCCGAGGTGGATGCCGTACAACGCCGTGTGACGCGTGAGGTGCTCGACGCCCTGGGCCGACTGCAGGGGGCCGAAGCAGAGCACGCCGCACTGCAGCCCTTTGCCGGGGCCGAATCGCGGCTCGCGCTGCGCGCGGTGCAGGCCGCGTACGCCGAGGGCGAGATCACGCTGACGGACTGGCTCGAGGCCGTGCGCGCCTGGCAAGAGACGGAACTGGCGTTCTTGACGCTCACCACGGACATCGCGCTGCGCCGCGTGGAGCTCGCGCGCGCGGCCGGCCTGTCGCTCTTTCCCTCTACCGAATCGAACCGATGACCGCCCGTTCTTTCTCCCTCGCGCTGGTGGCCATCAGTGTGGCCGCGGCCGGCCTGGCCGCGTGCGGTACATCGAACCCCGAGAGCGACAGCGCCGCCGCGTCGGCCGACGAGCCGGCGGGCGGTGCCATCACGCAGTGGACGGACAGCACGGAGCTCTTCATGGAGCATCCGGCCCTCATCGTGGGCGCGCCCGACAAGTTCGCGGTACATCTCACCGACCTCACGGACTTCGCGCCGCTGCGCTCGGGGCGCGTCACGCTGACGTTCATGCCGCGCAGCGGGGGTGCCCCCGTGGTGGCGGTCCAGGACGCGCCACGCGCGCCGGGCATTTATGGCCCGAGCCCTACGTTTACCACGGCTGGGGTCTACGACCTCGTGATCCGTGTGGAGAGTCCCCAGGCACGCGATAGCCTGTATGTCCCCGGGCTCACCGTGTACGCCAGTGCGGCGGCCGCGCCGCGTGATTCGGGAGGCGTCGGCAGCGGCATCTCGTTTCTCAAGGAACAGGCGTGGAAGACGCCGGGCTTCCGGACGGCCTTCGCGACCGAGGGGACGCTCGCCGGTACGTTTGAGGCACCCGGTGTGATCGAACCGGCGGCCGGTCGCTTCGCGCAGGTGAGCGCGCCCATTGCCGGTCTCGTCGACGCCGCAAGCGTCGCGAATGCACCGGCGCCCGGTGTGCGCGTGTCACGGGGACAGACGCTGGCGCTGCTCGCGCCGTCCATCGGCGAGGCGGGCAGCGCGGCCTACGCCGAAGCGCGCGCACGCTTGCGTGAGGCCGAAGACGAGCACGCGCGTGCGGTGCGTCTCTATGCGGTTGAGGCGGTGCCGCAGCGCCGGGTGCATGAGGCCGAGAGTCGCCTCGGGGCCGCCCGCGAGGCGCTTGCGGGGTACGGCGGCGGCGAATTGTCCGCGGGACGGGTGGCGGTGCGATCACCGGTGGCGGGCGTGATTGCCGACCGGCGCGTGACGCCCGGCAGTCGCGTGGAGGCGGGCACACTCCTGTTCACCGTGGTCGACGCGTCGGTGGTGTGGCTACGCGTGAACGTCCCCGCGGCGCAGGCGGCGAACGTGTCGCGTACCGCCGGCGTGGAGTTCCGGGTGGAAGGCTCAGAGCGGATCTATGTGGCGCGACGCGTGGTGTCACTGGGGAGCGTGATCGACAGCCTGTCGCGCTCGGTGCCTCTGCTGCTCGAAGTGAGCAACGGCGACGGCACGCTCAAGGTGGGCGCGGCCGCGCGCGTCTTGGTGCGTACCGGGGAACGCGAGACCGGGGTGACGGTGCCCTCGTCCGCGATCCTCGACGAAGACGGGCGTCCCGTCGCGTACGTGCAGGCGGAAGGCGAAACGTTCGAGAAGCGCCTGCTGACGCTCGGTGCGCGCCAAGGCGGCCGTGTCCTCGTGCGCGATGGCATCCGCGCCGGTGAGCGCGTGGTCACGGGCGCCGCGTATCAGGTGCGTCTGGCCTCGCTGTCCACGGCCGTGCCGGCGCACGGTCACGAACATTGAGGCGCGCATGCTGAATCGCGTGATCGCGTGGGCGCTGACGCATCGGATCATCGTGCTGGCTGCCTCGGTGTTGATGCTGGTGGCCGGGGCGTGGACCGCGTCGCGCATGCCGGTGGATGTGTTCCCCGACCTCACGGCGCCCACCGTGACCGTCCTGACGGAGGCGCACGGCATGGCGCCGGAGGAAGTCGAGGCGCTGGTGTCGTTCCCGATCGAGACGGCGGTCAACGGCGCCACGGGCGTGCGCCGTGTGCGTTCCTCGACGGCGCAGGGCATTTCGGTGGTGTGGGTCGAGTTCGACTGGGGCATGGACATCTTCCGTGCGCGACAGATTGTGGCCGAGAAGCTCCAGACGGTCGCGGCGGCGCTGCCCACCGGCATCTCGGCGCCCGTGCTGGCACCGGTGTCGAGCGTCATGGGCGAAATTCTCATGGTCGGCCTGACCGGCACGCAGTCGCCGACCGAGCTGCGCACGGTGGCCGATTGGACGATCCGGCGCCGGCTGCTCGCGGTTGCTGGCGTGGCGCAGATCATTCCCATTGGTGGTGCGGTCAAGGAATACCAGGTGCTCGCCGATCCGGCGCGCATGATGATGGCCGGCGTGTCGCTCGAGCAGGTGGTACGCGCGGCGCGCGGCTCGAACGCCAACGCGTCGGGCGGCGTGTACATGGATCGCGGACAGGAATACGTGATCCGCGGCATTGGCCGTGTGCTGTCGGTGGCCGACATCGCCGGCACGGTCGTGGCCGTCCGCGGTGGCACACCGGTCACGCTGGGACAGGTGTCCGACGTGATGGTGGGCACCGCGCCCATGTTCGGCGACGGCAGCGTGAATGCCCAACCCGGCGTGGTGCTCGCCGTGCAGAAGCAGCCCGGCGCGAACACACTGGAACTCACGGCGCGCATCGAGCGCGAGCTCGCGGCGATTCAGCCCACGCTGCCCACCGGCATGACGGTCCATGCGGAACTCTTCCGGCAGGCGAGCTTCATTCGCGTGGCGGTTGACAACGTGGTGAAGGCGCTGCGTGATGGCGCGGTGCTCGTGGTCATCGTGCTGTTGCTGTTTCTGTGGAACCTCCGGGCCACGGCGATCTCCATTGTCGCCATCCCCCTGTCGCTCGTGGTGGCTATCTTCGCGATGAAGCTGTTGAACATCGGCATCAACACGATGACGCTGGGCGGCATGGCCATCGCGATCGGTGCGCTTGTTGACGACGCGATCATCGACGTAGAGAACGTGTTCCGCCGGCTCAGGGAAAACCACCACCGGCCACCCGCCGAGCAGCGGCCGGCGCTGCGTGTGGTGTACGAGGCCTCGCAGGAGATCCGCGCGAGCATCGTGAACGCCACGCTCATCATCATCGTGGTGTTCCTCCCGCTGTTCTTTCTGGGCGGCGTCGAAGGGCGCTTGCTGCGCCCACTTGGCTTCGCGTACGTGGTCTCAATCCTCGCCTCGCTCCTGGTGGCGGTGACGGTCACGCCCGTACTGTGTGCGTACCTGCTACCCAATTCCCGCGCCGTGCAACGGGAAGAGGAGAGTCGTGTGGTGGTGTGGCTTCAGGCGCGGTATGCGCAGGTCTTGCAGCCCGTGCTCGCGCACCCGACACGCGTGCTGTCTGGTGCCGTGGCCGCGCTCATGCTGACCCTTGCGGCCGTGCCCATGCTGGGGTCGGCGTTTCTGCCAGAGTTCAACGAGGGGGCGCTCACGGTGTCCGTGGTGACGGTGCCGGGTACGTCGCTGGAGGAATCCAATGCCATCGGCTTGCGGGTCGAGCAGATGCTCAAAGCGAAACCGGCGGTGATCAACACCGACCGGCGGCAGGGGCGGGCCGAGCTCGATGAACACGCGCAGGGGGTGAACGCGGCCGAAATCGATGTCACGCTGCGCGACGACACCGACAAGGCGGCGCTGTTCGAAGCGCTCCGCGACGAGTTCACGGCAATCCCGGGCACCAACGTCACGATTGGGCAGCCCATCGGGCATCGCATCGACCACATGCTGTCCGGCACGCGCGCAAACATCGCCGTCAAGCTGTTCGGGCCGGACTTGTATCAGCTCCGGCAGATCGGCACACAGATTCGCGACGTCATGGCCACCGTGCCCGGCGTCGCCGACCTGCAGCTCGAACAGCAGTCGGATGTGCCGCAGCTCCGCATCACGGCCGACCGCGCGGCGCTCGCGCGATACGGCATGAGCGTGGGCCAATTCGCGGAGGCCATCGATGTGGCGCTCAACGGCGAGACGGTGTCGCAGGTCCTCGAGGAGGGGCGCAGCGTGGATCTCGTGGTGCGCTACCCGGCGGCCTACCGCCTCAACGCGGACGCCATCGCCGCCGTGTCGTTCGACACGCCGACCGGTCAATACGTTCCGCTGTCGCAACTCGCAGCGGTGACCGTGGACCGCGGGCCCAACACGATCTCGCGTGAGAACGTGCAACGCAAGATCGTGGTGCAGGCGAACGTGGCGGGCCGTGACCTCGGCAGCACCGTCGCCGACATCGAGCGCGCGGTGCGCGCCGGCGTGACGCTGCCGCCGGGGTACTTCGTGGAGTACGGCGGCCAGTTCGAGGCGCAGGCGGAGGCCACGCGCACGCTGTCCGTGCTCTCCCTCCTGTCGGTGGCCGCCATCTTCCTGCTGTTGTACGGTGAGTTCGGCTCAGCGCGCACGGCGGGGCTGGTGATGGCCAATCTGCCGCTCGCGCTGATCGGCGGGGTGGTGGCGGTGTTGCTCACCGGCCGCGTGGTGAGCATCGCCTCGCTCGTGGGCTTTGTCACGCTCTTCGGCATCGCCACGCGGAACGGTATTTTGCTCGTGGCGCACTATCGTCACTTGCTCGCCGAAGGGGTGCCGTTTGCGGAGGCGATCACGCGCGGGTCCATCGAGCGCTTGTCGCCTATCCTCATGACGGCGCTCACGGCCGGGCTCGCGCTCATCCCACTGGCCTTCGGCGGCGGGGAGCCCGGCAACGAGCTGCAGACGCCGATGGCGATCGTCATCCTTGGCGGCCTGTTGTCGGCTACGGTGCTCAACATGATCGTGCTGCCGGCGCTCTATTGGCTGTACGGTTCGCGGGATGTGCGCCCCGAGGAGGCGACGACGTGACGTTGACACGGTGGGCGCGATGGGCGCCGCTGATGGCGGGCGCCATGCTGATGGCCGCGCCGAGCGTGTTGCTCGCGCACGGCGTTTCCGTGGGAGACAAGGGGTACATCCAGGAGACGTTCGGTGTTCGTCTGATGCCCTTCCTCTATCTGGGCGCCAAGCACATGGTCACGGGATACGACCACCTCCTGTTCCTGTGCGGTGTGATTTTTTACCTCTATCGTGTGCGGGACATCGCCACGTATGTCACCCTGTTCGCCGTGGGGCATTCGAGTACCCTCATTTTCGGCGTGCTCACGAAGATCAGCGTCAGCCCGTATCTCATTGATGCGATCATTGGTGCGTCGGTGGCGTACAAGGCGCTCGACAACGTGGGCGCTTTTCGGACATGGTTCGGGGTGCAGCCCAATCCACGCACGGCCACGCTGGTGTTCGGCCTGTTTCACGGCTTCGGCCTTGCCACCAAACTGCTCGATTTCGAGATGGACCCCGACGGGCTCGTGCAGAATCTGCTCGCGTTCAACGTGGGCGTTGAAGTCGGTCAGATGCTCGCGCTCACGGTCGTGCTTATCGCGATGAGCTACTGGCGGCGGTCGCCGTCGTTTCTCCGCAGTGGTTTTACGGCCAACATGCTGTTGCTGGTGGCCGGCCTCCTGCTCGTGGGCTATCAGCTCACGGGCTACTTCTCCACGCACGCCTAGGGCTCTGTCATGTTCGCAGTGCTTACCCGTATGATCGTCCTCCCGGTGTCGCTCGCCACCTCGGCGCCTGGCGCGCTACCCGTCGTTTCGCCTTCCGATGTTGTCGCGGTTGCCGCGGCACAACCGAAGCGCGATTCCATGACCGTCACCATCGCGCCGGCCAAGCGGATCGAGGTGAAGCTCGTGATGAAGAGGGGAGAGAAGGCCAGCTTCGAGTGGATGACGAACGGTGCCGAGGTGGGCTACAACCTGCACGGGGAAGTGCCCACCGACCCCAGTGTGAAGGCGCACATCTACCAGCGCGGCTCGTCGAAGGGCGAGAAAGGCAGCATCGAAGCGGTGTTCGATGGCGTGCATGGTTGGTCGTGGCGCAACACCGGTGAGCAGCCGGTCACGGTGACGGTGAAGGCGACCGGACAGTTCTCCGCGCTCAAAAAGATGTGATGACGGACCCGTTGCCGATCCCCGAAGGGCCGAGTCCCCGATCGCTGCGGCGCGCGACGTTCGTCGCGCTGGTGGTCGCGGTCCTGCTGGTCGTGATGGCGGTGTTGCCCGCCGAGTACGGCATCGATCCCACCGGGATCGGGCGCCGTATCGGGCTCACGCAGATGGGCCGCCTGAAGCAGGAACTCGCCCAAGAGGCCGTCGAGGATGCACGCGCGGACTCGGTGGCCGCGGCCGCCGCGGCGAACCCGTCGGCGCCCTGAGCGACTCGCCCGCCCCGGTCGCAGTCGGGACCGGGGCGGGCGCCCCCGTGCTCAGTCCTCGAGCACGAGATCGCCGCACGCGACTCGTCGCCGATCGCGTGGCGAGGCGGTGACGGCCACGTGGAAGTCGCCGGTATCTGGAATCGCCAGTGGCAGGGTGACCGTGCCGACACCCTTCCCACCCTTGCCGATTTGAATGACCGGATAGGCGGTGGAATCGCCAAACAGCTGACCTGGTGTGGCGCACGTGCCGCGCCGCACGTGCCACGCCCGTCTGGCACCGGGGACGTCGTTCCGCTGCGCCAATTCCACGACGGTGGTGTTGGGCGCGTTGCCGGCGAACATCTCGAGGTCGCCGCGCATGGCGGCCCCGTCCGCACCGACGGCGATGCCGATCCAGACCTCGTGAAACCGGGGGCGCGCGGCAATCAGGATGCCGGTTGTCAGCGTCAGCGCGATCACGGCCCGTGAGAGGCGGCGGAGCGGTGGCATCGTCATCAGGGTCGGCGCAAGGTCGGAGTGGCGTGACGAGCAAAGTGTGAACATAGCGCACCATGGACGGTCGTCGTACCGTGCGATCGACGACGGCTCATCCGTGACGGTGCGTGTGGAACGATCCATGCAGGACGTGGACTGCGTGCACCGCTCCGGGCTGCTCTTCAGTCCGGCACGGTGTGCTTCCCCATTGCACGGAGTTGTCATGCCATTGACCGCCGCCCAACGACAGTATCTCGAAGACCGCCTGCGCGAGGAACGCGCCCGCCTGACCGCGCACGTGCTCGCCTTCCTGAGCAACGAGTCGTCCGATGACAGTCAGGATCTGGCCGGCGATCTCTCCAACCGGCCGATCCATCAGGCGGACCTCGGCACCGACGTGGCCCGCGAGGAGCTCGATGCGGCCATCGCGACGCGCCGTTCGGCCGAGCTCGCCGAAATCGACGCGGCGCTCGAGCGGCTGGCGTTCGCGCCGGACACCTTCGGGCGTGACGAGGTGACGGGTGAGGAGATCCCGTTTGCCCGGTTGGACCTCATCCCGTACGCCCGTACGAACATCGCCCGCTGACCCGCGCCGTCCCCGGCGGCCCACGGCCGCGCCCCGTGCGGGAGCGAATCCGCGGGGGGCGCGGCCGCCGCTTGCGCGTGTCCGTCGCTGGCGCGTTCCTTAGGCGGTCGTCTTGGACGTTTCCTCCCGCCCCCGCCTGCCATGGTTATCGACTCCACGCCCCGCCGTCAGCACGTGGCCCCCGTCACCCGTGTTGCCTCCGTAGCACGGCACACCGCCTCGCACCGCACCATACACGCGCTGATCGCCGCCGCCGGCCTGGCGCTCCCCGCCCTCGCGCACGCCCAGCAGAAGGGGCTCGACGAGGCCGACATCATGCGTCTCAAGTCGGTGGGGGGCGTCGCACTCTCCCCCGATGGCGCGCGCGTGCTCTACACCGTGAGCGCGTGGGAGCACCCCAATGCCAAGGGCGACACCGCCCTCGGCGACCGGCACGAACGCCGCTCGCATGTGTTTCTGGTGCCCGCCGCCGGCGGTGCCCCGCGCCAGCTCACCTTCGGTGAGCGCGGGGAGTCGCAGCCCCAGTGGTCGCCCGATGGCCGCACGATTGCCTTCGTGACCGCACGTGGTTCGGGCACCGGTGACGACGCCCCCAAGCCGCAGCTGTGGCTGCTGCCGGCGGACGGTGGCGAGTCGCGCCAGCTCACCACGGTGCGCGAGGGTGTGTCGTCGTTCGTGTGGTCGCCCGATGGCGCGCGCGTGGCGATCGTGGTGCGTGATTCGCTCACACGCGAGCAAGAGGCCAAGCTGCGCCGCCGCGACGATCCGCAGGTGTACGAAGGGGACTTCCGGCTCAATCACCTCTGGGTGGTGGACGTGGCCTCCGCGAAGGCCACGAAGGTGACGTCGGGCGCGTACACCGTGAGCGGGGTGCCGAACTGGTCGCCCGATGGCAAGAAGCTCGGGTTCCGTGCGTCCCCGACGCCGATGATCCGCGACGAACGCGGCAACGCCTACGTGGTGGATGTGGCCTCACTCGCGCTCGATGCGATCACGACCACGAACGACGCCGAGTCGGCGCCGCAGTTCTCGCCCGACGGTAAGACGCTGGCGTTCACGATGCTGCCGCACGAAATGGCGCCGCATAAGGACGGCATCATGCCGCGCACGCTGCGCAACGCGCGCCTGGTCACGTTCGATCTGGCCACCCGCGCCATCACCAACCACGCCCGCGCCGATTTCGACGTCAGCCCCGGCGCGCCGCGCTGGTCGCCCGACGGCAAGGAGCTGTGGTTCACCGCCAGCGATCGCGTGTGGAACACGCTGTACGCCTACGACGTGGCGGGGAAGCGCTACAGCAAGCGCACGACGGACGTGCTGGTGCAGGGGCTGTCGGCCAGCAGCGACGGTGCGACGCTGGCGATGGTGCTGGACACGCCCAACCTGCCGGGCGAAGTGTATGTGCAGCGCGGCGGGGCGGCGCCCACGCGCGTCACGACCACCAATGCGTGGCTCAGCGAGCGCGCGCTTGGCGAATCGCGCGTGATCACGTGGAAGTCGAAGGACGGCCGCGCGGTGGAAGGGGTGCTGCTGTTGCCCGTGGGGTACCGCGAGGGCATGAAGGTGCCGATGGTGGTGTCGGCGCACGGTGGGCCGACCGGCGCACACACCAACGGCTTCAAGGGGGGGACGAGCCCTGGCCAGACCTATGCCGCGCGCGGCTGGGCCGTGCTGTATCCGAATCCACGCGGTTCCACGGGCTATGGCGAGTGGTGGATGCACGCCAACACCGGTGACTGGGGCGGCGGCGATTTCCGCGA
>JARIEV010000097.1 GCA_031127225.1 Gemmatimonadota bacterium | reverse complement strand
GGCTGGTGGAGCTGGCCGAACAGGAGCTGCTGCGGGCGGTCGGGTTGCCCTACGCCATGCAGTTCGACGAGCCCACCATCTGGATGCCGCGCCGCCATCTGGAAATCGACTATTTCGCGCCGGCGCGGATCGACGACGACCTGGCGCTGGTGACCTACGTGTCGCGGATGGGGGAGACCTCCCTCACGCTCCAGGTCGACGTGCGCCACGCCGAGCGGCAGACGCTGGTAGCCGCGATTTCGATGGTGGTGGTGTGCGTGACGGTGGAGGGTTTCGCCAAGCGACCGCTGCCGCGGAGCGCGCGGACCGCGCTGGCGCCGTTCGTGCTCACGGTCGAGGAGGCGCGGGCCGGCACGCCGGACGCGCGCTAGATTGCAACTCATGTCCGATACGACCTACGTACGCAAAGGCTTCGGTCTCAAGGCCGAGGTGCAGGATACGCTCGCCGCCGACTACACCGGTCAGCTGGTGGATATGCTCCGCGCGCGTGAGTACACGCTGACGGCCGGCGACACCACGGTGCGCCTCGCGAAGGAGTTCGGGTTCTGCTACGGCGTGGAGCGCGCTGTGGATTACGCGTATCAGACCCGCATCAAATTCCCCGACAAGCGGATTTTTCTGGCGGGGGAGATCATCCACAATCCGCACGTCAACGCGAAGTTGCGTGAGATGGGGGTGGTGTTCCTCGCCGCGAGTGGCAAGGGATTCGACTATGCGCCGGTGGAGCCGGCGGACGTGGTCATCCTGCCGGCGTTCGGCGTGACCATCCAGGATTTCCAGACGCTGCGCGAGTTGGGGTGCGTGGTGGTGGACACCACGTGCGGCTCAGTGCTGAACGTCTGGAAGCGGGTGGAGGTGTACGCCCGCGATGGATTCACGTCGCTGATTCACGGCAAGTATTACCACGAGGAAACCCGCGCGACGGCCTCGCAGGTGGAGAAGTACCCGGGCGGTCAGTACATCGTGGTGCGCGATATGGACGAAGCCGATCTCGTGATGGACTACATCGAGCACCGGGCGGGCCGTCCCACCGCGCGTCCCGCGCTCACGCGCGCGGCGTTCCTGGACAAGTTCGCGCGGGCGGCGTCGGACCATTTTGATCCCGACCTGCACCTCGACCGGATCGGCGTCGCGAACCAGACCACCATGCTGGCGCGCGAGTCGCTGGCGATCGGCGCGGCGGTGGGTGAGGCCATGGCGCGTGCATACGGTGAGGCGCACCGCTCAGAACACTTCCGCACGTTCGACACGATCTGCAGCGCCACGCAGGACCGTCAGGACGCCGTGGTCGAATTGCTGCGGGAGCCGCTCGACCTGATGGTGGTCGTGGGCGGCTACAACTCGAGCAATACGATTTCGCTGGCCGCACTGTGTGCGGAGCAGGTGCCGACGTACCACATCGCCGACCCGGACGATATCGACGTCGAGGGGAACGCCGTGCGCTTCCGCACCATCGGTCCGCATCATCACGAGGAGTCGCTCACCGACTGGATTCCGCGCGCGGGCGCGCTGCGGGTCGGCATCACGGCCGGGGCGAGCACACCGAACAACAAGATCGGTCAGGCCGTGGCCCGCGTGTTTGCGATCCGCGGCGAGCAGGTGGATACGCGACTGTGACCAGCCGTTGAGACGTTCCGGCGTCACCGGTACTCGGAGAGGATGACTGCATGAATGGCACGATGGTGGACTTCGATGCGAACGGCGGCACGGCCGCCGGGTACCTCGCGCTCCCGTCGTCGGGCCACGGCCCCGGGTTGCTGGTGCTGCAGGAATGGTGGGGATTGGTGGACCACATCAAGCAGCTCGCCGACCGCTTCGCGGCGGCTGGTTTCGTGGCGCTGGCCCCCGACTTGTACCGTGGCGAATCGACAACGGCCCCCGATGAGGCCCGTCGGCTCATGATGGAGCTCGACCTGCCGGCCACGGCGGCCGCGCTCCGCGGCGGCGCTGAGTATCTGCGGGCGCACGCGGCCGTCTTGCCCAAAAAGGTGGGCACGATCGGTTTCTGCATGGGCGGGCAGCTTGCTCTGTACGCAGCCACGGCGCACCCGGATGTGATCGATGCGGTGGTGGATTTCTACGGCATTTTCAATCCGCGGGTGCCGGTGGACGTGACGGCGCTGCGTGCGCCCGTGCAGGCGCACTTCGGCGAGCACGATGCCGCGATCCCCCAGGCGCGCGTGGACGAGCTGATGACGGCGGTGGCGGCCACCGGCGTACCGGTCGAGACGTACGTCTACGACGCCGGTCATGCGTTCTTCAACGATACCCGCCCCGCGATTTACCAGCCGGAGGCGGCCGCGCTCGCGTGGGAGCGCACGCTGACGTTCCTGCGGCGTACGCTGGTGTGAGGCCGCGGTCGCGGCACTCCGTTCTGTCCTTTCATCCCACTCCGTCATGCACGAGCCTCTGACTTCACCCCATAGCGATGCGCTGGCCCGCCTGCGTCTCGACGGCAAAGTGGCCATCGTGACCGGTGGTACGCGCGGCATCGGACTCGCCATTGCCACGACACTGGCGCGTGCCGGCGCCCGCGTGAGCATCTCGAGCCGCAAAGCAGAGCACGTCGATGCCGCGGTGGCCGCGCTCCGGGCTGAAGGACTCGAGGTGTTCGGCCTGCCGGCGCACATGGGCCAGGCCGCCGATGCCCACGAACTCGCAGCCCGGACGATCGAGCACTTCGATGGGATCGACATCATCGTCAACAACGCCGCGACCAATCCGATTTTCGGTCCGCTGCAGCAGGCCAGCGACGAGGCGTTCGACAAGATCTTCGCCGTGAACCTCAAGGGGCCGCTCGAGTTGTGCCGGACGGCGCACACCGTGATGGCGCAGCGCGGCGGTGGCTCGATCGTGAATCTCTCGAGCATCGGCGGCGTGTCACCCGAGGCGGGTCTCGGGCTGTACAGCGTGAGCAAGGCCGCGCTGATCTCGCTCACGAAGGTGATGGCGCAGGAGTGGGGCGCCGACGGGATCCGGGCCAACGTGATCTGCCCCGGGCTGATCAAGACGAAGTTTTCGAAGGCCCTCTGGCAGGACGCGCAGATCGCCGATCAGGTCCTCGGCCATCAGCCGATCCGTCGCATCGGTGTGCCTGATGACGTGGCCGGCCTGGCGCTGTTTCTCGCGTCGGACGCCTCGTCGTACTGCACGGGCGGCGTGTACATGGTGGATGGCGGGTATCTCACGTGAGCCATGCCCCTTCGATGCCGGCCGCCGAGGTGGACGCGCTGCTCGCCACGGCGCGCACGTTCGTGCGGGAGGTGCTGGTCCCGCTGGAAGCGCCGCTGCTCCACGGCACGTGGGCGCACAGCGAACCGCTCCTCGCCGGTGTGCGTGCAGAGGCCCGTGCCCGCGGCTTATGGGCGCCCTTCCTGCCGCGCGCGCTGGGTGGCCTTGATATGCCACTCGATGCGTACGCCAGACTCAGCGAGGTGCTGGGGTGGACGCCGTACGGGCACTACGCGTGCAACTGCCAGGCGCCGGATGTCGGCAACATGGAGCTGCTGCTGCAGTTCGGGACCGACCAACAGAAAGCCACGTATCTCGAGCCGCTGGCGCGCGGCGACATCCGCAGCTGCTTCGCGATGACCGAACCGGAACACGCCGGCTCGAATCCGGTGTGGATGTCCACCACGGCAGTGCGCGACGGCGACGACCTCGTGATCACCGGGCACAAGTGGTTTACCAGCAGCGCCGATGGGGCGTCGTTTGCGGTGGTGATGGCGGTGACCGACCCGGACGCACCGCACAAGCACGCCCGTGCCAGCCAGATCCTCGTGCCGCTGCCCGCGCCGGGGTACACACTGGTGCGCAACATCGCGGTGATGGGTGAGAGCGGCGGCGGGTGGTCGAGTCACGCCGAGGTGCGCTTTGACGGCGTGCGCGTGCCATTCACGAACGTCCTCGGCGCACCGGGTCATGGCTTCGCGCTGGCGCAGGAGCGGCTTGGTCCGGGGCGCATCCATCACTGCATGCGCTGGATCGGAATCTGCGAACGGGCCTTCGACCTGATGTGTCGACGTGCGGCGTCGCGCGAGCTGGCGCCCGGCGATGTGTTGGCGAACAAGCAGCAGGTGCAGTTCTGGATCGCCGATTCGCGCATCGAGATCCATGCGGCGCGGTTGATGGTGATGGATGCGGCCACGCGCATGGCGCGCGAGGGGCAGGAGGCGGCGCGTGAGGAGATCGCGTACATCAAGGTGTTCGTGGCGAACACGCTGCAGCGCGTCCTCGATCGCGCCATCCAGGCGCACGGCGCGCTGGGGATGACCGACGATACCCCGTTGGCGTGGTGGTACCGCCACGAGCGTGCCGCCCGCATTTATGACGGCGCGGACGAAGTGCACCGGTCCGTGATCGCCCGGAGGGCACTCAAGCCCTATCTCGCGTCCGCCACACCCCGTGATTGACGGCACCATCGCGCTGCGCGAGGGTGAGCAGGTGGACGCAAACGCGCTGCTCGCGTGGCTCGTCACGTCGGTTCCCGCGCTGGTACCGCCAGGGGCGCACCTGCTCATCCGGCAATTCCCCTCCGGCTTTTCGAATCTGACGTATCTGGTCACCGTGGAGCACGCGCAGGGGACGCGCGCGCTCGTGCTGCGCCGTCCGCCGCGCGGTGTCGCGGCGGGGATCGCCCACGATGTCGGGCGCGAGCATGGCATTCTGACGGCGTTGCATCCACTGGGCGTTCCGGTGCCCGCCCCAGTGGCGCGATGCGACGATGCCAGCGTGATCGGTGCCCCGTTCTACCTGATGGCGTATGTGGATGGTGTGATCCTCCGCGGTAAGCCGCCCGCGATGCTCACCGATGACGCCGCCGCGATGCCGGGCAGACTGGCCGCGCTCTCGCATACCTTTGTGCACGCACTCGCGCAGTTGCATGCCGTGGATGTGTCGTCGGAGCCGCTCGCGTCGCTGGGACGTCCGGATGGCTACGTCCAGCGCCAGGTGCGAGGGTGGACGAAGCGATGGGAGGCGTCACGCACGGACAACGTGCCGGCGCTCGACGGGGTGGCGGCATGGCTGGAAACGCACCGTCCTCCCGATCGCGCCGCGACGCTCGTGCACAACGACTTCAAGCTCGACAATCTCGTCCTCGCGCCCGACCTCTCGCATGTCCGCGCAATTCTCGACTGGGAGATGGCCACGATCGGCGATCCGCTGATGGATCTCGGCACCAGTCTCGCGTATTGGGTCGAAGCCGACGACGCACCGATTTTTCGTGCGCTTGGCTTGGGGATCACGGCGTTGCCGGGTGCGATGACCCGCGCCGAGTTGGTGGCGGCGTACGGCGCGCAGCGCTGGATCGATGTGAGCGATGCACCGTTCTACTACGCGTTCGGGTTGTTCAAGGTCGCGGTGATTGCGCAGCAGATCTACGCGCGGCACGTGAAGGGGCTGACGAGCGACCCACGCTTCGCGGTGTTGGGAGAGGTGGTGACGGCGCTCGGGAGTGCGGCGAAGAGTGCGGCGGAGAGGGGAGTGGTGTAACAGCCAACGGCCCACGGCTGATGGCCCACGGCCCACGTCCGTCAGCCCCCAGCTCCCATCCCCGGAGTCCACAGCTGCGCGTACCTGCGGGGCTGTGGGGCTGTGGGCTCCGGGGCTGGGAGCTCTCGGCCGTGAGCTATGGGCCGTGAGCCATGGGCCGTGAGCCGTTGGCCGTGAGCCATGGGTTCTGCTACCCGTACACCTCGAAAATGCCGGCGGCGCCCATCCCGCCACCGATGCACATCGTCACCATGCCGTAACCGCCGCCGCGCCGCTTGAGTTCGTGCACGAGCTGGGTTGTCAGTTTGGCACCGGTCGCACCGAGGGGGTGTCCCAGCGCGAGGGCACCGCCGTTCACATTGATGATGTCCGTGTCCATGCCGAGCTCCTTGATCACGGCCAGCGCCTGCGCCGCGAAGGCTTCGTTGAACTCGATGAGCTTGAGATCGGCGAGGGTGAGTCCGGCGCGGGCGAGGGCTTTCGGGACGGCCTTGATCGGGCCGACGCCCATGATGTCGGGAGAGACACCCGCCACCGCGAAGCTCACGAAGCGCGCGAGTGGTGTGAGCCCCAACTCCTTGGCCTTGGCGGCGCTCATGACCAGCACGGCCGCCGCGCCGTCGGAGTACGGGCTGGCATTGCCGGCGGTGACCGTACCCGTCGGTGAGAACGCCGGACGCAGTTTGGCGAGTCCCTCGAGCGTGGTCTCCGCGCGCGGGCACTCGTCGGTGCTGAACACGATGTCCGTGACCGTCTTGGTGGCGCCCTTCCACGTGTCGCGCTGCACGTGGATCGGGACGATTTCCCCGCTGAACACACCACGCTGAATGGCCGACACCGCCTTCTGCTGACTGTCGAATGCGAACTGGTCCTGCGCCGCCCGCGAAATCTCCCAGCGTCTGGCCACGCGCTCAGCGGTGAAGCCCATACCGATGTAGCTCTCGGTGATCTCCGGCGAGAGTCGGGCGTTGAACCCCGACATCGGGACCTGCGACATCATCTCGATGCCACCGGCCATCACGGCGTCGCCCTGACCGGCCATGATCGCTTGCGCGGCATACGCCACCGACTGCAGCCCCGACGAACAGAACCGGTTCACGGTGGCGGCCGACGTCTCCACCGGAAACCCGCCACGCAGCCATGCCAGCCGCGCGTGGTTGAGTCCCTGCGCCGCTTCGGGCATCGCACACCCCCACTGCACGTCTTCCACGATCGCGGGGTCAATCCCCGCGCGATCGATGGCCGCCTTCATGACGGCAGACGACAGGTCCACCGGATGGACGCTGGCGAGTGCCCCATCCGCCTTGCCGCGCGCCACGGCGCTACGGGCAGCGCTGACGATTACGACCTCGGTCATCACTATCTCTCCTGCCGCGCGCTCAATTGCGCAGCGGCTTGCCGGTCTTGAGGGTGTACGCGATCCGCTCCTGCGTCTCCTTGGTGCCGAGGAGGCTGAGGAACTGTTCGCGCTCGAGGTCGAGCAGGTCCTGTTCGGTGACATCGCGCGGTGCCCCGTCGCCGCCGCAGAGCACGTAGGCAATGGCGCGACCCACGCACACATCGTGCGCGGAGGCCTGTCCGGCCTCCTTGGCCGACCAAAGCGCGTACTCGAGATTGCCAAGGCCCTCGCGTCCCAGCGCACGAACGGTACGCTCGGCTGGCGGGAGATAGCCGCGGGCCAGATCGAGCACGCGTGCTTTCGCATCGGCGATCTGGTGGTCGCGGTTCATGCTGATGCGATCACTGTCGCGCAGGTATCCGGACGACTGGGCCTCGTAGGCCGACGTGGACGTGGTCGCGAACGCAATCAGCTTGAACGCCCGCTTGACGGCAGCGAAGAGATCGACGTCTTCGTAGCGCTGCAATTCGCCGGTGAAGCGCATGAGCAGCTCCTTGGTACCGCCACCGCCGGGGAGCAGCCCGACGCCGGCCTCCACGAGCCCCATGTACGTTTCCGCGTGCGCCTGCACGGCATCGGCGTGCAGCGTGAACTCCGCCCCGCCGCCGAGCGTCATGCCCGCCGGGGCGACCACCACCGGGAAGGGAGCGCGCCGGATGGACATCACGCTGTCCTGAAAGGCCTTGCACGAGAGGGCAATGTCGTCCCAGGCGCCGGCAGCGATGGCGAAGGAGATCAGCGAGAGATCGGCGCCCACGCTGAAGGCGCGCGCATCCTCGTTGCCGATCACCATGCCGTTGAAGCCGAGCTTCTCGACCTTGACCAGCGCACTTTCGAGCCCCTTCAGGACGCCCTCGCCCAAGCTGTTCATCTTCGAGCGGAACTCGAAGCAGGCCACGCCGTCGCCCAGATCGATCAGGCGGGAGAGTCCGTTGTCGTCGAGCACACGCCCGCGCGTGGCCAGACTCGCCAGCGAGAGGCGTCCCGGAATGCCGGGGACGGGCTCGTAGCTGCCGTCGAAGGTGAGATAGTCACCGTCTTTGTAGAACGACCCGTTCACCAACTCCAGCAGCGGTGGGATGGGCTTGCCGTGCGCCCGGAATTCTCCGCGGAGCCAGTCGACGCCGAGCGCGTCCATGATTTGAAACGGTCCGGCATCCCAGCCGTAGCCCCACTCCATCGCGCGGTCGATCGCGACGATGTCGTACGCGAGATCGGCGGCGAGGGTGAGCGTGTAATGCGCGGCATCCACGAGATGGTCACGCAGGAAAGCGCCCTGTGCACCCGGCATCGCCACCGCGGCGGGGAGTCGCTGTGCAATCGGCAGGCGGATGGCCTGGCCGATGTCTCCGCCTTCGAGGCGCTGCTGTGGTACGTACTGCTTCGTCTTCCAGTCGAAGGTGCGGGTGCCATCCTTCGTTTTGGTGTAGAAGCCGCCGCCCGTCTTGTCGCCCAGTTTGCCTGTGGCCACGAGTTCGTCGAGCATCCACGACGGCAGTGAAAAATCTTCGCCCGTCGCGCCGCCGATGCCCTTGGTGACGTGCGCCAACACATCGAGTCCCGACAGATCACCCGTGCGGAACGTCGCGGTGCGCGCTCGGCCGATGAGGGCACCGGTGAGTCCATCGACTTCGTCGATCGTAAGCCCGTGCTGCTCCATGCGGCGCATGGTGGCGACCATCCCGTAGACGCCGAGTCGGTTCGCCACGAACCCCGGCACGTCCTTCGCGATCACGATGCCCTTGCCGAGCGTGCGCTCGGCGAACTCGCGAATGGCCCCGATCACCGCCGGATCTGTCTCCGGTGTGGGGATCACCTCGAGCAGATGCATGTAGCGCGCCGGGTTGAAGAAGTGCGTGCCGAGAAACCGGCGACGGAACTTCTCACCACGGCCTTCGAGCAGCGTCGACATCGGGATCCCCGAGGTGTTCGACGCGATGATGGCCGTGGGCTTCATGAGTGCTTCGATGCGCGCGAACAGCTGCTGCTTGGGCTCAGCCAACTCGACGATGGCTTCGCAGATCCAGTCGCACCCGGCGAGGAGGTCGAGATGATCCTCGGTGTTGCCGGTGCGCACCCGTGCCGCAGCGGCGGCATCCATGAACGCCGCCGGCTTGGCCTTGATGGCTTTCTGCAACCCGTTGCGGGCGGGCGCATTACGGTTGGGCGACGTCGGGTCGCTATCGCCGGGAATATCGAGAAGCACGACGCGGCAGCCTGCCGAGGCCGCGAGGGCGGCGATGCCGCTCCCCATGGCGCCCGCGCCCACCACGCCCACAGTCGTCACGCGCATGCGGCACTCTCTCCGTAAGGGACCCCTACAAATTCCGCCGGAAATCGGCCTGGGGGAAGGGGTCGGAGGAAGGAATACGACGGTCGCGTCATGTTCGCGGCGCACTCGGCGGTCGCGCCGCGCGCGGTCCGGCTACGGGTTGAACCAATAGCTGACCTTGAGCAGCAGCGTGTTCAGCGGTCGCGTCCCGAACAGGTCGCGCACGTCACGCCCCGGCACGAACACGCCGGGGTTGAGTGCGTCCTGCGCGCGCCCCTGTTGCCACACCAGGAAGACGGCACTCGCGGGCCGGTACTCCCATCGCAGCACGGCGTTGGAGTTGAACTGCTTGACGTTGAAGTCCGGCGGCGTCGAGGCGCGGAAGGTCGTGAAGCGGTCGGCGTAGTCGCGCGCGCGGGGCGCGCGGAGTTGGCGCCAGTCGCTGTAGTCGCCCGTGGTCACGAACGGTTGCGCGTACAGCTGGAACGACAACGTCGGGGTCGCCGTCCAGTTGGCGCGCATGGTGATGCCGAGAATGTGCTGATGCAGTCGCGCGAACGTGTAATGCGTGGTATCTGACAGGAACGCGCCGTAGTTGCCGATCCACTGCTGATCGTTGGCCACTTGATCGTAGTTGAACGCCATCGACGTGGAGAATCGGCTCGCAAACCGCCACTCGGCGCCGAGGTCGCCACCGCGGTACCATGAGCGCCCCTCGTCACTGGTACCGATCCGGTAGGCGGCGCGCGGCACGATCACCGGCCGGGGATCCCCCACGACGTCGAAGCGCAGCGTCTGCTTGGGCGACTGTCGCAGTGCCGGCCCGCCACGCGCGCAGCTCACGCAGTGCGTGCCACCCACATCACTCAGCGAGGCCGTGATCGCGCCGCCCCAGTTGCTGGCCAGTGATCCGCTGGTGTGCATCGACAGCGTCTGCGCGGACAGCAGTCCGCCGGTGGTCCAGTGCGACTCGGCGCTCATGGTGGAGAACGAAGAGCGCAGGATGCGGTTGGGGCGCAGCTGCCGGAGGTCCAGCGACTGCCGGAACATCATGTCGTTGACGAGGTTCACGAACCCGAGGTCGTTCATCTCGACGCCGGCCGACGCGTAGCGTACCACGTTTTCGTAGCGCACGCGGCCACCCACCTGCTTGATCCCCGTGGACGCCACGAGCCCGCCCATGGCCGTGCGGGTGGAGTCGAAGCGTTGCTCGTGATCGGGGCGCTGGTACAGGTGGACACTGTTGCGCTGCGTGAGCGCAATGGACGACGCGGATCCGCTGACTTCGTTGAGGCCGCTGTAGCCCATCCATTCCCAGCGGTCCTGCGCGAACCGGTGGTATCCCTGCAGCAGCAGCGTGGTGGCGGCGCGGCGCAGGTAAGGGTCGGTGGCGGCATCGACGCGCCGGCGGACGTCGGTGAGTTGCAGGCCGAACTGCGATCGTCCCGCCCGCATCTCGCGGACGCCCCGCACCACGAGATAGTTGGTCTGCGGTTCGATGGTGCGGCCATCCGCGCCGCGGACCTGTTCGGTGGAGGCGTTCATGAGGCCGAACGCCAGACCGTTGTCAAGGCGTCCCGTGATCTTGGCGGCCGCCGTGATGTTCGTGAACACGGGGTCGGCGCTGCTACGTCGCAGCTGCGGCGTGCGCCCCACGCGCCGTGTGTAGAAAATGCCTTCGCAGGATCCGCCGCAGCGGTACAGGCCCGCGCCTTCCTGGAAGAACGGGCGGCGTTCGTCGAAGCGGATTTCGAAGGCCGACAGGTTGAGCACCGCCGGATCGGCCTCGACCTGGCCGAAGTCGGGGTTGACCGTGGCATCGATCGTGACGCGCGACCCGAGGCCGGCCTTGAGATCGAGGCCGCCCGCCATCGTGCTGAGGGCGCTCCCGCGCGTGGTGGTCGTGGTCGGGACGCGCTTCGCGACGGTGTAGGGCAACAACTCCAGACGCCGCGGTGTCCCGATGTTATGGATCCCGTCGAGGGTGCCGAGTTGCGAGATCAGCGTGCGGCGCGAGGGACGGTACAGTGGCCAGCCGCTGCGCTCGTTCAGACGGATCACGTCGCGCCACACGCCAAACCCGAAGGTGTGCACGTCCTTCGCCGTGAAGCGCAACTGGCTGAACGGGACGCGATACTCGGCCACCCAGCCGGCGCTGTCGATGCGCGTGGCTACATCCCACACGCCGTCCCACGTGGCGTCTTCGGTAATGTCGCCGTAGATGGAGTAGTCGCGCTTCACGCCGGCTGGATTCACCGCGAGCTCGACCCCGGTGCGTCCGTCGTGGTAGGCGTCGATGATGATCTTGAGCTGATCGCTGGCCGTTTTTACATCGCGTCGCGAGAGCAGCGCGGCCAGACTGTCAGGGTGCGGATCAAAGGCGCGGACGAGCACGTACAGATAGCGGTCGTCATACGCGGCGCGGGCTTCGGTGCGGAACGTCGGCGCCAGATTCTCGCCCGGTTCGAACTGCCGGAAATCGGCCATGGGGACGGCGCGACGCCACACGGCATCGCTGTCGCGTCCATCGATCTCCGGCGCCCGGTCGGCGCGGATGGCGTGGCCTGCCGTTTCGGGTCCGGCACTGGTACGCGCGCCACGCGACGTGACGCGCGCAGCGCTGGCATCCTGGGCGGCGAGTGGCGTCGTGAGTGATACAGTGAGTTGTACCGCGGCGATCAGGACGACGACTGCCGTCCACAGGGCGCGCGCGGCGGCACGGCAGCGCAGCGTCTCGACCGGCGTCACGCCTGTTGGGAGGGATGGTATCCGGTCACATCGGCGAAATAGCTGCGGAGGCGCTCGATCCCATCGGCCGGGTTGTCCTCGCTCGGCATCGTGGTGGGGCCGAGTCGGATCACCTTGCGCCGCCAGTCGAGGGCAACGCAGCAGATGGGGACGTTGGCGCCTTTGGCCACATGCCAGAAGCCGCTGCGCCACGCGGTCACCTTCTTGCGCGTGCCCTCGGGGGCCAACGCGAGCGCAAAGCGCTCGTGGGCGCGGAACGCGGCGACGGTGCGGTCCACCGCATTGTCGCGCTGCTTGCGGTTGACCGGAATGCCGCCGTTGGCGCGCATGAACCAGCCGAATGGCGGCAAGAACAGCGAGTCCTTGGCCCAGAAGTGCGCGTCGAACCCGAGGGCCCATTTGCCGGCGAGGCCGATCGGGAAGTCCCAGTTCGACGTGTGCGGCGCCACGATGGCCACGAACCGTGGCACGTCGGGCATCTGCCCCTCGAAGCGCCAGCCGGCGCGCGTCATGATGGCCATCCCAAGTCGGCGCAGCCAACGACGATGGGTCTGCGGGGCCTCAGGGCCGAGCTGCCAGTCGACCGATGAGGTCGGGATGGTGGCCGATGGCGTCGCGGTGCTGGCGGGAGGAGTGGTCATGCCGTTCATTTGACTGATGGCCGACAAGATTCGCAAGAGCGATCGTGAATGGCGCACCATTCTCTCGGCCGAGCAGTTCCGGGTGATGCGGTCGCACGGCACCGAACGCGCGTTCGGTGGCTGCTACTGGGACCATCATGATGATGGCACCTACCTCTGCGCCGGGTGCGGGCAGCCGCTCTTTGCCTCCGCCGCCAAGTTCGAGTCTGGGACCGGCTGGCCCAGCTTCACGGCACCCCTGCATGATCTGGCCGTCGAGACGACCACCGACCGGCGCTGGTTCCTGGTGCGGGTGGAGGTGCACTGTGCGACCTGCGACGCGCACCTCGGGCACCTGTTCGACGACGGCCCGATGCCGGCGGGGCTGCGCTACTGCGTGAATTCGGCCTCGCTCGACTTCGCCGCGGTGGACGACTGACGGTGGTGCCCGACCGTGTGCGGGGTTGGAAGGTCCGCACGCCACGGAAGCCGGCGTTCCACTGACCGATTCGGCTAGCGCGTGAGGCCAACGAGGCGCTCCCGCATCCACGTGGCCAGCGACGCCTCCGTCAGCGATCCGGCTGCGAGCGCCGTTATGGCCTGCACCACCTCCGTCTCCGATGCGTCGAGATCTTTGCCGTTGAGACCGAGAAAAATCATTGCGGCCAGGAAGGCGGCCCGTTTGTTGCCGTCATTGAATGGATGCGCCCTCGCGAGTCCGAACGCATACGCGGCGGCGAGTGTCGCGAGGTCCGAGCCTTCCTCGTCGTGGTGCTTCTGCCTCGGGCGCGCCAAGGCGGCCTCCAGCGCGTTCTCATCCCGAACGCCCGGCAGTCCGCCGTGTTCGCGCAACTGGTCGAGATGCGCGGCCTCCAAGACGATCCGCGGTACCCAGCGCCGCGTCGCCATCGGCTACTTCGCCAGCTCGCGGAGCGCGTTCCGGAACTTCTTTGCCGCGTGCGCTGCCACTGCTAAGCCTGCCTCGACATCCGGATCGTAGGGCGTTAGGAGGATGCCGCGGTCCGTCTCCACCGCCAGTACGCGGTCGCCGACTTCGAGATGCAGTCGCTCGGCCATATCCTTCGGGATCGTTGCGCCGATTGATCCACCGACTTGGCGCAAGGTGACTTCGCGAACCATCAATCCTCCGTAGCACGGGTGTGCTCTTAAAATAGCATCGTAGTGCTACTGAACAAGCGTATGCGCGTCGGCATGTCGCTCGCTGCGGGGATAACCAAAGCCCCGGCACCGGATCGTGTGATCCAATGCCGGGGCTTGGTCCCGCCACCGCCTTCCCGCGGTGGTGTGTTCAGGGTGTCAGTCGCGCGACCCGGCGCCATTCACCCGTCCTGCCGTCCTGCTGTCCTGCCGTCCTGCTGTCCTGCTGTCCTGCGGGAACCACTCAGGAGCAGCTGGGGCGGCCGCGCGGCAGCGCCACCGTGCAGTTCTTCGTGGTGCCGTTCTCGGTGATGGCGAGCTTGGCCGTCGCCGTGCCGTCGTACGTGATCACTTCGCGCCGCTCCTTCGTGGAGCTGGTGCCGTCGATCGTCATCACAACCTTCATGGTGCGCGTGACCGTTCCGGCCGTGGGATACGTCTGCGACGTGGCCGAGACCGGGATCACGAGGCCGCTCGTGACGTCGGATGAGGTGCGCACCGACGAGAAGGTCTTCCCTTCGCGATTGGTGCCCCGCGCGGTTTCAGAACCCTGCGAGTTGCCGTTCACGGTGCGCTGCGTGCTGCCGGTGGCGAGCCCCGTCACGGTGCGGTCGCCTGCGTTGCTCACGGTGGCGGTGACACTGCCGTCGCGGCTGCGCGTGGCGG
>JARIEV010000096.1 GCA_031127225.1 Gemmatimonadota bacterium | reverse complement strand
AACGAAGGCCCCGGCAGTGTTGCCGGGGCCTTCGTTGTTGCTGGATCACTGCACCGGGCGACGATCAGCGGCCAACGATCAGACCTGCGCCTTCCTCGGCCCGCTTCTCACCCTTCTTCACTGTGCCCGCCGGCCGGCTGCCGGACGACGTGAACCCCGCCAGCGCCAGCAGCGCGAACGCGATCAGAAACACCCCGCTGATGAGTCCCACGCGGATCGTCGTCATCGTGAACGTGTTCATCATCGCCGAGTTGACGATCGTCTTGAGTTCCTGCGCATCGAGCACGAACAGTGCCGTCGACGCGAGAAGACCGAGGGTGAAGCAGGTCGCGATCACGCCAATGGTCTTCGCCAGCCAGGCACCGTGGAGCGTGCGGGACAGGAGGAGCAGCAGCGTCAGCCCGAGGAACGGGAGCAGGAGTACGCTGGACAACGCGTTTGCCGCGCCGAAGCGCCACTGGATGTTGCTCAGCTGCAGCGGCCAAAGCTGCGATCCCGCCTGCAGAAACGGGACAGTGACCAGCAGGATCGCCGCGACGAACAGGACGCGACGAACCATGGGGTCCGCGTGGAGGTCGAGAGAGTCAGACATGGCGGGGGTGAGCGCGAGAGCGCGGATTGATAGGAATGCTGCGACCAGAGTGCCGGCCGTGGTCCAACCGGCCTGACGGGCGCGCAGGGTCAATGTGCCCGGTGAATACTGTCCCTGAACCGTCCGCAGGTGAAGGCCGTCCGGACGGCCGGTCCGTCGGGGCGGGCGCCGCGCCTCGTGTTTTCCGGATTTCTCGCTAGCTTCCCGCGCCATGTCACAGTCTTCGACCATGCGCCACAAGCTCGACCGGCTCGCTGCCGCCCGCGATGCATCCGAGCAGGGCGGCGGTGCCGCGCGGCTGGCCGCCCAACACGCCAAGGGGAAGCTCTCCGCCCGGGAGCGGCTCGACGTCCTTCTCGATGACGGCTCGTTCGTCGAGATCGATCGCTTTGTCACCTCACGGTCTCTCGCTGATGGCGACGCGCCGATCTATGGCGACGGTGTCGTTGCCGGACACGGGCGGATTGAGGGGCGTCTGGTGTACGTCTTCTCCCAGGACTTCACCGTCTTCGGCGGATCATTGTCCGAAGCCCATGCGGCCAAGATCTGCAAGGTCATGGATCTGGCGGTCCGCAACGGCGCCCCCGTCATCGGGCTGAACGATTCCGGCGGTGCGCGCATTCAGGAAGGCGTGGTGTCGCTCGGGGGGTACGCGGACATCTTCCTGCGTAACACGATGGCGTCGGGTGTCGTCCCGCAGATCTCGGCCATCCTCGGCCCGTGTGCCGGCGGTGCCGTGTATTCGCCGGCGATCACCGATTTCATCTACATGGTGCGCGGCACGAGCTACATGTTCGTGACCGGTCCCAATGTGGTCAAAACGGTCACCCACGAAGACGTCACGATGGAGCAGCTCGGGGGGGCGGACACGCACGCGAGCACCAGCGGCGTGGCCCACTTCGCCTGCGATTCCGAGCTCGCCTGCCTGCAGCAGATCCGCGAACTGTTCCGGTTCGTCCCCTCCAATAACGTGGATGATCCGCCGCGGGGCACAGGGCGCGACCCGCGCGACCGGCGCGAAGAGTCGTTGCTCGACATCATCCCGGACAATCCGAATAAGCCGTACGACATGCATGAGGTCATCGGCCGGGTTGTCGATGACGGGGAATTTTATGAAGTGCAGCCGGACTACGCCGCGAACATTCTGGTCGGCTTTGCCCATTTAGGCGGGTACAGCGTCGGCATCGTCGCCAATCAGCCGGCGGTCCTGGCCGGGGTGTTGGACATCAACGCGTCGATGAAAGCGGCGCGCTTCGTGCGCTTTTGCGACTGTTTCAACATCCCTCTGGTGACCTTCGAGGATGTTCCCGGTTTTCTGCCCGGTTTGGCGCAGGAGCACGGCGGAATCATCAAGCACGGTGCGAAACTGCTGTACGCGTATTGCGAGGCCACCGTGCCGAAGCTCACGGTGATCACCCGCAAGGCGTACGGCGGCGCGTACGACGTGATGAGTTCCAAGCACATCCGCGGCGACTACAACGTGGCGTGGCCGACCGCGGAGATCGCGGTGATGGGCCCGAAGGGTGCGGTGGAGATCCTCTACAAGAAGGAGATCGCGGAGGCGGACGACCCGCAGGCGGCGATGGACGCGCGTGTGGCCGAATACACGGAGAAGTTCGCCAATCCGTACAACGCCGCGGCGCGTGGGTACGTCGATGACGTGATCGATCCGCGCGACACGCGTCCGCGCCTGATCGAGGCACTCGATGCGCTGCGTGGCAAGCGGGACCGGAATCCGGCCAAGAAGCACGGGAATCTCCCCCTGTGACGCCGCCGATGTTCGAGAAGATCCTGATCGCTAACCGCGGTGAGATTGCCCTCCGCGTGATCCGCGCCTGTCAGGAGCTGGGCGTAAAGACGGTGGCGGTGTATTCGGATGCCGACGCCCACGCCCCGCACGTGCGTGAGGCGGACGAAGCGGTGAACGTGGGGCCGGCGCCCTCCAGCCAGAGCTATCTGCTCGGGGCGCGCTTAATCGAGGTGGCGCTGCGCACCGGTGCCCAGGCGATTCATCCCGGCTACGGATTTCTGTCGGAGCGCGCGTGGTTTGCCCGCGCGGTGCGTGACGCCGGACTGGTGTTCATCGGCCCACCGGCGGAGGCCATCGAGGCCATGGGCTCGAAGACCGCGGCGCGCCAACTCGTGATCGCGGCCGGCGTGCCGGTGGTCCCTGGGACGACCGAAAGCATTCGTGATGCCGCCGACGCGATCGAGATCGCCGAACGGTTCGGGTTTCCGGTGCTGCTCAAGGCGGCGGCGGGTGGCGGCGGCAAGGGCATGCGCATCGTGCACGCGGCCGCCGATCTGCCCGACGCGTTGGCGTCGGCACAGCGCGAGGCGCGCAACGCCTTCGGTGATGACGCGGTGTACGTCGAGAAGTACATCGACGGACCGCGGCACGTCGAGATTCAGGTGCTGGCCGACATGCACGGGAACGTGGTCCATCTGGGCGAGCGGGAATGCTCGGTGCAACGGCGGCATCAGAAGATGATCGAGGAGGCGCCGAGTGTCGCCGTGTCGCCCGAACTACGGGCGCGGATGGGGGCCACGGCGGTCGCTGCGGCGCGTGCGGCCGGCTACGTGAACGCGGGCACCTGCGAGTTTCTCCTCGACCGTGATGGGCAGTACTACTTCCTGGAAATGAACACGCGTATACAGGTGGAGCATCCGGTTACCGAACTGGTCATGGGGCTCGATCTGGTGCAGTGGCAGATCCGCGTGGCGGCCGGCGAAGTGCTGCCGTTTGCGCAGCGTGACTTTGTCCCGCGCGGCTGGGCGATGGAATGCCGCATTACGAGTGAGGATCCGTCGAACGGCTTCCTGCCGAGCACCGGACGCATCGAGTATCTGCATCTCCCCACCGGTCCGGGCGTGCGCTGGGATGGCGGGATCGAATCCGGGAGCGAGGTCGGGCTACACTATGATCCGATGCTGGCCAAGCTCATCGTGCACGCCCCCACGCGGGCGCTGGCGATTGCGCGGATGCGTCGCGCGCTGCGTGAGCTCACGATCGACGGCATCGAGACGTCCCGTGGATTCCATCTGCGCGTGATGGATCATCCGGAGTTCCAGCGCGGCGACATCACGATTCAGTGGCTCGAGCAGCGCCTGCCGGAATTGACGAAGCCCGCGATGCCGCGCGAGGCGGTGCAGCTGGCGGCCCTCGCGGCCGCGCTGGTGGCGCATGAGGAGCGAACGGCGGGGCGCGGTGCGCCGGCCGTCACGGCCACCGACCCGTTGCCCAGCGCGAGCGCGCACGGTAACGGTCCGTCGTGGCGTGACGTGGCGCGGCGCGAATCGCTGCGCTCCTCGTGAAGGCCGGCAGGAAGCGTCAGGCGCGGCGCGCGGCGGAGTCCCTGACGGCCGAGCAGATTGCGACGATGACCATCGACCGCATCGCCAAGGGGGGCGATGGGGTCGGACGAGCCAATGGGCTCGCCTGTTTCGTGCCGCGCACGGCACCGGGTGATGTCGCTCAGGTGGCCTACGTGGCCCACGCGCGACACGGTCGTGGGCGTGTCCTGCAGGTGCTGACGCCCTCGCCGCTTCGCGTCGCACCGACGTGCGTGCACTACGAGCGGGACCGGTGCGGTGGCTGCCAGTTGCAGCACCTCACCGACGAGGCGCAGCGCGATGCCCGTCGGCACATCGTTCAGGATGCGTTGTCGCGTATCGGGAAGCGTGAGGTGACGCTGCCGGAGTTGGTGAGCGGCGAGGCGTGGGGATACCGCGGTCGCCTCACCCTCATGCTGCTCCCCCGGGGGCGGAGCTGGATCGGCGGCCTGCATCCGCACGACGATGCCGCTCGGGTATTCAACCTCGACGAGTGTCCGATCGCGAATGCCGCCTTGGTCCGCTGCTGGCACGACATGCGTGAACGGCTGCACGGCCTGCCGCGCGACCGTTTCCTGCGGGTGTCATTTCGGTTGCTGTCGGCCGAGGCCGGTGCCGAGACGGTGGCGGCGGTGGTGCAGGGCGGCACGGAGTGGCCGGGGGCGACCGAGTGGGCGGGGGCGCTGCTACGGGTATCGCCTCAGCTGCGTGCCGTCTGGTGGGTGCCGCGTGGCGGTCAGCCGCGTGGGCTGGCGGGTGATGTCGGTAGCGACGTCGATGTTCCCGAGCCTGAGCTGATGGAGTCGGACGACGCCGGCGACGCGGGGCGGTACGAGCCCGATGCCCGCGAGGCGCTCGCGTTCGCGCAGGTCAATCCGCGTGTGGCGACAGCCCTGCGGGCATACGTCTACGACGCGGTGCGCACGTTCGCGCCGACAACCGTGATCGATGCGTATGCGGGGAGTGGCGTGCTCAGCGAGCAACTCGCGCGTGACGGCGCCGCGGTGGTGGCCATCGAGGCGGATCCGTCGGGCACGGCCGCGGCCCGTCGTCGCCTTGAGGCGGCAGGTCTTGGCGACCGGGTGCGGGTCATCACCGGCCTGGTGGAGGCGGTGCTGGCATCCGCCCTCCCGGCCGACGTCGTCGTGCTCAATCCGCCGCGTGCCGGTGTATCACCGGGGGTAACAGCCGTGCTCGCGGATGCGGCCTCGCGCGGCGTCCGCGGTCTTGTGTATGTGAGTTGTGATCCGGCCACGTTGGCGCGGGACCTCGCGCGCGTGCCGGGCTGGCGCATCGTCGCGATGCGCTGTTTCGACATGTTTCCGCAGACGGCACACGTGGAGACCGTGTGCGTCCTGCACCCGGAGGCGGCATGAAGTACATCGTGGACGTGAATGGCGAGCGGGTGACCGTGGAGATCGACGGCGCGTCGGCAACGGTCGGTGACGAGCGGTTTGACGCGTCGCTCTTGGCGATTCCGGGGACACCCGTGCGGTTGCTGCGCGTCGGGGAGCAGGTCCATCGCCTGGTGGCGCGTCGCGGCGCGTCACGCGGCCTGTGGACGCTGGATCTCGACGGGCAGCGGGTGGAGACCGAGGCGCTCGACGAGCGGATGCGTACGATCCGCGACCTGACCGCCTCGGCGGCCGCCGCGTCCGGGCCGGCGCCGTTGCTGGCGCCGATGCCCGGGCTGGTGGTCCGCGTGTCGGTGTCGGTGGGCGACCTGGTGAGCGCCGGTCAGGGGCTCGTGGTCGTCGAGGCGATGAAGATGGAAAACGAGTTGCGCGCGTCGGTGGCCGGTGTGGTCACGGCGGTCCGGGCGGTGCCCGGCGAGGCGGTGAACAAGGGGGCGGTGCTGGTGGAACTGGGCCCGGTTGCCGAAGGGTGATCGGTGGTCAACCGGGCCCGACAGCCTGTCAGCCTGCTGTGGGTCCGGTGCGTCGCGCGCGGTTCACGCCCTTGATGACCAGAAAGAGCGTGAACGCGACGATCAGGAAGGTTAGCACCTGATTCAGGAAGAGGCCGTAGCTGAGCGTCGGCACGCCGGCCGCCTTCGCTGCCTCGAGGGTGGCGAAGGGGCCCCCCTGGAGGGCCACAAAGCGGTTGGTGAAGTCAATGCCACCGGTTGCCAGTCCCACGACCGGCATGATGATGTCGTTCACCATGCTGTCCACGATTTTCTGAAAGGCGCCGCCGATCACGACACCGATCGCAAGATCAAGCACGCTGCCCTTCATGGCGAATTCCTTGAATTCCGACACCATCGACATATCTGCTCCTTGAGAGGGGGCGTACCACGTGGCGTGTCCGAGGGGGAGTGTGGCCCGTGGGCGTCATTCGGGCAAGTCCGCCCGCGCGGCCTCCCGGCGGCGGCGGGAGGGTCGCCTTGCCTATGCGCGGCCAACCCTCGGATTGACACAGACTTCAACGCTGAGTAACCTACGAGTCTGTCCCGTTTTCTGGGCAATCCCGACCAGCATTTTCCTGCAGTTCCTTTATCTCTTTTCTGAGCGCCGCACGTGGCGTCTCCGAATCACGCACGGATCACGTTAGCATGAAGACCTACAGCGCGACCCCGAAGGATATCGACCGTCGGTGGTACATCGTCGACGCGGAAGGAATGGTCCTGGGCCGTCTCGCGTCGGAAGTCGCGAAGATCATCCGCGGCAAGCACAAGCCCATGTTCACGCCGCATATGGACACGGGTGACTTCGTCATCGTGATCAATGCGTCCAAGGTGCAGGTGACTGGTCGGAAGGCGGAGCAGAAGACGTACTTCAGCCACACCGGCTACATGGGCCACGAGAAGCACACGCCGTTTGCCTCGGTTCTGGCGAAGCATCCCGAGCGCGTGATCGAGAAGGCCGTGTACGGCATGCTCCCGAAAACGGCCCTCGGCCGTCAGGTGCTGCGCCGCAAGCTGCGTGTGTACGCCGGTAACGAGCATCCGCATGTCGCCCAGACGCCGGCGACGCTCACTTTCTCCGCCGCTGAGGCCAAGTAATGTCCGAACAGATTCAGGCGGTCGGCCGCCGCAAGTCAGCGGTGTGCCGGCTTTATCTCACCCCCGGTACGGGGAAGTGGGAGATGAACGGCCGTGCGTTGGGCGAGTACTTCCCGCGCCCCACGCTCGTCTCCGCGATCCAGCAGCCGTTCGCGCTGACCGACACGCTCGGTAGCTTTGACGTGAAGGCCGTGCTGGATGGCGGTGGTGTTTCCGGTCAGGCCGGCGCGGTCCGTCTCGCCATCGCCCGTGCGCTGGTGAAGCTCGACGAGAACAACCGCAAGAAGTTGCGTGAGTTCGGTCTGCTCACCCGTGATGCGCGCGAAGTCGAGCGCAAGAAGCCGGGTCGTGCCGGCGCGCGCAAGCGCTTCCAGTTCTCCAAGCGTTAATCGACCTGGCGCACCGAACGGTGCGCCACCTCGATCGGCGTATCTCTCACGCCGTCCGAGTCGGCTGCGGGTACCGCGCTCCTCTGTGAGCCGGTCGCAGCCGGCGGTGAAGACGGCGGACGATGTTCAAAAAACCTCAAGCACTCATCCATCATGGCTACTCCGTCTCTCGAGCAGTTGCTCGCTGCGGGCGTTCACTTCGGGCACCAGACCCGTCGTTGGAACCCCAAGATGCGCCGGTTCATCTTCGCCGAGCGCAACGGCATCCACATCATCGACTTGCAGAAGACGCTCCGCCAGATCGAACTGGCGCAGAAGCTCGTCCGCGAAGTCGTGCTCCGTGGTGAAAACGTCCTGTTCGTCTGCACCAAGCGCCAGCTGGCGGCCATTGTGAAGGCCGAGGCCGAGCGCTGCGGCGGCATGTTCGTGACGGAGCGTTGGCTCGGCGGCATGCTGACCAACTTCCAGACGGTCAAGAAGCAGGTCAAGAAGCTCAAGGAGCTCGAGGCCGGCACTGAAGACGGCACGCTCGCCAACTACACCAAGAAGGAACAGCTTCTCATGTCGCGTCAGCGCGAGAAGCTGGGCAAGTACCTCTCCGGCATCAAGACGATGAACCGCCTTCCGGGGCTGCTGTTCATCATCGACTCGAAGAAGGAGCGCATTGCCGTTGCCGAAGCCAACAAGCTCGGTGTGCCAATCGTCGCCATCGTGGACACCAATGCCGATCCCGATCTGATCACGGTGCCGATCGCCGGCAACGACGACGCGATCCGCTCGGTCGAGCTGATTGCCAAGGTTGTCGCCGACACGATCGACGAGGCGCGTCGCGAAGCACCGGCGCGCCCGAGTGACGACGAGCAGGAGAGCTACACGTTCTCCAGCGATCGTGGCACGGAGCCGGCCGGTCGTGGTGATCGTGGCGGCCGTGGTGGCGACCGTGGCGGTCAGGGTGGAGATCGTGGCGCGCCGGGTGGCGGGCAGGGCGCCGACGCGCGTCGTCCGCGCCGCCGTCGTGCCAAGCCGGAAGCGATCGCCGCGCGCTTGAAGCCGGGCGCTGAAGGCGGCGCGGCTGACGACGCCGCTGGCGAAGCGTCGGCACCGGCTGCCGATTCCGCTCCGCAGGAGTAAGGTTCAGGGTGTGTGCCTGACCGGCGGCTCAGGCATCCTCTGGTAGCATCGCAACGCCGCCGGCTCAACCCGGCGGCGTTCGCACACGCACCCGCCGCACGACGAGTACGATCGGAAAGACCATCGCAACGCAGATTCTGACACTCAGCACATACAGGGCTCGAAGATGACTACGGTGATCACCGCGAAGGCTGTTTCGGAACTCCGCCAGCGTACCGGCGCCGGCATGATGGACTGTAAGAAGGCACTCGAGGAGAACGGCGGCGACATGGACGCGTCCGTCGAATACCTGCGTAAGAAGGGCATCGCCAAGGCCGAGAAGCGCGCCGATCGCTCCACGAGCGAAGGCATCATCGGCGGCGAGATCTTTAACGACGGCCGCTCCGGCGTGCTGGTCGAGGTGGCGTGCGAAACCGATTTCGTGGCGCGCAATGAAGATTTCGGGAAGGTGGTGGCGCAGCTGGTCGCCCAGCGCGTGCACTCGACGGCGGCCGATGTCGATGCGTTCCTTGCCGAGCCGTTTGCCACGGACGCGTCCCAGACGGTCGCGGAGTTCATCAAGATTGCCTCGTCGAAGACCGGCGAAGCGGTCAACGTCAAGCACGTGGCGCGTTTCGACGCGGACGCCAACGGCGTGGTCGGCATCTACCGCCACCACAACGGCAAGCTGGCCACGCTGGTGCAGGTGACCGCTTCGTCGCCCGAAGTGGCCGCCCACGAGTCCACCGGTCAGCTCGTGAAGTTCATCGCGGAGCACATCGCGGCGTCGGCTCCGCTCGCGGTCGACCGCGCTGGCGTGCCGGCGGAAAAGATCGAGAGCGAGAAGCGCATCGCTGAGGAGCAGGCGCGTGAGACGGGCAAGCCGGAAGCGATGATCGAGAAGATCGCCACGGGCAAGATCGAAGCCTTCCTCAAGGACGTCACGCTGCTGCCGCAGGCGTGGGTGCGCGACCCGGCCATCACAATCGCGGCCCTCGTCGCCGATCACGCCAAGCGCGCGGGTGGCACGATCACGGTCGATCGCTTCGTCCGTTTGCAGCTCGGCGCCGAGTGAGCGCCGTGGGCGCCACGGACAAGCGCTACACGCGCATTCTCCTGAAGCTCTCCGGCGAGGCACTCGCCGGAGATCGCGGCGTCGGGTTCGATTTTGAGCGGATCGGGTCCTTCGCGGACCAGATCGTCGAGGTGGCGCGCATGGGCGTGCAGCTCGGGCTGGTGATCGGGGGCGGAAACATCGTTCGTGGTACGCAGCTGTCGCAGATGGGGATGGACCGTGTGGGCGCCGACTACATGGGCATGCTCGGGACCGTCATCAACGCCATGGCGATGCAGGATGTCCTCGAAAAGAAGGGGCTCGACACCCGGGTCATGACGGCGATCCGGATGGAAGAGCTTGCGGAGCCGTACATCCGGCGGCGGGCGTTGCGCCATTTTGAGAAGGGGCGCACCGTGATCTTTGCCGCCGGGACAGGTAACCCGTACTTTTCCACGGACACGGCGGCCGTGCTTCGTGCGATCCAGATGAAGGCCGACGTCATCATCAAAGCCACCAGCGTCGATGGCGTGTATTCGGCGGATCCGAAGAAGGATCCCAACGCCACGATGTATGAATCGATCAGTTATCGCGATGTGATGCTCGAAGAGCTCCGTGTCATGGACCAGACGGCCATTACACTTTGCAAGGAGAATCAATTGCCGCTGATCGTGCTCAATCTTCACACGCCTGGCGCCATCGCACGCGCCATCAACGGCGAACGCGTAGGGACACTGGTTTCATGAGCACCATTGCGCAGATCCTGAAGGACACGAAGAGCGGTATGGAAAAGGCCCTCGAGGCCTCCAAGCGCGACTTCTCCGGCATTCGCACCGGCAAGGCATCGCCGAGCATGCTCGACAGCATCAAGGTTGAAGCCTACGGTTCGCTGGTCCCCCTCAATCAGGTGGCTCAGGTGTCCGCACCAGAGCCTCGTATCCTGCTGGTCACCCCGTTCGACAAGGGGCAGGCCAAGGTGATCGAAAAGGCGATCCGCGAGTCTGAGCTCGGGCTCGATCCGGCCCATCAGGGTGGGGTGATCCGGGTGCCGCTGCCGTCCATGAACGAGCAGCGACGGAAGGAGCTCGTAAAGGTGCTCAGCAAGCTGGCGGAGGATGGCCGGATTGCCATTCGGCACGCCCGCACCGACGCGCGCGACAAGGTCAAGAAGCTTGATGGCGTGTCTGAGGACGATAAGAAGCACGCGGAGAAGGACCTCCAGAAGCAGCACGATGATTTCATCGGCAAGCTGGAATCGATGCTCAAGACGAAGGAAGCCGAGATCATGGAGGTTTGAGTCGGCGTTTCGGACAGCTCGCTGAGGCGCCCCTTGCCCCCGCCCGACATGGCTGATCTGGAAGCAGACCTGTTGGCGCGCATCCGCGTGCATGGGGCGGTGCCGCGGCACATCGCCATCATCATGGACGGCAACGGCCGGTGGGCGCGTGAGCGCCTCATGCCGCGGCCGTTCGGCCACCGCTCGGGCATGAAGACCGTGCGGTCGGTGGTCGAAGGCTGCCTTGAGGCCGGCGTCGAGTGGTTGTCGCTCTTCGCCTTCTCGCAGGAGAATTGGCAGCGGCCGGAAACGGAAGTGTCCGCCTTGATGTCGCTGCTTGAGGAATTCATTGCGCGCGAAGCGGACGAACTCAAGCGGCAGGGCGTCCGGGTGCGCGTCCATGGCGATTTGCATCGCCTCAACGGACCCGCCGCCGCCGCGGTCGATCGCATCGTCAGCGTGACCGCCGGGGGGACCCGGCTCGGGCTCAACCTCTTCATCTCGTACGGCGGACGTGCCGAACTGGTGCGGGCCGCGCAGCTGCTCGCGCGCGACGTACAGGCCGGTCGGCTCACACCCGAGGCGATCACGGAAGATGAATTCCGCGCACGGCTGTTCACGGCCGACTGCCCTGATCCCGACCTGCTGATCCGAACGTCGGGCGAACAGCGGCTGTCGAATTTCCTGCTGTGGCAGGTCGCATACGCCGAACTGTACATCTCCAACGTGCTGTGGCCTGACTTCGGGCGCCCGGCACTGTACGAAGCGATCTGTGATTTTCAGCGTCGCGACCGACGGTTCGGACGCGTGACCCCATGAGGCGTCCGGCGACGGTGGCGTGCGTTGCCGGTGACGATCAATCGACCCTGACTCTGCCCCGGTCCGCGTGAAAGAACTCGCCAAACGTGCCGTTGTTGCCATCGTCGCCGCGCCGGTGGCGCTCGGGGCGATCTGGATTGGCGGCGCCCCGCTCGCGACCGCAACCGGTGGTTTGTCCGGCGTCGCCGCGTGGGAGTACTTCCGGCTCGCGCGCGAGGGCGGGCGCACGCCGATGAGCGTCGTGGGCATTGTGCTCAGTGCGCTCATTCCGCTCGCCGTGCATGCGCAGTTCCTCGGTGTGTTCACCCTTCCGCTGGTGATCTGGACGCTGGTGCCGCTCGCTGTGCTGGCGCTGTCCATCTGGCTGCGTGGCGTGGACGGCCAGCCGCTCGGCTCGGCCGCGATCACGATTTTCGGAGCGCTATATACCGGCGGAACACTGAGCTATCTCTACGCCCTGCGCTATTTCGGTTACGCCGTCGGCGACACCGCCGGTGCGCTGGTCGTCATTCTGCCGGTGGTGCTCACGTGGGCGAGCGACACGGGCGCGTATTTCACCGGCCGGGTAATCGGTGGACCGAAGCTCATTCCCTCCGTGAGTCCGGCCAAGACGATCTCCGGCGCCGTCGGAGGCATGGTTGCCACTGTCGCGGCGTGCGCGGCATTCGTGCACCTGCTGCTGCGACCGCAGGCGCAACTGGCCTTCAGTCCCCTGGGGCTGATCGTGTTCGCCGTGTGTATCAGCGTGACGGCGCAGATCGGTGACCTCACGGAATCGCTGCTGAAGCGCGAGGCGAAAGTAAAGGACAGCGGCACGTTCTTTCCCGGGCACGGCGGTGTACTCGACCGGCTCGACTCGTTGTTCTTCGTGCTCCCTGTCGCCTACGCGTTGTACTACGCGCTCCTGCTGCCGGCGCCGGGGGCATGACCATGATGAACGGTCTGTTGCCGGTGGCACCGGTGGGTGTGGCGATCCTAGGCTCCACTGGGTCAATCGGGACGAGTGCCTTGCGCGTGCTGGCGCGCCAGCGTGAGCGGTTCGTACCAGTCGCGCTCACGGCGAATGGGAACGCGGCAGCACTCGCCGCTCAGGTGGCCGAATGGCGTCCGTCGTTTGCGGGACTGGTGCAGCCCCATGGCGATGCGCCCGCTCAGTGGAGCCGTGGGCCTTCCTGTTTGATCGATGCCGCCTCGCATCCGGACGCCTCGATTGTCATCAATGCGGTCGTCGGCGCGGCGGGCTTACCGGCAACGCTCGCGGCACTGCGGCTCGGCAAGCGGGTCGCACTCGCCAACAAAGAAACCCTCGTGGTCGCCGGTGCTATCGTCACGGCAACGGCGCAGGCGCACGGCGGCACGCTCGTGCCCGTGGACAGCGAGCATTCGGCCATTTTGCAGTGTCTCGCGGGACGCCAGCCCCATGAGGTGCGCCGTCTGGTGCTGACTGCGTCAGGCGGTCCCTTCCGCACGTGGCCCGCCGAGCGCATCGCGACGGCCACGGTCGGCGACGCCCTGAAGCACCCCACGTGGACGATGGGGAGCAAGATCACGATCGATAGCGCTACGCTCGCCAACAAGGCACTCGAGGTCATCGAGGCGCATCATCTGTTCGGTGTGCCGTACGAGCGCATCGACGTGGTGGTGCACCCGCAGAGCATCATCCACTCGTTTGTGGAATTCGTGGATGGCAGCGTGCTCGCGCAGCTCGGTGTACCGTCGATGGAGCTGCCGATTTTGTATGCGTTGACCTGGCCGGAACGGGTGCCCGACTCCGGCGTACCATCGTTCGACCCCGTGGCACTGGGTGGTCTGAGCTTTGAGCCGGTCCGGAACGATGATTTTCCTATGCTGACCCTCGGGATCGAGGCGGGCAAACGCGGCGGTGCCGCGCCCGCGGTGTTCAACGCGGCCAACGAAGAGGCCGTCGCACATTTTCTGGCGGGCCGCCTGAGCTTTCCCGGTATTGCCGTGTGCGTTGCCGCGGCCTTGCAGGACTGTGCCGGCGTCGCCGGCGGGTCCCTTGATGAGTTGCTCGCGGCCGATACCGCGGCGCGGGCTCACGTGCATGCCCATGTCCATGACCGCGTAGGGGTCTGATGATGCTGTCGTCGCTGTCTCCATACATTGCTCCGCTGCTCGTCTTCGGACTCGTGGTGTTCGTGCACGAACTCGGCCACTTTCTGGCGGCGAAGCTCACCGGTGTGTACGCCCCGGTGTTCTCGTTGGGATGGGGGCGCCGGCTGTTCGGTGTCCGGCACGGCGAAACCGATTATCGCGTGTCGATTATCCCGCTGGGCGGCTACGTGCGCATGGCGAGCCGGGAGGATGAGTCGATGGCGGGGATTGAGGGCGGCCACGACCGCGGCACCCTCGAGGCGTCGGGGGAACACTCGGCGGAACGCACTGCGGAGCGCCCGCCGGAGGTCTCTCCTGCGCTGTGGGATGCCGAGTCGATGGCCCCCTTCGGGCCGAAGCTGGTGCCCGCCGATCGCTGGGTGGAGAGCAAGTCGACATCGGCGCGAGTCCTGATTCTGTCGGCCGGCGTGATCATGAACATTCTGCTCACGTTGATCGTGTCGAGCTCGATTTACTATCGGTACGGCACGGCCTTCGTGCCGGCGGTCGTCGACTCCGTTGTCGTCGGCGCTCCCGCCGCGCAGGCGGGCGTGGTGGGCGGAGACCGGATCGTCGCGATCAATGGGAATCCCGTCCGCGCGTGGGATCAGGTGCTCGATTACGTGGCGCCCGTGACGTCGGGGACGATCACCGTCGAGATCGAGCGGCAGGGGACGCGTCTCACAAAAGTCATCGCTCCGCAGAC